>NZ_JAFCMD010000004.1:0-379415 GCF_018130105.1 Bradyrhizobium sp. AUGA SZCCT0160
GACGAGGACGGCGACACCAGCGTCGCCGACCTCACCATCACCATCACCGGCACCGACGATCTGCCGGTGGCGGCGGCGGATACCGACAGCATCGCCGAGGACACCGTCTCGGTCGCCGGCAATGTGCGCGGCAACGATACCCTGGGTGACGGCACCGCGGCGCAGAACGTAACCACGCTGAACGGCAGTGGCCCGGGCAGCTACGGCGCGATCGTGCTGGCGGCCGATGGCGGCTATACCTATACGCTCGACAACGCCAATCCGCTGGTGCAGCAGCTGGCGCCCGGCGAGACGCTGACCGAGACCTTCAGCTACACGCTGACCGACGAGGACGGCGACACCAGCGTCGCCGACCTGACCATCACCATCACCGGGACCAACGACGCGCCTGTGGCGCATGCCGACACCGGGGCGGTGAATGAGGATGCGACCCTCACGGTGACTGCCGCGAATGGCGTGATCCAGGGCACCACCGGGGGATCGGTGGCCGATACCGATGTCGACAATGCCACCAACACGCTGGTGGTATCTGGCGTGGTCGCGGGCACCGGCGCCGTGACGCAGGGCGTAGGAGTCGGTAGCTCGATCGCCGGCATCTATGGTCATCTGACGCTGAATGCCAACGGCTCCTACAGCTATGTAGCCGACACGGCCAACAGTTTGGCCACGGGCGTTACGGTGGTTGACACGTTCACCTATACTGACAAGGACCCCTCGAACGCCGTATCCAACGCCACGACACTGCAAATCACGGTCACCGGTACCAATGACGCCCCGGAGATCTCGGCGGCGGTTGCAACCGGCGCGGTCACCGAAGACGACAACGCGACGACTCTGTCGACCACCGGCGCCATCACCTTCGACGACATCGATCTGATCGATCTGCATTCCGCCAGCGCCACCGCGGCCCTCGGCAATACGCTCGGCGGCACGCTGACGCCGGTTGTGACCGACGCGGCGACCGGCGCCGGCGACGGCACCGTGACCTGGACGTACAACGTCGCCAACAGCGCCACCCAGTATCTGGCGGTCGGCGAGACCGCGACCGAGAGCTTCACCGTCACCATTTCGGACGGCAACGGCGGCACCGACACGCAATCGGTCACCGTCACCGTCACCGGCACCAACGACGCGCCCGTGCTGAGCGACACCACCAACCCGACGGCGGTTGCGGAACTGAGCAATGGCTCGGCGCAGGATCTGGCGGCGATCACCGGTAATTTCTCGCTCAGCGATATCGACGTTGGCGACACGCTGACGGCGAGCATTGTGGGCAGCCCGACGGTCCTGCTCAACGGCGGTGCATTCACCTTGCCGGCGGGGGCTGCGGCGCTGACGGCAGGCGGGGCCTTTTCGGTCGCCGGGGCGAGCTCGAATGGCGGCGCCGTCAACATCGGCTACAACTACGATCCGGCGGCAGCCAACCTCGACTTCCTGCGTTTAGGCCAGAGCCTAACCATCACCTATGTGGTGCAGGTCAATGACGGCACGACGAACTCAGGCACCCAAGACGTGACCTTCACCATCACCGGGACCAATGATGCGCCGGTGCTGAGCGACACAACCAATCCAGGGGCAGTGGCCGAGCTGGCCGCCGCTTCGGCGCAGGATCTGGCTGCGATCAACGGCACCTTCTCGGTCGCCGACCTCGACGTGGGCGACACGCTGACCGCTTCGGTGGTTGGCAGCCCGACGGTGCTGCTCAATGGCGGCGCATTCTCGCTACCGGCTGGCGCTGCGGCGCTGACTGCTGGCGGTGCCTTCACGCTCACCGGCACGACCTCGACCGGGAGTGCAGTCAACATCGGCTACAGCTACGATCCCGCGGCAGCTAGCCTCGACTTCCTGCAAGCAGGTCAACAGCTGACTATCACCTACCAGGTCAGGGTCAATGATGGCACGACGGACTCCGCCATTCAGGACGTCACGTTCACCATCACCGGCACCAACGACGCGCCGGTGCTCAATGCGGCGGCAACGCCGGCCGGGACTGCGGTCGCAGAGGATGCGGGTGCGCCGGTGGGTGCCGTTGGCACGCTGGTTTCGCAACTCGTCGATCCAGATTCCCCGGCTGGTGGTCTCGACAATGTCACCGACGTCGACGACACAGTCACCGGCATTGCGGTGATCGCAGCTGACACAGCCAATGGCACGTGGTTCTACTCCATCAACGGTGGCACGAACTGGAACGCGCTCGGCGCAGTTACCGATGACTCGGCTCGGCTTCTCGCTGCGGATGCCAATACACTGCTCTACTTCCAGCCGAATGCCGACTACGACGGCGCAGCCAACATTACGTTCCGGGCCTGGGACCAGGACACCGGGACCAATGGCGCCCTTGCTGACCCGACGCCCGCCGGTGGCTCGACGGCATTCTCAATCGCGACCGATACGGCGATCTTCGATGTCACGCCGGTACACGAAGGCGCCGGCGAGACAATTCTCGCCAACAACGACACCATCGAAATTCCTGAGTGGCTGCTGCTGCTGAACGACACAGCCAATGGCGCTGTGGACGTAAGGAATGGACCAGTCGCGGGCTCTTCAGGTGCGACCTCTGTCACTCACACCGATGGCGGGCAGGGCACCGGCTTCATCACCTTCAACGATGATGCGACAGCCGACGGTTCGTTCAGCTACCAAACGATCGATGGTGTGGGCAACGCGAGCAGCCCCGCGGTTACGGCAACGATCGATCGCCCGAATGCGACGGAAAACCCTGCCATCACCGGCACAGGCGGCAACGATGTGATCTTTGGCTATACCGGCACAGACGCGCTGAATGGCGGCGCTGGGAATGACACCTATGCCTTCCGCGGCTCGGGTGATGGCAGCGACACGATTAATGAAACGTCCGGGACGGATGCGATCTTAATCGGCACCAATGGCGCAACGTTCACGACCCTGAACTTTTCCGATGCAAGCAATGGTACCGGGAATGGAAATCTGTTCGTCGTCTATGGGGCAACAGATACGATTACCGTTTCTGGTCACTTTGATACAGCAGCTGGCAACACCGTGGAAACGCTCACCTTCGTCGGTGGAGCGACCTTCGCGGGCTATAGCCTGGGCTCGTCTCCCTACACGCTCAGCACGGATGACGACGGCGCTCCCAGTGCTGCCGCCGGCGTCAACACAATCATGGCGGACGACGGCGGCACCAACCCGATTAGCGGCAACAGCGGAAACGATCTTCTGTTTGGCAATGACGGCAACGACACCATCAACGGTGCAGGCGGAAACGATCTCATCGTCGGCGGCAACGACAATGATCAACTGCGCGGCGGCGCGGGCAATGACACGTATGTCTTCGACCTGGCTGACGACACCGACACGATAGACGAAAATGGCGATGCGAGCTCAACGGGCGCGGGCACCGACACCATCGCGTTCAATACCGCCGGGGCAACTTTGACGACCCTGAGCTTCAGCGACACGAACATCACCAACAATGCGGGCAATCTCAGCATTGCGGTGGCCAGCACGACCGTCACGGTGACGAACCAGTTCAACAATGCTGCTACCAACCAGGTCGAATTCCTGACCTTCTCTGGCGGCGCGACGTTCGGCGGTTATGCGCTCAGCTCCTCGCCCTACACGCTTCTCCTGACAGATGCGGACTCCGCGGCTGCTCAATCGGCCGCCGGCGTCAACACGATCCTGGTCTCCGACGCTAACGGATCAACGCACACCGGCAATACCGGGAACGACCTGCTGTTTGGTGGTGCAGGCGCCGACACCCTCGACGGCGGCGGTGGCAACGACTTGCTCGTCGGCGCGGGCGGTGTGGACACGCTAACCGGAGGCACGGGCAACGACACATTCGTGCTTAACGGTACCAGCGACATTATCACGGATTTCGTCACTGCCGACGACACGTTGTATCTAACCGGATTCAGTTATGCAGGAAGCGGCAATGGCTTCAATACAATCGTAACTGTTACAACTGCGGGTCTGGGAGGAAGTGGAACGGATATATCACCCTCCGGACAGGCGGCAGATCTTGTCATTTTCGACTTAACCAATGCGGACGCGGCAGACACGACTGGCGAAATCAATTCGCTCCTAAGCAACCAGAATGGCGACTTCGACGGGGGTGTGTTTGTCTTGGCTTACTCAGACGTAGCCGGAAGCAATCGTGTTGCTTTGTATCACGACTCCGACGCGAATGGCGCTGGGACAACAACGCTCATCGCAACGTTCAGCAACTATACGAGCGTGACAGCCGTCGGCTCGCCGAATGTTGTCGCGGACTATGTCGTGGCACCGGCTGGTGTCGCCGGTTCGCCGATAAACCTGGCTCTCACGAATCCCGCTGGAGTCGATGGCGAGGTGACAGTTACGATCTGTGGCGCCCCTGCCGGCTGGACGGTGAGCAATGGCACCGACAACGGAAATGGCACCTGGACGGTCCGGACCAGTGACGTGTCCACGCTCACCGTTACCACGCCCGCGGAGTTCGCAGGCGCCATGGCACTCAGCGTCGCAATGACCTGGACCAACGCCGATGGCACGGACGGCTTCTCGGTGCTCACCGACAACGTCGAAGCCTTCGCCCCCGGCAATCCGATCTTCGCCATCTCGGGCGACGACAACCTGACCGGCTCCAGCGGCCAAGACCTGTTCGTGTTCTCCCAGCCGATCGGCCATGACGTGATCTATAGCTTCGACGCTGCCTCCGATCAGATCGATCTGATTGGCTATGCCGACTTCACTGGCTTCGGCGACATCCAGGCGCATACGGCAAACGACGCGGCCGGCAACGCGGTGATCACGCTCGCTGACGGTCAAACGATCACGCTGAATGGGATCGATGCCGCTTCGCTCACCGCTGATGACTTCGTCTTCGACCAGACACCGGTCACGGAGAACACCGGCCACATGGTGATCAGCAATGGCGCGATTCTGCCGCTGAGCGGCATCATCGAAAACACCGGCACGATCGAATTGAACTCGACAGGTGCTGAAACCGACCTTCAGCTTATCCAGTATGGCATCACGCTAGAAGGCGCCGGGCAGCTCATCCTGTCCGACAGCACCGAGAACGTGATCACGGGAACGGTCTCGGACGTCACGCTGACGAACGTGGACAACACGATCTCGGGCGCCGGGCAGCTTGGCGCCGGGCAGATGATCCTGGTCAACCAAGGTACGATCATCGCCACCGGCATCAATTCACTCGAAATCGATACCGGTGCGAACATTGTTGTCAATTCCGGAACGCTCGAAGCGACCGGCAGCGGCGGGCTGGTCATCGACAGCAACCTTGATAATTCCGGATTGCTGTGGGCGAATGGAGCAGACATCACCCTCAACGGCACCGTAACTGGCAGCGGCACTGCATTGATCGATGGTGTAGCCACGATCGAGTTCGAAGCAGCGTCATCTGCTAACGTAACGTTTGCTGCCGAGGCGACGGGGACGCTCAAGCTTGGCGACTCCTTCGACTTCAGCGGAATTGTTTCGGGATTTGACGAGGACGACCAGATCGATCTGCTCGATATCACATTTGGGGAAGGCACCAGCGTAAGCTACGCTGAGAATTCGGAGGAGACCGGCGGAACCCTGACGGTGAGCGACGGCGTTCACACTGCCAATATCTCGTTGTTCGGCGACTACTCGGCGGACGGCTTCGTATTCTCGGCAGACGATACGACGGGCACACTTCTGTCATACCGTGACGATCTGATTTAGCTGACCGACAGAATGCTCTGGATACAGTGCGGAGCTGATGGAGCGATGCCCGACGATGGTCCTGGAACGTGAGAAAGAGTATGATCAGGGCAGGGTAGGCTTGGCCCGGAGCGTTCATAAATGGCGATCAGGATCGGCGAGGTAAAGTCGTCCAGGCTCTCGGATGACAAGAAGGAAGTCATCGTCGATGGAAGCGGGAAGTACATTGGCGACGTGGAGCTGAAAATCGCGCGCGAGTGCCTGGACGATTTTATCGATGCGCTGGTCAGCGCGCGGGGCAAGCTTGGGTCAGTAGCGGTTCCCGCGGGCTCCGCCGTGGGTCCCAAGCTGAGTGCTCGATCGGGGGGCAACCTGAATGAAGTCAGATTTGAAATCCCGAAGACCTTCGCCGTGACGGCGGACACCGAAGGCAGGGGCCCTGGTCCTGCTTATTCTCAATCACCGGCTGGAAAACCAGGAAGGCTATGCGCTGTCTCCGGATGCCGCACGACAAGTGGCTGCGGGGCTGACCAAGAGCGCGGACGCATTGCTTGCTTCCCCGGTTGCCGGCGAACTCAACAAGTGAGCCCAGGGATGTGAGTTGAACCGATCATAAATCCATGCGCGCACCAAGCGCCGTCAGGCAAAGCGTCGGGTCGTCGCGCACACAGTGCAAAAACAAATCCTCCAAGGCCGCGCGGGAATTTCGATTTGAGCCGCAATGATTTGGAGAGTAGGGCAGCGAGGCTGCCATGCAGGATCCTGCTCGGAAGTACTGAAGGCACGCACTCCAAAGTAATATGGCGCGCAAAAAAGCAGAAAGACGTGCCCTTCATTCTCGATCATGCGACGGCTTCGGTTCAGATAGCCGCTGGCTGATCGCGTGACCGAATGATCATGGTGCATCTGACCAACTACGTTGCTTCGGCGATGTACCCTGGTTGTGCGGCGCTGGTGTTGCAACGTTCGCACGCCGTAGCATCTTGATATAGTTACCCCGTATTAACACGGTATACCGCGTTGAGGCCGGAGTACCGCCGGCACTTTCGAGGTACCTCCGGAAATCCGAGCCGCACTATTCAGCGGCAACGACAACTTTCAGGCCCGATATTATAAACGCACTGTGTTGGCACCGACTTTGTCTGCCAATGGCAACTGCGGCAATTCATCTTAAAAGAAGGGATTTCTCCTATGTTGAAGCATTACATCAAGACGACCGAAACGTTCAAACGTCTGCGCACTGATCAGGACGGTGTGGTGTCGTTCGAGTACATCATCGTCGCGGTTTGTATCATTGGCGCAGTGTCGGCCGTGTTCGGTATTGGAGCTGGTGGTGCGATTGGGACGGCGCTGACTGGCGGAATCACCGCTATTACCACCGCTTTCACTGCGGCCGTGTAATACGGCATCTCCCCAAAGGGGGCAGCGAAGTCTGCCCCCACTTTATTTAGGGCATGCATTCATGAGTTGGATTGCTCCCACAGTCTCGTTTCTCGAAATCCTGTTGCTGCTCTATGTCGCAACGATCGATATCGCGACGCGATTGATCCGAAATGAAATTTGTCTGGCGCTGGCGCTCCTCGGCATTGCCGGTCAATTGGCTAGCCCGATGCAGGTTGCCCAGTCGCTGATAACAGCGACGATCCTGCTGCTGCTGCTGTTGGTCATCTACCAGCGGGGACTGATCGGCGGCGGCGACGTCAAGTTGCTGGTTGCTTTGGCGATTGGTCTCCCGCCGACGGACGTAATTCAGTTGTTGACCATCACCGCGTTGGCTGGCGGCGTCCTTGCCCTGGTGCATCTGATGATGCGCATCCTGCCATACCCCAGGCTGGCGCCCGCCGGATCGTCGTTCGCACGCCGCGTCTACGCGGTGGAGCGCTGGCGCCATTTGCGACACGCGCCGCTTCCTTATGGGGTTGCCATAGCGTGCGGTGGTATCTGGACCAGTTTCAGCAAAGGATTCTGATATGTCATCCGCTTTGCGTCTCTCGATCATTATGGTGTTTTTGCTCGCGACCGCTGCGCTCGGGCTTATTGCCTACAGCATGATGCTGCCGAAAGAGCAGGTCCCGGTAGTACAGGTCACGGAGAAGGCGCCGCCGCCGCCTTCAACTGTCGGATATTTTGTTGCGGCACGTCCGCTACCAAGAGGTACATTGGCCCGCGACGAAGATTTCACAGTGCGCTCGGTGCCGCCGGAACGTGTTCCAGCAGGGGCGATCCTTGAAACGCCGGACTCCAAGATCGGATTGCCCGGTTCTCTGGTTCGCAAGTTCGTCGACGCCGGCAGCCCCGTGACTTTGCAAGACATCCTGCGTCCGCGAGACCGGGGTTTCCTTGCGAGCGTCCTGGCGCCGGACAGCCGTGCCATCAGCATCAAGGTCGACGAGGAGTCCGGCGTCTCGGGCCTGATCAGGCCGGGTGATCATGTGGATGTCGTGTTGACTCAAGTGTTCGAGAAAGCAGATCCCGCGCGGCGCGCCTTGAGCGAAGCCATTCTACGCAATGTTCGGATCATTGCGATTGACCAGGAGATTACGCAAGGCGGTCGAACCGCTGGTGTGTTGGCGGGCAAGCAGGCGCAAACGGTGTCGCTGGAGCTTACGTCAGGGCAGGTCAAGAAGGTCACCGTCGCAAAACAGCTCGGAACGCTCTCCCTGGCCGTACGGTCAGCCGTCGAGCAGTGGGATACGGCGGATGCCGCGGCTACGTCGAGCTGCGACGTGTCGCCTGAGATTGCCCGGCAGAATGCAATTGCCGGCCAGAGTGCATCGGTGGCGATTCATTCCGGCGGTCAGGTCAAGCAATACTCCGTCAGGAAACAAAACTCGGACAGCAGCGACAGCTGTGACGGATCGCCGGAAGCGGCCCGCCCAACCGCGGCGACGATAGCACAGGCTGACAAGTTGCTGGAGAAACGTTGATGAGCATGGTCGCAGTCAATCCACCTGAAGAATCCACATCTGTTGTCACGCGCGACCGTATCGTCTGTTTCGTAAATGACGAGCTGAGTGCTGCAGCCCTGCGCAAAGGCCTCGACGGCAGCAACCTGTCGATCAGGCGGGGCACGATCCGTCATGCCATACGGATGCTCGAAACCGACACCGAGCTATCCGCGTTGGTGGCGGACATCAGCGACGTCGAGGATCCGTTTACCGAGCTGGAAAGGCTGGCCGGCGTATGCCCACCCGATGTCCGGGTGGCTCTGATCGGTGAGAGCAGGGAGATCACCTTCTACCGCGAGCTTATGGAGCTCGGCCTGACGGAGTATCTTCCGCGGCCGCTCACGCGGGACATGGTGCTGGACCAGCTGCGCCCGAAACTGCTCGGCGACGTGGCGCCCGGTCACATCGATCGCGGTGGGCATGTGATCTCGATCTGCGGTGCGCAGGGCGGCGCCGGCGCAACGAGTATCGCGATCAATCTCGCACTGCAGCTGGCCGAGACCACCAAGGCCAAGGTCGCGCTGCTCGACCTTCATCTCCAGGGCGGCGAAACGGCAGTGATGTTGGGTGTTCAGCCTGGGCCCGGATTGCGCATCGCTCTGGAAAACCCGATGCGGGCGGACACGCTATTCCTCGAACGTGCGGCGATCGATGTCAACGAGCGGGTTTGCCTGATTTCCGCCGATGAGGAGCTGGATGCGCAGCTGAACATCACCGAGGCGGGAGTGAGACACGTGCTGGGTCTTCTCCGTCAACGGTTCAATTACATCGTCGTCGATGTACCGGTGCCGTTTCCGCCGTCCATCCATCCGGTGATCACACTTTCGCGTCATGTGCTGGTGCTGCTGGAAGCGGAAGTGACGGGCCTTCGCAATGCCCATGCACTCCGGGCAGCCGTCACCAACATCGCCGGTAAGGATCGAGTCTTTACCTTGCTCAACCGCGCCAATCGTCCCGGGGGGCTTCCCAGGGCCACGATGGTCAAGGCCTTGGGCGCGGAACCGGACATGGTGATTCCCGATCTCGGGAAGGGGATGACCCAAGCGGTCAATCTCGGAATTCCAGCTCTTAAGCACGTATCAGGACTGCGACGTCACCTCGCCCCGATTGTACGGGAAATCACCGGTGTCGGCGCCGAGCGGAAGGGACGGTTGAGGAGGCTGCTCGGGCTATGAAAAAGTTTGGTAGGCGCGAAGACGACACGCCAGCTCGTTTGCCTGCACTGACGCCAAGCTTGCCTGCGTCGTCGCCGAGCTTGCCTGCACCAGCGCCAAGGCGCGACGAACCTTCGAATCCGGGGCCGGTGATGCCAGCTACGCTGCGCGAACGCGTCATTGAGCAGATTGAACCATCGGTGGCCGCAACTGTTTCGCGCGATGTTCTCCGGCGACAGATCGAGGAGATCATCCACGGAATCGCCAACCAGGAACGGCTCGAACTGTCAGGTCGCGAGCAGTTTCAGCTAGCTGACGAGATTGCGGACGACATGACCGGCTACGGGCCGCTCCGTCCGCTTCTGCTGGATCAAACGATCAACGACATCATGGTCAACGGACCCAGTAACATTTACGTCGAGCGAAGCGGCAAGCTGGAACGGATCGCGGTCCGATTCCGCGACAATGATCACATCGCATCGGTGGCGCAGAAAATCGCAGCGCAAGTTGGACGGCGTATCGACGAATCCAGTCCGATGGTGGATTGCCGCTTGCCGGACGGCAGCCGGGTCAACATCATCTTCCCGCCGCTGGCGATTCATAGCCCCTGCATTTCGATCCGAAAGTTTCCAAGTCGCCGTCTCGATATGGCGGGAATGATCGAAAACGGCACATTGACCCCGGCCATGGCTCAACTGCTGGAGATTGCCAGCCGGTCTCGGCTCAATGTTCTGGTCTCCGGCGGTACTGGTTCCGGCAAGACGACGCTGTTGAACGCCATGAGCCAGTTCATCGATCACAGTGAACGCGTTGTCACCATCGAGGACGCGGCAGAGTTGCAGCTCCGACAGCCGCACGTCATCAGCCTGGAGACCCGGCCCCCGAGCCTCGAAGGCACGGGGCAGGTGACACAACGCGATCTGGTGTGGAATGCGCTGCGGATGCGTCCTGACCGGATCGTCGTAGGCGAGGTGCGCGGCGCTGAAGCGTTTGACATGCTGCAGGCGATGAACACCGGACACGATGGTTCGATCTCTACGGTGCATGCCAACAGCTCCCGCGACGCAATGACCCGTATTGAAAACATGGTGCAGATGGGACAGCCAAATCTGCCGCTGCGGGCGATCCGATCCCAGATCGTCGCCGCATTGGATATCATCGTGCAGATTGAACGCATGCGGGACGGGCAGCGTCGCATTGTCCAAATCAGCGAGGTCATTGGCCTGGAAGGCGACGTGATCACTACCAATGACATCGCGGCGTTCGAATACGAACACGAGGATATTCACGGGCGGATCTCGGGCACCTACAAATCCACCAACGCAGTTCCGAAATTCAAGAGCCGTCTTGCGTATTTTGGGCTCGATCGAGCCTGGGCCGAGGCGATGAGGCAACTGTGATGCCGGAGTTTTTAACAACCATTGACCTGGTGCTGCTGGTATGCGCGGCAGCCACGACGTTGTGGCTTGACGCACGTCAACGACGCATCGATCGGCAGCTAGCGATAGCTCTGCCGATTTCAGTTTCGGCCGACCTGCCCTCCATTCGTCGGTTGGAGGCCGGGTCCCGATGGCAGCTCCTCCACCGCTTGGTGAATTACAAGGCAGGGATGGCTTACGATTGGCACCCCGCGTATGCGGTACTTGCCGGCGTCATCGCAGCAGGCGCGATCTTTTATGCCAATAGCCTGCTGAAGTTCTCCATCCTCCACGTGTCCCTCGCGGCTGCCATTGTGGCCCTGATGGTGGTGCGAGGCCTGCTTGGATGGCAGCAGCGCCGTCTCGCCAGCCAACTTTTCCGACAGCTGCCTGACACGATCCAGATAGTGACAAGTACTGTTCGATCCGGGCTGCCCGTGAACGAAGCATTTCGCACGATCGCGCGCGAGATGCCGCAACCAACCGCCGGGCAGTTTGCCATCGTATGCAGCGAACTGAATCTGGGAAGACCTCCGGAGGAAGCCATCGAAGCCATCTATCGGCGAACGCAAGTGGCAGAGTATGCGATGTTTGCGGTGACGCTTGCAGTCCAGTTGAAGTCCGGTGGCAGCTTGGCGGAAACCTTACAGACGCTGGGAGACACCGTGACTCAGCGTGTTGCGCTGGCTGCTCGCGCCAAAGCGCTGGCAGGAGAGGTGATCTTTTCCTCACGCGCACTTACAGTCTCGCCCTTGATTGCGGGTGGAATGCTGTACCTGGCCAATCCGCACAATGTCGATCTATTGTTCACTGATCCGACTGGAAACAAGCTTCTGGCTTACGCGATAGCCTCAGTGGTTATCGGGCACTTCGTTATCCGCTGGATGGTCAGACGGGAAACAGAACTATGACTGTTGGTCTCGGTTTGGTGGTCCTCACCTTAGCGCTTGCGACTGCGACCTGCGTGTTGATCATCCACGAAGTACATCTTCGCGCATTGGACACACGGGTATCAAACGCCGTGATGGGCGTTCCGGGCCGGTCGGCACCCCTGCAAGACATGACAGGTTGGTTTTCATCGCTCGGCCTGCGGTATCGGCGCTTCTACGCTGAGGAAAATCTGGAACAACTACGAACGGTCCTTCAATCGTCAGGTTTTAATCATCATCGAACCTTGCCGATCTGGATCGGCGTCAAAACCGTCAGCATGTTCTTATGCCCGATTATCGCCGTGCTTGTTGCGCAGCTTACGGGGAAGCCACTGACGGATGTGCTGGTCTTCACTCTCATTGGCGTGGTGATCGGAATTTTGGGCCCGCGGTTGATTCTGTTGGTGCTGAAACGGCGTTTTGATGCCGCCATTCGGCTAGGCACGCCGGATATGATCGATTTGCTGGTTGTGTGCAGCGAGGCGGGAATGGGCCTGGAGAGCGCGCTGGGACGAGTAGCGGAAGAAATGAACCAGACCAATCCAGCCATGGCCCGGGTCTTGTACGGACTTATTGATGATCTCCGGATACTGCCAAATCGGGGCGACGCCTTCGAGAAATTGGGATCTATGTCAGATGGACTTCGCCGCTTCGGCACCATGGTCAGCCAAAGCATGCAGTACGGAACACCATTGAGCCAGGTTCTGCGCAGTATCGCTGTCGATCTCCGGCGAGAACGTATTACCAAGCTGGAAGAAAGAGCACACAAGCTGGGCGCCAAACTGACCATTCCGATGGTGTTGTTCCTGCTTCCAGCCATGTTCATCATTATGGGAGGAAGTCCCATTCTGCACCTCGTACGAACATTCTCCAACTTCGGGATGAAGTAAGCCATGAGCGCGGTCACCCTGTCGAAAAGCCGGACTTACGAGTGGACGATGCAGGTGCTCGGCAGCTCGTGGTTCATGTTGCTGGCGCTTTTGGTCGCCATCAGAGTTGGGTCTTTTACCGATCCCTGGCCATCGCTTCTGTCAAGTTTTTGCCTTGCGATCTTCTACATGCTCCTGGCGCTGTTGATCATAACCAGGTCACCGGCAAAGGCCCATGCGGATGGGTTGCTGCCCAGAATAGCTGCGTTCGTCGGCAGCTACATGCCGTGGTCGATTACTTTCCTCGGCAAGACCGACGATGCGTTGCCAAACTTGCTGTCCACCGCTTGCGTGCTGATCGGCTTGATCATGATGCTTGTCACCATCCGGCACCTGGGGCGGTCGTTCAGCTTGGTGCCGCAGGCGCGCACAGTGGTGCAAACCGGTCCCTATCGATGGATCAAGCATCCGCTCTATCTCGCAGAAGAAATCGTAATACTGGGTGTGGTGCTGCAACACCTGACACTGGCAACGGTGATCGTGCTGTTCCTGCATATCGGCGTCCAGGTGTGCCGGATTCTTTACGAAGAAGACCTGCTTCGGCGCAGCCTCCCTGAGTACTCCAGTTACGAAGCGTCACGCTGGAGATTGATACCTTATGTTTGGTGAGTGGTCATGAATGGCCGGCTTGTTATGGACGTGCGTGTTGATCTGCATCGGTCTGATACTGCGCGGAGGGGCCAACGTGCTGCATTTGTCGCCCTGTCGAGATAGGCTCGTGAGCCGTAGAGTGTTTTTCATCGCGGATCAGCGCGGCGCTACCGCGTTTGAGATGCTGATCGTTTACCTTTTCCTTGTGGTGGGCCTTATGCTGCCGCTTGCCGACGTTGCGGCCGCGGGCTTCCGGTATGTAGCCGCGTGGGAGGCGTTGCGCGCCTTCGGGCAAAAGATCCAGTACGACCCGCCAAAGGACATCACCGATTGGGCTGGCTGGAAGTCAGCACTCCCGACTTCTGTTTCGGGTTATCCCATCGAGAATCTCCAGGTCGTTTGCAGCGATACCATGGCTGCCTGCTCCGCGGGAAACTCTGCTTCGCCCAAGCACTATACGTACTCAACGACCGTCACCATGGCGCCCATCCTGTTGAGGTCGGTGATCTGTCAGAGTGGTAACGCCAATCCTTGTTCGTTCACACTGTCCTACGGTGAACGGTTTCAATAGGAGTGTGCCATGCGTAGCCTGCTTCGCTCTCGTCGTGGTTCAGTCGCCTTCGCAACCGTTGTCGCCCTGGTGCCTCTGATAGGCGTGGTCGCGCTCGGAGGCGAAGCGGGATCGTGGTACGTGACCAGGCAGCACGCGCAGAATGCCGCCGACGCGGCGGCCTATTCGGGCGCCGTGCAGGAGTTATGCTTAAAGGATCTATCGACGTGCACGGTTGCACAAACCGTGGACTATCGCGCCAAGCAAGCCGCGGCACAGAACGCGTTCTGCAACTCGGGCACCTCCTATCCCGGCTCCAAGTGTGTCGCCAGCCCGGCAGGAGTTTCGCATACCGTCCAGGTCGCTTCGCTCGCTTCATGGAAGGGGATAGCCGGAACGTATGTTCAGGCCACTGTGAGCCAGCAACAGCCGGCATATCTGGCGAGGGTGCTTGGTTTGACCACCGTCAATATAGGTGCGACAGCCGTTGCCAAAGTACAAGCTCTGGAGGCGCCGCCATGCGTCCTGGCGTTGACAGGCTCTGTCAGTTTTCAAGGCAGCCCGAACATCAATGCGCCCAATTGCGGTATGGCCTCGAACAGTACGGCCAAGGATGCAATCGACTTCACTGGCGGCGGGATGACCATGAATCTCGGCTCGCTATCGAGCGTCGGCGGCTGCACTGGTCAAGCGCAGTTCTGCAATCCCGCGCTAACCTATATGCCGGCGCCAATCCCCAATCCCTTCGCCGCGCTTGACGCGGTTACGGTACCGGCACTCGCGAAGTGTTCAGGTAGCGCTCTGACCGCTTACAGTGCCGCGACCCCTTGCAGGAACGACAAGTTTAAATTGGAAGGTAATGGCACCGGCCCCACATTGACAGGTGGGGTCTATTTCATCTCTGACACATTCACCCTGACTGGCGGCGTGTCGATCTCCGGCACGGCACTGTTCATCCTGTTGCCCGGCGCGAGTTTGAAGGTGACTGGCAATAGTGCTCTCAATCTCACTGGCAACCCGTCGGTCGCAGCCTCACAGCTTCCGTCGGCACTTCAACCCCACGCGGGCCTGTTCGCCAATATGGCGCTCTACAAGATCACTGATCCTGATACGAAGAAGAACGGCCCGAACGACGTACAACTTGGCGGAACTTCCGGTATCGAATTGAAGGGGATCATGTACTTGCCGAGCGCGAATGTGACGTTTCAGGGCAACCCGACGCTGAACTTGGCCGGCGGAGCGTGTGGCGAGTTGATCTCCAAGTCGGTCGCGTTCAACGGCAATGCGACCTTCGATACCACAGGGTGTCCATCGCAAACGAAGTTAGCCAGCAGCCGGTACGTCCAGTTGGTGCATTGATGAAAAAGCTCGATCAGCGTGGCGTCGCCGCGATGGAATTTTGCCTCGTCGCCGTGCCGCTTTTCACATTGATGTTCGCCATCTTCGATCTTGGGCGTTACGCCATCACGATGCAGTCATTGCGGACGCTCGCGAACGCTGGTGCGCGGACCTGGATGATCAACGACTGCTTCGTCCATAGCGTAATGAAGAAAACTTCACCGACCTGTGCCGGTGATCCCCTGCCATCCCTTGCGGAGAAAAAGGCCGTTGCCCCAATGATAGGCGGTCTTTCGCCGACGCTGAGCACGACGACGGGCGGCAGCGCAATTACTGTTACGGCATCTGTGACTTTCAGCATGCTGATGCCGATATGGGGCACAACATTGAACAGCCCGAGCGCGTCCACCACAATTCCTTTCTAGGCACATTCTCGGGCATCAATCCGTTGAATACTCGACGAGCCCACAACGATGGCGATCGCCGTCCAGCGAGAGCGAAGCGGCATGCATGAGCCGAATCCTGGTCGGCCTTTGGCGCGAGACATTGGTCGGCAAGGTCCTCGATTCGGCCCGCGGTTTCCATCGTCGAGTCTGCGCGAATTTCGGCGCAAGCAAATCGGGGCGTCTGACGCGCGAGATGGAGGAACCTAGCGGGCTATATGCAACTCATCGGGAATATGACGGACGGCAGGCGATCGCGTGTTGGCGGCGCTGGTTTTCGCATTGCACAAAAAGGTGGTGCTCGCTCGCAACATTGGGAAATATTCGCTGATGTTGCAGCAACCTAATGAGGGTCTTTCCTTGCAAGCGAGGAGCATGAAGGACGATGATCTTGAAGTCGTATACGCGGCGAGCGGGAGACCGGGAAGTGTCTTCACTGAGGCCAGAGCGCGCCGGGAATGCGAAGTAACGATTTGTAGTGGGACAAAGTGGTAAGCTTTGCGACGGGGTGCGCGAAGGAGAGTTGCTAAGAGGCTGAGACCGTAAGTTTACGGGGACAGAAGTGGATCGCGTCGAGGGGGAATCGAATGCAGGGCGGTCGCGTTTCGGCTAGGGCAGGCGGGAGTCTTCTCGCCTCGGGCGTGATCGCAGTTGGCGCTGCGCTTGCCTTGTTTGGTTCCGTTGAGCGCGCGGGCGCTGCAGATCGGCGGGGCGGGTCCTCCAGCGGCGTCTTCGTCAGCGAAATGAACGACGTCCAGCGGGTCAAGGTGACCGTCAACAAGTCGCGCACCTTCAGGGTCGATACGGCCTTTTCGACGATTGTCGCGGGCTCGCCTGACATTGTCGACGTGAAGTCGCTGAGCGATCACCTGATCTACATCCAGGGCAAGCAGACCGGCACCACCAACGTCATCCTGTTCGATTCGTCGATGAAACAGATCGGGATCCTCGACGTCGAGGTGGGGATCGATACCGGCAATCTGCAGCATAACATCCGCAGCAGCACCGGCATGCAGGGTATTCGCGTCTCGTCCAACGAGGGGCAGGTCGTGCTCAGCGGAACCGCCGTCGATGCGGTTGCGGCTGAGCGGGCCATGGCGATCGCGACCAGCACCGTTACGAAAGGTGGCGTCGTCGTCAACGCCATGAATGTAGCGGCGCCGCAGCAGGTCATGCTGGAGGTGCGCTTTCTCGAGGTCAACCGCCTTGCTGGCCGTGACCTTGGTATGAACCTCTTCGGCGCCAACGCCAGCGGCACGAACATCGGCAATACCGGGCTTGGTAACATTAACACCCTCAGCGGTCGCGTTCCAATGCCTAACACAGGCCCTCCACCCGGCACTATACCGCTACTCGACACCGCGGGTACGTTAGCAAGCAGCGCGATTAACGGATCGCTCCCGTTCGGTAGCCTGCTAACCAGCGTCCTCAGGACGAAAAACGGCGCCTCGGTTGACCTGCTGGTAACAGCTCTGGAAACCAAGGGCCTGTTGCGTCGACTCGCCGAGCCAAACCTGATGGCACTGTCCGGCGACGCCGCGCGCTTCCTGGCCGGCGGTGAATTTCCAGTGCCGGTAGCCTCTACGCCGGTTGCGGGCACCTTTCCCACCGTTACTATCGAATTCAAGAAGTTCGGTGTTGAGCTGGCCTTCGTGCCCACCGTTCTCTCGCGCGGCGTGATCAACCTTCGGGTTGAACCCTCGGTCAGCGAGCTGGATTTCCAGAACGCAGTCACGATCGGGGGGACGACCATCCCAGCATTGTCGCGGCGCGACGCGCGCACCACGGTCGAGTTGCGCGATGGCCAGAGCTTCGCCATCGCCGGTCTGTTGCAAACCCGCAACCGGCAGGACGTCTCGCAATTGCCCTGGATCGGCTCGGTGCCGGTGCTCGGGACGCTGTTCCGCTCTTCGTCCTACCAGCAGCAGGAAACCGATCTGGTGATCATCGTGACGCCGCGCCTGGTTGCACCGGCCGTACCCGGACAGGCGCTGGCATCGCCGCTCGACTCGCGTCTGCCGGCCAACGACGTCGATTTCTTCCTCAACGGCCAGATGGAAGTGAAAAAGCGCTACAACGATTACGTCAATTCCGGTGGCGAGGTGAAGGGACCGTACGGCCACATCATTGCCCCCGAGCTCACCGTGCGTGCGCCGGTTCCCGTTTCTGGACCAGCGATCAAAACCCTGAACTGAGGACGAGCTATGCGCATCAGATTGCTGGCCATATTCGCTCCGCTCCTGCTCGGGGGCTGCTATGGATTGGCGGGGCACGACGAAGTGGATCGCTACTTCCAGCGTTCCGACACCATCACGATGAGCGCCGGCGACGCCAAACAGGTCAACGCCGTCACCCACACAATCCATCCATGGCCGCGCTACGTCGGTGATCGCAGGATCGCGTATGACGCTCGACGCGTGGGCGCCGCCGTCACACGCTATGGCAACACGAAGCAGCCGGTGGATCAGCTTCCCGACATCGGCGAAGGGGGCAAGCAGATGGGCGTGCGGACTGTCCCAACCCAGAGTATTAGCATTGATGGATTGGGGGCTGGATCGACGGCTGGCGTATCGGTGCCGGTCGGTGGCGCAGGGGTTAGGTAATCGGTTTTGGTAAGCAAAATTAGTGATGATTTTTCGAACGGTGCACCGGTCCGATGGACCGGGGCGGGGGACAAAGGGTTATGCGGCGTCTCATTCTAATGTTGACCTGTTGCTGGTTGGCGACAGGCCTTGCGGCGTGTGACACCACAACGAGAGAGGCGGCTATCCACGCTCCTGCGAATCCCGCGGGCGCGGACCCCATACAGGAACCGACCGACGTCAAATATTATCCTTCCGACGAGCCCGTGCGGCTTGGGCTGGAGCATTTCAACCGCGGCAGTTACGGGATCGCCCAGCGCTATTTCAAGGACGCCGTCGAGAAATCGCCGAAGGATTTGACGGCCTGGATGGGGCTCGCAGCGAGCTACGATCGCCTGCGTCGTTTTGATCTCGCCGATCAGGCTTACGCGCAGGCGACCAAGCTGGGGGGCGAAACCGTTCAGCTGCTGAATGATCAGGGATATTCATACATGCTGCGCGGCAATCTGAATGCGGCGCGGCGAAAGTTTGAGAGGGCTTATTCGCTCGATCCGACCAACGTCGTGGTCATCAATAACCTTGAGCTGCTCAATGGCAGCCGGCGGTTCATTGAGAGGCCGCCGAATAACCAGCCATAACAATTGGCCCTGATATTGTGAGTCGTGGCCGGCTCACGTCTAGTTGGGACCTAACACGGCATCGGCGCGGCGGCTGTTCTTCATGCTGATAATGATCGCGCCGTTGCGGGTCGTAAATCTGGCTCCTGACAATCTGGGCACCTTCTCCGTGACAGCCGACGGCAAGGGAATCGTTGCGCCGGCTATGGGATCGCCGACGTTGATCGCTGGCGCGGCTGTGCCCGAAGGGGTCGGCTTGATGTATACCTTGATCAGCTGAGCCTCTTCTTGCGAGAGATTGAGTGCGGCTTGATCGGAGCGGGTCTCCCCACCAGCCTTGTTCTTTTCCGAGGAGGCCTCGTCCTGCGCCGCCACTTGTTGGCCAGCGTCTCTCCTGGTCTTTTCCGTTTGCTCTAGTTTTCCAAGACGCTCCCTGAGCGGCAGGAGCTCTCGCTGGAGCATGGCAACGTCTGACTTCAGGGACTTTATCTGACCAACCGCAATGGCGGCGCCGATGCCTGCAACGACCACGACCACGGTCAGGATTGCAAATGCAGCGCCTCCTATCACTGCAAAACGGTGTTCGGCTTCTGGCATTGAAGTATCCTGCGCGAAATGGCGGCGCCAACGCTCGGCGATAGAGTGCATTTTCGTGGCGGCGTAGGTGAGGGGCCTCGATAGCCGAGACGATTGACCGCTCGGTCCTTGAAGCTTGGAACCGAAGCCCCGTCGCAAGAAGGCGGGAGCGTCCTGAGGCGCCGCGTCAGCCGTATGAAGCGCAATCGTTTGGCGGCTTTCCTGCGCGGACGGATGATGGTTCGCACCATCATCCGCTCCGTCAGTCCGTTCAGGCGGATCGGGCCCCCTAACTCCCGACGTCGAATAAGGCGGTCTGATTGTCACTGCCCCGGTTTCTCCCTGTGCTCCGATTCGCTGTCACCACTCTGAGGGCGTTCAGCTCAAGATCGAAGATCCCTGGTCGTTCCTGGTTGGCGATCGGATCATCGATCATTCCTGGCGCTGGCGCGAGCCCCTTCTTCAGCGCCCTATGGTCGCTGCCGGCGCGACGGGTGATTAGTTCGGATCATGTACGTTGCCGCTCAGGACGCATGATTCTCAATACTGGAAAGCGAGGGAGAGCAACGAATGACGACGCTAGCCGTGGTCAACGGCGCACTCGCCGAGCGCAGTGTCACGGAACGCCTGTTGGCGGCCCCTGAGCGGTGGATAGGCGGTCCCGGGGCCGGGGGGACCGGGCTGTCCTGAGGCCGCCCATTCCAACCGACCGGCAATGGCGGATTGCCAACGGCCTCCGCAAGTTACCGCAGCTCGGTCGATCTTTCCGAACTCGTTCGGAGTACCTCAGCTCTTTCATTGGCTTACTCCAGCGCCGCGCCGGAAGCGCACCAAGGCTGAACCGCGTCGTTCCGCACCGAGCAGCGCTTGTGGCCGTACCCTGTGAATAGGTGGGACAAGCCCTCAATCTTCCGTTTTTGCACCCTGCATTGTGTCATCGTGAGTGATCCCCAACTTCGCAGGAACCTTATATGGGCGAGCCAGTACGAGAAGTTTGCGCCGATCTTCTGATCCGCGCCAACAGCGCGGCTGAGGACGGCCCCCGTGGATTCGAGAACGCCACCGTTTCAATCATCAATGCACTGTCCAGGGAAGCAAGCACCGCTGATCTGGTCGCTATCAGCTACCGACTTCAAGCGTTATTTGGCCTTACGATCAATCTGCACGGCCGCGAATACAAGCTGATCAATGAAGCAGCCTTCAAGGCAGCCGCGACCTGTCCGCTGGTCTTGCGCGGTGCATTCGGTGAAGTTGAATTTGACCGCGAAGAATTTTTGCGGCTCGCGCTGTCGTTTGCCGAGCCGGCAGGTAACGGCTGAGCAAATCGGCTCCCTGATTGAACAGCCGCATCGGTGGGGGAAAAAAATCCGCAGCGTCGACCGTTTGAAGGTGGCCTCGATGCAGAAGGCGCCCCTCGGGCGCCACGTCGAACGCTGAGAACCAATTGAATTTGCTGGCTCCCCGGGCTGGATTCGAACCAGCGACCATTCGATTAACAGTCGAATGCTCTACCGCTGAGCTACCGAGGAATAGGCGAAACAAATGTTCGCGAGCCGGGAGCGTATAACAAAGCCTTTCGGGCTTGCAAAGGACCAAATGTCCATCCCCGGTGCGATGGTGTACGGGGCCTGAAATCCCCGGCGGTTCAAGGATTTGCCGCCAAATCCGGTCCGGCGCGGGACATAACCGGCAACGCGCCTGGGCAAAGGCGGCATCCGCGCGGAGCATGGCGCTAGCCGCCAATTCGACTCAATCCGATCCGAGTTTTGGAATTGCCGGGTTTCACGGGAGCCGAATCGATGCCAGCCAATGCCGCCGACCTGATGAGAGCCGTGCCGTCGATCGTGCCGAGCGACATTCCTGATCTCAGCGACGACGAATGCCTGTTCCGGCTGGCGCAAGCGCTTGTGGAACATGATTCCGAGCATCTGGACGAGGTGGCGCAGCTGATCGGCCGGCTTGCGGTCACGATCGAGTAGGGCGCCTTTCCTTCCGAATCCTGCACCTGGCAGGCCCGCCTGTCCGGCGTGTTGCGTTTTGCCGGAGCTTGTACCAAAGATGACCCCGGTTTCAGCTCTCCGGCGGCAACGCCGCTTGCTTTCAGGGTCTTCGCCAATGTCCGGTTTTTCGACCGCGCGCCAGAAAATGGTCGATGGTCAGGTGCGTCCCAGCGACGTCACCGATATCCGCATCATCGACGCCATGCTGGCGGTGCCGCGCGAGACCTTTGTCCCCGAAAACAAGCGCGCTCTGGCCTATCTGGACCTCGATCTCGAGGTCGGCGAGGGCGCTTCGGAAAAGCAGTTCCTGATCCAGCCGGCGGTGCTGGCGAAGATGCTGCAGGCCGCCGAAATCAAGGAAACCGACAATGTTCTGGTGGTGGGCTGCGCCAGCGGATACGCCGCCGCCGTGATCGGAAAGTTTGCCAGGCAGGTCCATAGCGCGACAGGCGCCGACGGGGATCCCGCCAGGGCGCCCTTCGACGTCATCGTCCTGAACGGCGCGACCGAGGTCGTGCCGCAAAAGCTCTATGGGCAACTCCGGGACGGCGGCCGGCTGGTCGGCGTTTTCGCGATGTCGCAGCCGCAGCGGGCTACCATCGTGACGCGTTCCCATGGCGATTTCGGGAACCGGGCGCTGTTCGACGCCGCCGTGCCGGTGCTGCCGGGCATGGAGCGGCTTCCAGCGTTCGTTTTTTAGGCTTTCAAGCGAAAGCTTGCCCCGGACTTGATTCGGGGTGGAACCCGGATCGCGCCCGGAAAACGCGTCAAAACAAAAAGCCGCCCGCTGAGGCGGTTAAAATCCCGTTCTGAATCAGAAGTGTGGCCCGTTTGCCCCACGTGAAGAGTTTCGACCGGTTTCGCTTGCTGGGTGGTTCCGTCGGGGCCCGGTGCGGAATAAGGTGAGCCGGGACTCACTTCGACTGAAGCGGCGTCCGGTTGTGTTTTGGCCGGCGAACTAGATGATTGGATCACCATTGATGCGTGGGGTGAAGGTTTTTGCCGGAGCTGCGGCTTCGGTCCTTCTGTTAACTTTGATGGGCCCGACGCCCGCCCTTGCCGATACGATCGAGGCCGCGCTGGTGCGCGCCTATCAGAACAACCCACAGTTAAACGCGCAGCGCGCCCAGGTGCGCTTCACCGACGAAGCCGTGCCACAGGCATTGTCGGGCTATCGCCCGAGGGTCGCCGTCACCGCCAGCGCCGGTTATCAATATACCGATACCCGCCTGACGTCCGGCGGCACCCCGGACGTGATCGTGCGGACCGGAGTTCATGGCACCAATGCGCCGCGCAGCGTCGGCGCCACCATCACG
The DNA here is from genome assembly GCF_018130105.1 of Bradyrhizobium sp. AUGA SZCCT0160. Lineage (NCBI taxonomy): Bacteria > Pseudomonadati > Pseudomonadota > Alphaproteobacteria > Hyphomicrobiales > Nitrobacteraceae > Bradyrhizobium > Bradyrhizobium sp. AUGA SZCCT0160. Next base: position 23,065 of record NZ_JAFCMD010000004.1, read on the forward strand.
CAGAATGTGTTCAATGGTCAGCAGACCGCCAACAGGACCCGCGCCGCCGAAAGTCAGGTTTCCGGTGCGCGCGAAGCCTTGCGGGCGCTGGAGCAGACCGTGCTGCTGTCGGCGGCCACGATCTACATGGACTATCTGCGCGACTCCGCGATCGTCGAGGTTCAGAAGAGCAACGTTCGCGTGCTCGAGCAGACGCTGAAGCAGACCAAGGACCGTTTCAATGTCGGCGAAGTGACCCGCACCGACGTCGCGCAATCGGAAGCACAGTTGGCCGCCGGCAGGACCCAGCAGCTCACCGCCGAGTCCAACCTGAACACGACGCGTTCGAACTTCCGCCGCATCATCGGCAATGAGCCGGTAGCGCTGGCCCCGGGTTCGCCGGTCGATCGCTTTTTGCCGGGCACGCTGCCCGGCGCCGTCGAACTCGGCCTGACGCAAAATCCGAACGTCACCGCGGCGATGTACGGCATCGACGTCAGTTACATGCAGGTCAAGGTCAACGAGGGCGCGTTGTTGCCGACCGTGAACCTGGTGGCATCGGTGCAGCAGGCCTACGAACAGCAGATGACGGTCTTCAGTACGTTCGGGGCGTCGGCCGTCGCGCAGCTCAATGTCCCGATCTACAATGGCGGCGCCGAATATTCGTTGATCCGCCAATCCAAGGAAACCCTGGCGCAGCAGCGCCTCACTCTCGAACAGCAGCGGGATCAGGCCCGCGCCAACGTCGTCACCGCCTGGGGACAGTTGGTGGCCGGCAAGGCGCAGGTGCAGTCGGCACAGGCGCAGGTGACGGCGTCCGAGATCGCGCTCAACGGCGTGCGCGAGGAAGCCAAAGCCGGACAGCGCACCACGCTCGACGTCTTGAACGCGCAGCAGGCGCTGGTCAACGCGCGTGTCGCGCTGGTCACCGCCCAGCACGACCGCGTCGTCGCGTCCTACTCGGTGCTCAACACGATCGGGCGCTTGTCTCCGATCGTGCTCAAGCTGCCGACCACGACCTATGATCCGAGCGTGCATTATCATCAGGTGCGCGACAGCTGGGCCGGTGTTCGCACGCCCGACGGCCGCTGATATCCCGCCACCCGCATGCGTGCGGGATGACAAGCGTCTCCTTGGGAATCACAAGCGTGATCCCTGAGGATCACGAGCGTGACCTCCGGATGACAAGCGTCATCGTGGGATGACAATGTCATTCGGCCGGAATGATTCACCACCCGACGGGGAGTACGCCGGGTGTGTTGTTGCAATCACTTGTTGCCGTGACATAACTTTCTTGGAGGCAGCAGGGCGATTCGCACAGCTTTTACGTCTACAGGCCGCGAGCCGGGTTGCTTTTGGGGAGCGGAACCCCGCGCGACGTATCGTGTGGGGTTGATCTGGGGACAAGTCTGGCTTGCGCGATGAAAATCCCGGCCTGCATATCCGGAACCGGCAAATCCCGAGTGGCTTGGTGTAAAATGGTTTCGATGTGGAGTCGGCGATGACGCAGCCTGCAAAGGTCCAAGAGCCCTCGATGGAGGAGATTCTGGCGTCGATCCGTCGTATCATCGCTGACGACGAAGCCAAACCTGCTGACGCAAAGCCGGCTGCAGCCGAGAAGCCCGCCAGCCCGCCGCCATCAGCGAAGCCCGAGCCTCCGGCCGCCAGGCCGACGGCGATGAAGGATATTCCGCCGTCGGCGATCGCTCCCAAACCTTCTGAAGCAAAGCCAGCCGCCGCTGCGCCCAGGCCCGCGCCTGCGCCGGAGCCCGCCGCCAGTAACAACCAGGACGACATCGACGCGATGCTGGCAAGCCTCGACGCGGCGACGCCAGAGGCCGACATTCGGCCGGCGCAGCCCGAGGCCGACGTGTTCGAGCTCACCGATGAGATGGCGGTGCCGGATCCGCAGCCCGCGGCATCTTCATTCCACAAGATCGAGCCGCAGGACGACATCGAGTTCACCGAGACCGCCGCCGCCAAGACGCTGCACCGGCAGCCGGCCTACGAGCCGCCGCCGTTTGAAAGCGCCGCGGCAGCTTCGCCGGCGCAGCAGATATTGTCGCGCTCGACCGTCTCCGCGGTCGAATCCGCCTTCAATTCGCTGGCCAACACCGTGCTCAGCAACAACGCCCGGACGCTGGAAGATCTGGTCAAGGAAATGCTGCGGCCGATGCTGAAATCCTGGCTCGACGACAATCTCCCGGGCTTGGTGGAGAAGCTCGTCAAAGCCGAAATCGAGCGGGTTTCGCGCGGGCGCTAACCAGCCTGCAGCCGTTTGGCCCTTATTCAGCCACCACCATTGGGCTTTATCGTGCTTTCGGCGTACAGGTCCGGTTGACTTGATGCCTTGTGGCGGCTTTCTAGGAGCCAGTAACGTTCCTGATTGCTTCAGAGTCGGGCGCTAGTCTGTTGTTTTGAACGCGTTTTCCTGGCGCGAACCGATCCAAAATTCGCCCGAAAACGCTATCGCTTCCTCAAGACCCCAATTGCATTGTCATGATCGAGAAAAACTACCAGCCCGCCGATATCGAAAGCCGCATGTCGGCCATCTGGGAGGAGAGCGGCGCGTTCAAGGCCGGCCGCCCCGAGCGGCGCGACGCCGAGCCCTTCACCATAGTGATCCCGCCGCCGAACGTCACCGGCTCGCTGCACATGGGCCACGCGCTCAACAACACCTTGCAGGACATCCTCTGCCGCTTCGAGCGGATGCGTGGCCGCGACGTGCTGTGGCAACCGGGCACCGATCATGCCGGCATCGCCACCCAGATGGTGGTCGAGCGGCAATTGATGGAACGGCAGGAGCCGGGCCGCCGCGAATTGGGGCGCGCGAAATTCCTCGAGCGGGTCTGGCAGTGGAAGGCCGAAAGCGGCGGTGTCATCGTCAACCAGCTAAAGCGGCTCGGTGCCTCCTGCGACTGGTCGCGCGAACGCTTCACCATGGACGAGGGCCTGTCGCGCGCGGTCGTAAAAGTGTTCGTCGAACTGCACCGCGAAGGCCTGATCTACAAAGACAAGCGCCTGGTGAACTGGGACACGAAATTGCTGACCGCAATCTCGGATCTCGAAGTGCAGCAGGTCGAGGTCAAGGGCAGCCTATGGTACCTGCGCTATCCGATCGAGGGCAAGACCTTCAGCCCCGACGATCCCACCACCTTCATCGTGGTTGCGACCACGCGGCCCGAGACGATGCTGGGCGACACGGCGGTTGCCGTGCATCCGGACAACGAACGGCTCGGTCACCTGATCGGCCAGCACGTCATCCTGCCGCTGGTCGGCCGCCGCATTCCGATCATCGGCGACGACTACGCCGATCCCGAGAAGGGATCGGGCGCGGTCAAGATCACGCCGGCGCACGATTTCAATGACTTCGAGGTCGGCAAGCGGCACGGCCTGGCACGGGTCAGCGTGCTCGATCAGGAGGGATGCCTCGCGCTTGTCGATAACGAAGATTATCTGCGAGACCTGCCGGAAGGCGCGTCGCAGTTCGCCGAGGAATTCCACAACGTCGAGCGCTTCGCCGCCCGCAAGCGGATTGTCACGCGCCTGGAGGAATTTGGTTTCCTCGAGAAGATCGAGCCCAACACCCACATGGTGCCGCATGGCGATCGTTCCGGCACCGTGCTCGAGCCGTATCTGACCGACCAATGGTATGTCGACGCCAAGACGATGGCGCAGCCCGCGATGGCGGCGGTGCACAGCGGCGCGACGACGTTCGTGCCGAAGAACTGGGAAAAGACCTATTTCGAATGGATGGAGAACATCCAGCCCTGGTGCATTTCCCGCCAGCTCTGGTGGGGCCACCAGATCCCGGCCTGGTACGGGCCTGACGGCAAGGTGTTCGTCGCCGAGACCGAAGAGGAAGCCGTCGGCAACGCGCTCGGCTATTACGTCGAGCAGGAAGTCATCACGCCGGAGCAGGGGCAGGCGATGGCGGAGGATCCCGCCCAGCGTGAAGGCTTCATCACGCGCGATGAAGACGTGCTCGACACCTGGTTCTCCTCAGGCCTGTGGCCGTTCTCGACGCTCGGCTGGCCCGACGAGACGCCGGAGCTTGGGCGTTACTATCCGACCAACGTGCTGGTGACCGGCTGGGACATCATCTTCTTCTGGGTCGCCCGGATGATGATGATGGGCCTCCACTTCAAGAAGGAAGCCCCGTTCTCGACCGTCTACATCCACCGCCTGGTTCGCGATGAGAAGGGCGCGAAGATGTCGAAGTCGAAAGGCAACGTCATCGATCCCCTCGGCGTCATCGACGACTTTGGCGCCGACGCATTGCGCTTTGCGCTGGCGCGCGGCGCCGCGCATAACCATGATATCAAGCTGTCGCCGCAACTCGTTGAAACCAATCGCAATTTCGCGACCAAGCTGTGGAATTCCTGCCGCTTTGCCGAGATGAATGGCTGCGTCATGCCGGCGGGTTTCGATCACACGAGCGCCAACGAAACCCTCAACCGCTGGATCGCGCATGAAACCTCGCGCGCTACCCGTGAAGTCACCGAGGCGATCGAGGCCTATCGCTTCAACGACGCGGCGAATGCGATCTATCGCTTCGTCTGGAACGTCTATTGCGACTGGTACATCGAACTCGCAAAGCCGATGTTGCTGGGCGAGGAGGGCGCGGCGAAGACCGAGACCCGCGCGATGGTCGCTTGGGCGCGCGACGAAATCCTGAAGCTGCTGCATCCGTTCATGCCCTTCATCACCGAGGAATTGTGGGCGGTGACGGCCAAGCGCGACGGCCTGCTGGTGCTGGCGGAATGGCCGCGCAAGGCAGGGGCGGCGACGGCGGACCAACTCGCATCGATGGCGTTGGCGGGCCCGAACGATGCGCTGATCCCGCCGATCATGGCCGCCCTCGACGCCGGTGATTTCAGCGATCCTGCAGCGGAAGCCGAAATCGGCTGGGTGGTCGACCTCGTCACCGCGATCCGCTCGGTGCGCGCGGAAATGAATATCGCGCCTGCGACGCTAACGCCGCTGGTGCTGGCCGGTGCTTCCGACGAGACCAAGGATCGTGCGCAACGCTGGAGCGATACCGTCAAGCGCATGGCGCGGCTTGGCGAGATATCCTTTGCCGATCGTCCGCCGGAAGGCGCCGTGCAGCTATTGGTGCGCGGCGAAGTCGTGGCGCTGCCGCTCAAGGGCGTGATCGATCTGGCGGCCGAGAAAGCCAGGCTCGACAAGGAAATCGCCAAGGCCGACGCCGACATCAAACGCGTCGACGCCAAGCTCGGCAACGAAAAATTCGTGGCCAATGCGCCCGAAGAGATCGTCGAGGAAGAGAAAGAAAAGCGCGAGGCGGCCGTGGCGCGCAAAGAAAAGATTCTCGAAGCGCTGGAGCGGCTGAAGAACGCGTCGTAGAGAACGCTGTTCGATCCGTCATCCCCGCGCAACGGCTTCGCCGTTGTCGCTGGAGGCGCGAGCCTCTTCGGCGAGCCTCGAAGGACGACGGCCCGTCTGTGGCCGATTCATCCTTCGAGGCTCGCCGAAGACGGCGAGCGCCTCCCGAGCGAACGCAAGTGCGTTCGTCCGGGGATGACGGATCACATCAGTTCGGAGCCAACTAGCATGCTGGACCACGTCTCCATCACCGTCTCCGACATCGCCGCCGCCGAGCGGTTCTACGACGCCATCATGAAAGCACTCGGGGTCGTCAAGGTCGGCCGTCGTGACGACTGGCTCGGCTATGGCGAACGGGCGCGCCCGGCGTATCCGGACCGGGTCTATCTCACCATCCGCAAGGGTCCGAAGCCCGAGGACGCCTTTGGCCGCCACTGGTGCTTCAAGGCGCGATGGCAAACCCAGGTCGATGCCTTCTGGGACGCCGGCATTGCCGCCGGCGGCACCGACGACGGGGCGCCGGGTCTGCGCGACTATCACGCATCGTATTACGCCGCGTTCCTGCGTGATCCCGACGGCAACCGTATCGAGGCCGTGTGCCATCACGCGGTGTGAAAAAGCGAGATACCGCCGCGACAAACTGACACGACGGGCAAATCAATTCTGATTGTCAGAAACTGTGTCAAGCCCCGAAATAAAAAATATTTCGCTTTCGCCGTCGGGCAAATCATCTCTACGAGTCTGCGTTATCCCGTCCCACTCAGAGGGGCGTCGGCCGTCGTCACGACGAGGGGCGGGTTGCGATGGACGTAACAGTTGCGATTGACGGTCGCGGCTGAAGCGTACGGCGAAAGCGAGTGGTCCTGGCGCCCGTAACGGCGTTAAGCCTTAAGGGAGCTAACGCTTCCGAGGGGCGACGGTGGCAATAGAGGCCGTCTCACCGGGGAGAGCGCGTCATAAGCCGTAAAGCCATTGCGCAGGGAAGGCTGGGTGTTCTCCGCTGCCCTGTATGCTCGTGTGCAGCCTACTTAGCACAATTCGCACACGAGACCGCGGGTGCAGCGCGCACCCGGTCTTCCCTGCGCCCTCTATTCTCGAGGGCAAGGAAGTCACTTGCAAACCTCGGGCGCAATGCGTCGCGAGAATGCGAAACTGTTTCCACGTCGTTGCGAGCGCAGCGAAGCAATCCATCGTGCGGCAAAGAAAGAATGGATTGCTTCGTCACAAGTGCTCCTCGCAATGACGAAACGATCAAAACGCCTTGCTCAAAAACCGCGAGCCCTTCAATCCATACCGCCACGGAAAATCCACTGCCTTGGTGATGCCGATGCGAATGCCGGTGACGATCTCCACGTCGCCAAGGCGCGCATGCAAGCTGATCGGCGGCGCATCGAGCGGGAGTTCGCTGTGCTTGATCGTGATCCCCAGCGCCTCGCACAGTTTGCCGGGACCCGAGCACAGCGTGCGCTCGTCATGCAGGCCGCGGCGGCGGCGCATCGCCGGAATGCCGTGGGTCGGTTGCAGCGCGCGGATCAGCACCGCGCTGGCCGAGCCTTCTTTTTCGCAGACGAAATTGACGCACCAATGAATGCCGTAGGAGCGATAGACGTAGGAAAAACCGGGCGGGCCGAACATCACGAGGTTCCGCGGCGTCGGACCCCGGTACGAATGCGCGGCCGGATCGGTGTGATGATAGGCCTCGACCTCGACAATGATGCCGCCGACGCCGTCGATGAGCAGCGTGGCGCCGATCAGGTCGGGCGCCACCTCATGCACGCTGCGGGCAAAAAACGCGCGTTTCAGCGCCTTGCCGAGGCGAGGGACCTTTGCTTCGGCCGGATTGGAGATTTGAACCATTTTGAGGTGAGAATCAGCGGGAACAGGAGGGAAAGGTCGCAATATCTTGCATGTTTCTGCTAGGTTCGGCGAGCCGGTTGCGGGCCTTCCGCAACTGAGGTTGCGGCGCAGTGCGACACGGATTAGCTAAGGTTTCCAAGAGTTTTCGGACATATTCAGGCTTCAAATGGTCGTTCTCGTCGATACCGTCTCGTCCAACCAGGTTCGCCCGCGCCACCCCGAAAAGGTGAACCGGCCGGATGCGCTGTCGCCGCCGAAGCCGGACTGGATCAGGGTGCGCGCGCCGAATACCCGCGGCTACGCCGATACCCGCAAGATCGTGAAAGAGAATGGCCTCGTCACGGTGTGCGAGGAGGCCGGCTGCCCGAATATCGGCGAGTGCTGGGACAAGAAACACGCCACCTTCATGATCATGGGGGACACCTGCACGCGCGCCTGCGCGTTCTGCAACGTCAAGACCGGGATGCCCGGCGCGCTCGATGCCGCCGAGCCGGAACATGTCGCGGAAGCCACCTTCAAGCTCGGGCTCGCCCATATCGTCGTGACCTCAGTGGATCGTGACGATCTCGCCGATGGCGGCGCGGAGCATTTTGCCCAAACCATCCGCGCGATCCGCGCCCGCTGCCCGTCCACGACCATCGAGATCCTGACGCCGGATTTCCTGCGCAAGGAAGGCGCGCTGGAGATCGTCGCGGCTGCAAAACCCGACGTGTTCAACCACAATCTGGAAACCGTGCCGTCGCGCTATCTCACGGTGCGGCCGGGCGCGCGTTACTTCCATTCGATCCGGCTGTTGCAGCGGGTCAAGGAAATCGATCCGACCATCTTCACCAAGTCCGGCATCATGGTGGGCCTCGGCGAGGAGCGCCACGAGGTGCTCCAGGTGATGGACGATCTGCGCTCGGCGGATGTGGACTTCCTCACCATCGGGCAATATCTGCAGCCGACCCGCAAGCACCACGCCGTGATGCGCTACGTGACCCCGGACGAGTTCGCAGGCTACGAGAAGGTTGCCTACACCAAGGGGTTTCTGATGGTGTCGGCGAGCCCGCTGACCCGCTCCTCGCATCATGCCGGCGATGATTTCGCCAGGCTGCAGGCGGCGCGTGCAGCGCGATCCCGCTGAGATAGCCGATGCCTAGGTTTTCAAGCAAGCGGCGGGCACATCACACCGCCCAGCAGATGTTCGATCTGGTCGCCGACGTCGAGCGCTATCCGGAATTCGTGCCGTTGTGCCATTCGCTGAAAATCCGTCAGCGCACGCCGCAGCCTGACGGCACCGAGATCGTGGTCGCCGACATGACGGTGTCGTTCAAGCTGGTGCGGGAATCCTTCACCAGCCGGGTGACGCTGGACCGTCCCAATCTGAAGATCATGGTGGAGTATCTGAAGGGCCCGTTCAGCAATCTGGAAAACCGCTGGACCTTCGAACCCAAATCCGAAACCGATTGCGATGTCGGCTTCTTCTTAGCTTACGAATTCAAGAGCCGGATGCTGGCGATGCTGATGGGCACGATGTTCGACGCCGCGTTCCAGCGCTTTGCCGCGGCGTTCGAAAAGCGGGCGAATGTGGTTTATGGAAAGCGGGCGTGACATGACGGCATTGGAACGCGTCGGCTTCATCGGCTTGGGCGGAATGGGGCGCGGGCTGGTCAAGAACCTCCTCGCCAAGGGCGTCGCCGTCACGGCGTACGATTTGAACCCTGAGGCGGTTGCCATTGCCAAATCCCAGGGCGCGACGGCGGCGGGCGGTCTTCGCGACATCGGCGAATGCCGCATCATCATGATTTGCGTCAATGCCGCCGAGGACGTCGAGGCGCTGCTGACGGGACCCGACGGACTGCTCGCCAGACCGGCGCCGAATTTCGTGGTCGTCGATCACACCACCGGCAGCCCGCAAATGGTCGATAAACTCGATCGACTGGTGCGTGCAGCCGGCGGGCGTTATGCCGAGGCGCCGATGACGCGGACCCCGAAGCACGCGGACGCCGGCAAGGTCAATGTGCTCTATGGCGGTGACGGCGACTTGCTCGCAGAACTCAGGCCCTATTTCGAGCGCTATGCGGAGAACATCTTCCACATCGGCCCGCTCGGCCACGCCATCCGCCTCAAGCTGATCCACAACTACATCGCCTTTGCCAACGTCGCGGCGTGGTGCGAGGGGTTTGCGCTGGCGGCGAAGGACGGCCTCGATCTCAAGCAGCTGATCACCATCATCTCGGCCGCCGGCGGCAAGAGCGGCATGCTCGACCTCTACGGCCAGGCGACGCTCGACGGCGACTTTACCCCGCTGATGTCGCTGGCGAACGCCCGCAAGGACGTGCGCTATTACGCGCGCTGGCTGGAAGACGCCGGATTGCCCGGTTTCATGGCCGATGCCGTGCACCAGACCTACCGGCAGGCCGCCTTGCTCGGTCATGACGGCGAATCCTGCACGGCCGTGATCAAGGCTTACGAGGCCGTCACCGGCGTCGAGGCGCGCGTGCGGCCGAAAGATCGAAATCAAGGCGGTTGAATTCTACACGACTTGCAGAACAAAAGGACCAAGTGATGGACATCAAGGCACCCACGCGCACCGGCGGGCATATTCTGATCGATCAACTGGCCCTGCACGGTGCCGACACCGTGTTCGGCGTGCCCGGGGAAAGTTTTCTGGCTGCGCTCGACGGCATGTACCAGAACCAGCGGGTCTGCTTCGTCAATTCCCGGCATGAGGGCGGCGCGGCCATGATGGCTGACGCCTATGGCAAGCTCACCGGAAAGCCCGGCATTGCCTTTGCGACGCGCGGCCCCGGCGCCACCAACGCCTCCGCGGGCGTTCATGTCGCGTTTCAGGATTCGACGCCGATGATCCTGCTGCTCGGCCAGGTCGGGCGGGACATGATGGAACGCGAGGCGTTCCAGGAAATCGATTACCGGCAGATGTTCGGGCCGATGACCAAATGGGTCGCGCAGATCGACGACGCGCGGCGGATTCCGGAATTCATCTCGCGGGCGTTTTATACCGCGACTTCCGGCCGGCCCGGTCCGGTGGTGCTGGCGCTGCCTGAGGACATGCTGACCGACGAGGCTGACGTTCCCGATGCGCAGCCTTACAAGCCGCAAACCGTCGCGCCGGGCGCGGAAAGCCTGCAACAGTTCGAGGAGTTGCTGGCCGCGGCCCGCAAGCCGTTGCTGATCGTCGGCGGCGGCGGATGGAGCGATAAAGCGCGCCGCGATCTCGAAACCTTCGCGACCGCGCATGAGGTGCCTGTCAGCGCTTCATTCCGGTGCCAGGATTATTTCGACAATCTGCACGCTGCGTACGCCGGCCATGTCGGCATCGGCATCTCCCCGAAATTCGCCGAACGGATTCGGGACAGCGATCTGATCATTGCGCTCGGCGCCCGGCTCGGGGAAATCACGACATCGGGGTATAGCCTGTTCGACATTCCGCAGCCGAAGCAGCCGCTGGTTCACATCTATCCGGATCCCGAGGAGATCGGCCGCGTCTACGCGCCGAAACTGGGCATCATTTCGGGGAGCGCGGCGTTCGCGGCTGCGATCAGCCGACTGAAGCCGAAGCATCAGCCGCGCGGCGACGAACTCAAGGCGGCGCATGCGGACTATCTTGCCTTTAATGAGCCGACCCGTTCGCCCGGCGATGTTCAGCTGTCGCGGATCGTGCGCGATCTCAGCGAACGGCTGCCGGAGGATGCGATCATCTGCAACGGCGCCGGCAATTACGCGGTCTGGGTTCATCGCTTCTGGCGCTATCGTCAATTCCGTACCGAACTGGCGCCGACATCGGGCTCAATGGGATACGGCTTGCCGGCGGCGGTTGCGGCCAAGCATCTGCACCCGAACCGACCGGTGATCGCATTCGCCGGCGACGGCTGCTTTCAGATGACCGGGAACGAGTTCATGACCGCGGTCGAAAACCGGCTGCCTCTCATCGTGATCGTCTGCAATAACGGCATGTACGGCACCATCCGCATGCATCAGGAGCGGCACTATCCCGGCCGGGTGTCCGGCACCAATCTGGCGAACCCTGATTTCGCCGCGCTCGCGCGTGCATTTGGCGGCTTCGGCGCCCGGGTCGACCGTACCGAGGATTTTGCAAAGGCCTTCGACGAGGCGGTCGCTTCGCGCTTGCCGGCGATCATCGAACTCACGATCAGCCCGGAGGCGCTGACGCCGGCGGCCTCGCTCAGCGAAACCCGCGCCAAGGCTTTGGCCGCGGCGAAGTGAAGTGGCGGATCGCTAGGATCTCGGCGGCCGTCGTCGCTTGACGGCGCTGCCGCGGGTCGATCGCGCGACACGCGGGCGGAGCCGGCTGACGGCCGCGCGGCGCGGTTTGACGGATGCCTGCGGTCCGCGCGCCAGTTCCATCAGCATGCGCAGCGCCTCGACCACCGAGCGCTGGCGCACGCTGGTGCGGCCGATGGCGCCAAAGCGACGTTCGCGATGCAGGATGCGGCCGTCGCGCGAGGCGACCGCGAAATGCACGAGCCCAACCGGCTTGCCGGGTGTGGCGCCACCGGGACCGGCGATGCCGGTGATGGAGACGGCCAGATCGACGCCGGCCTTCTCCAGCGCGCCGACCGCCATCGCGGTAGCGGTTTCCTTGCTGACCGCACCGAAGGTCGCCAGCGTCGTTACCTTGACGCCGAGCATCGCGCGCTTGGCATCATTGGAGTATGTGACAAAGCCGCGGTCGATGACGTCGGAGGAGCCGGGAATATCCGTGAGCGCGCCCGCGACCAGTCCGCCGGTGCAGGATTCCGCGGTTGCAATCGTCAGCTTGCGCATCCGGCATAGATCGAGCAGCGAGCGGGAGAGGGCGCGGGCGTCGCTGCCGCTCATGCTATTGGCTCCGGCCTTGATCGTCCCAAGGAAGGCGGATGGTGGCGCTCGCGGTCGCGGCGATGCCTTCCTCGCGGCCGGTAAAGCCAAGCCGTTCGCTGGTGGTCGCCTTGACGGCGACGCGGGAGATGTCGAGCCCGGTGATCTCGGCGATGCGCGCGCGCATGACATCGCGCAGCGGTCCGATCTTGGGCCGCTCGCAGATCAAGGTGACCTCGAGATTGGCAATCCGCCCGCCACGCGCGGTGACGCGATCGACCGCATATTTGAGGAACTTGTCGGAAGCAGCGCCCTTCCACTGCGGATCGCTGGGCGGGAAGTGCGAACCGATATCGCCGTCCGCCAGCGCGCCGAGGATGGCATCGACCATGGCGTGCAGGCCGACGTCGCCGTCCGAATGGGCGAGAAAGCCGTGCGTGTGCGGCACGCGGACGCCGCAGATCATCAGATGATCGCCGTCGCCGAAGGCGTGCACGTCGTAGCCGGTGCCGGTCCTGATGTCGCCGAGCATGGCGCCGAGGCGGGCTTCCTCGCGGACGAAATCTTCAGGGGTCGTGAGCTTCATGTTCGCAGGATCGCCTTCAAAGGTCGCCACCGTCAATCCCGCCCATTCGGCGAGCGCGGCATCATCGGTGAAATCGCTGCGTCCCTCGCGCGCCGCGCGGCGATGCGCCTCGAGGATCACGTCGAAACGAAACGCCTGCGGCGTCTGCGCGATGCGCAGCCGCGCGCGGTCCGGCGTGGCCTCGACATTGCCGGCCTCACCAACCTGTTTGATCGTATCGGTGACGGCAATCGCAGGAACCGCAGCGCCAGTGCGGCCGGCGGCGTCGATCGCGCGCGAAATCACCGCTGGTGTCACGAATGGGCGCGCTGCGTCGTGGATCAGAACGATGTCGGGCTTCTCGCTGGCCAGCGCCTCGAGGCCGGCGTGCACCGACGCCTGGCGCGTCGCGCCGCCATTGGTTGGTGGTTGATGGCGCAACCCCGCGACGGCCTCGTTGAAGACCGCAGCATCATCGGGATTCACAACCGGCTGCACGGCGAAGACGTCGGGGTGGCGGCAGAACGCTTCCATCGCCCGGAAGATCACGGTCTGCCCGCCGATCGTACGGTATTGTTTGGGCCCTCCCGCGCCGGCGCGAAGTCCGCGCCCCGCTGCGACGAGGATGGCTGCTGTACGCTCAGGTTTCGGCATTTGACTCTAGTTACGGACGGATCGGGTTGAGGAGAGGGGATCGGGCCCCTGCGGCGCACAGCCCTTACCATGCCGAATGCGTAAAAACAGAGCGTTTCCCAATAGCTGTGGGAAAAGCAGTTTTTGTTGCAGTGCACTTGCACAAATGATAGAACTGTCTAAAGTGTAGGCATGAAGCTTGACTGCACAAGATTTGTGCTCACAATATGCGCCGACAGTAGCAATGCCGCTGCTGCCCTACCAATGAGAACACCGTGACCGGCTTGGACGACCCACGCCCTAAGACGTTGAAGATAGGCGACATTTCGGTCGCCAACCGGGTTCTTCTGGCGCCGATGTCCGGCATTACCGATGTCCCCTTTCGACGCCTTGCCGCCGCCCTTGGGGCGGGACTCGTCGTCTCCGAGATGACCGCCAGCGACGATCTCGTGCATGGCCGGCCGATGTCGGTGTTGCGTTGCGAGGCGACCGGGATCGGCCCGCATGTGGTTCAGCTTGCAGGCTGTCAAACCCACTGGATGTCGGAAGGGGCGAGGATTGCCGAGGCTGGTGGCGCCGACATCATCGATATCAACATGGGGTGCCCGGCGCGTCACGTGACCGGCGGCCAGTCCGGCTCGGCGCTGATGCGCGATCTCGACCATGCGCTCAAACTGATCGAGGCGACGATCGCGGCCGTCAAGGTTCCGGTGACGCTGAAGATGCGCCTCGGCTGGGATCACGGCTCGCTCAACGCCCCCGAACTCGCCCGCCGCGCGGAAGCCGCCGGCGTGCAGATGATTTCGGTGCACGGCCGCACGCGCTGTCAATTCTACAAGGGCGAGGCGGACTGGAGCGCGGTGCGCGCGGTCAAGGATGCGATCTCGGTGCCGCTCGTCGTCAACGGTGACATCACGTCGTTCGAAAAGGCGGTCAGCGCGCTCGGAATGTCTGACGCCGATGCCGTGATGATCGGGCGCGGTGCGCTGGGGCAGCCCTGGTTGCCCGGCCAGATCGGACGCCAGCTGGAAACCGGAAAGCCCGAAGCCGCCCCCTCGTTGGCCGAACAACTCGCCCACATCCGCGCGCTCTATGACGAAGTCTGCCGCCTTTACGGCTTGCGCATCGGCCTCAAGCACGCGCGCAAGCATCTCGGCTGGGCGCTCGAGATCGCTGCCGAATGCAGCCGCGCGCCGGCGGAGAAACTCAAGAGCTGGCGGCAAAAGATACTGACTTCGGAGGATCCGCACCGGGTACATCGATCGCTCCAGGACGCCTACGACGATTTTGCATGGAGTGCTGCAGCATGAATTCGGCCGCAGAACAACGCCGGCGCTTGCCCTCCGAAAGCGATGCGATCCTCAATGCGCTGCCGAATCCGGTGCTGCTGATCGCGCCCGACGGGCGCATCATCGACGCCAACATCGCCGCCGAATCGTTCTTCGAGATTTCGACCCAGTTCCTGCAACGGCAGTCGCTGAAGGAGCTGGTGCCATTCGGCAGTCCGCTGCTGGCGCTGATCGATCAGGTGCGATCGAGCGGCTCGCCGGTCAACGAGTACAAGGTCGATCTCGGCACGCCCAGGATCGGCGGCGACCGCCAGGTCGATCTTCACGTCGCGCCGCTGACGGAGCGGCCGGGCCACATCGTCGTGATGCTGCAGGAGCGCACCATCGCCGACAAGATGGACCGTCAATTGACGCATCGGAGCGCGGCGCGTTCGGTGATCGCGCTGGCGGCGATGCTGGCGCATGAAATCAAGAACCCGCTGTCCGGCATTCGCGGCGCGGCGCAATTGCTGGAGCAGGCGGCCTCATCCGAGGACCGCATGCTGACGCGGCTGATCTGCGACGAGGCCGACCGCATCGTCACGCTGGTCGACCGCATGGAAGTGTTCGGCGACGACCGGCCGGTGGCGCGCGGTCCCGTCAACATTCATTCCGTGCTCGACCACGTCAAACGACTGGCGCAATCGGGCTTTGCCCGCAACGTCCGCTTTGTCGAGGAATACGATCCGTCGCTGCCGCCGGTGCTGGCCAATCAGGACCAGCTCATTCAGGTCTTCCTCAATCTGGTGAAGAACGCCGCCGAGGCGGTCGCCGATCTCGGCAGCGATGCCGAAATCCAGCTTACCACCGCGTTCCGCCCGGGTGTCCGCCTGTCGGTGCCGGGCAAGAAGTCGCGGGTATCGCTGCCGCTTGAATTCTGCGTCAAGGACAACGGCTCCGGCGTGCCGGAAGACCTGTTGCCGAACCTGTTCGATCCGTTCGTGACCACCAAGCAAACCGGCAGCGGGCTCGGTCTCGCGCTCGTCGCGAAAATCGTCGGCGATCACGGCGGTATCATCGAATGCGAATCCCAGCCGCGGAAGACCACGTTTCGCGTGCTGCTGCCGATGTTCAGCGCCACCAAACAATTCGACCAAAGCAATCGCGATGACGTTTCGGGTACGCCATCGCCTGCCTCACAGGCCGCAAGATGAGGAATATCAATGCCCGCAGGTAGTATACTTGTCGCTGATGACGACACCGCCATCCGCACAGTCTTAAACCAGGCTCTCTCGCGCGCCGGATATGAGGTGCGCCTGACCGGAAACGCGGCGACGCTGTGGCGATGGGTGAGCCAGGGCGAGGGCGACCTCGTCATCACCGACGTCGTGATGCCCGACGAGAACGCGTTCGACCTGCTGCCGCGGATCAAGAAGATGCGGCCGAACCTTCCCGTCATCGTCATGAGCGCACAGAACACCTTCATGACGGCGATCCGGGCCTCGGAGCGCGGCGCCTATGAATATCTGCCGAAGCCCTTCGACCTGAAGGAGCTGATCACGATCGTCGGCCGGGCGCTGGCGGAGCCGAAGGAGCGGGTGTCGAGCGCCGCCGACGAGGGCGAATTCGATTCGATCCCGCTGGTCGGCCGTTCGCCGGCGATGCAGGAAATCTACCGCGTGCTGGCGCGTCTGATGCAGACCGACCTTACCGTGATGATCTCCGGCGAGTCCGGCACCGGCAAGGAGCTGGTCGCCCGCGCGCTGCATGATTACGGCAAGCGGCGCAACGGCCCCTTCGTGGCGGTCAACATGGCGGCGATCCCGCGCGATCTGATCGAGTCTGAACTGTTCGGCCATGAACGCGGCGCGTTCACCGGCGCCAATACGCGGGCTTCCGGCCGGTTCGAACAGGCCGAGGGCGGTACGCTGTTTCTCGACGAAATCGGTGACATGCCGATGGAAGCGCAGACCAGGTTGCTGCGGGTACTGCAGCAGGGCGAATACACCACGGTGGGCGGGCGTACCCCGATCAAGACCGACGTGCGGATCGTGGCGGCGAGCAACAAGGATCTGCGCATCCTGATCCAGCAAGGCCTGTTCCGGGAAGACCTGTTCTTCCGTCTCAACGTGGTGCCGCTGCGGCTGCCGCCGCTGCGCGAGCGCATCGAGGATCTGCCGGACCTGATCCGGCATTTCTTCTCGCTCGCCGAGAAAGACGGGCTGCCGCCCAAGAAGCTGGACACGCTGGCGCTGGAGCGGCTCAAGCAGCACCGCTGGCCCGGCAACGTGCGCGAACTCGAAAATCTCGCACGCCGGCTCGCTGCGCTCTATCCGCAGGACGTCATCACGGGCTCGGTGATCGACGGCGAGTTGGCGCCGCCGGCCGTGGCGTCGGGGGGCAGTGCGCCGCTCGGCGTCGAGAATCTCGGCGGCGCGGTCGAGGCCTACCTGTCGTCGCACTTCTCGGGCTTCCCGAACGGCGTGCCGCCGCCGGGCCTCTACCATCGCATCCTCAAGGAGATCGAGGTGCCGCTGCTCACGGCGGCGCTCGCGGCGACACGGGGCAACCAAATCCGCGCCGCCGATTTGCTCGGCCTCAACCGCAACACGCTGCGGAAGAAGATCCGGGATCTGGATATTCAGGTCTACCGCAGCGGGGGCTAGCCGGTTAGACATCGTCGAAATGCTGGTACAGAACGCTTTCGCGGCGGGCTGCGCCGCGGAATTGTCGCAATTTGGCAACATTGTGATATGAATGCATCAGTCCGCGGCAGGCGGACACAAGACCTTTCAGATCACCGATTGCCGGAATGACCACCGCAGAGACCTCGGCTCCTACGTTTGACCCGTCGCTTGCCCAATCCACAGGAGGAATCCTGCGGAAATGGGTGGCGCCGTTTGCGGTCGGGATCGCGCTGCTGTCGGCGTTCCTGACCTTTGTGGTGCTGAGCGGCCTGACACCGATCGAACCTTCGCGCAACGTCGTCTACTCCTTCCTGCTGATCAATGCCGCATGCATCCTGTTGCTGGTTGCCATCATCATCCGCGAAGTCTGGCTGGTGGTGCAGGCGCGGCGCCGCGGCAAGGCGGCGGCCAGGCTGCACGTCCAGATCGTGGGTCTGTTCTCGGTGATTGCCGTGCTGCCGGCAGTGCTGGTGGCGATCGTGGCCAACGTCACCATCGATCGCGGCCTCGACCGGCTATTCTCGGGCCCGACGCGGGAGGTAATCCAGAATTCGCTGATCATCGCGCGGGCCTACACCTACGAGCACGCGCAGCTCATCAATGGCGACATCCTGGGCATGGCCAATGATATCGCCAACGCGTGGCCGTTGTTCGTCCAGGACCGGCGTACGTTTCTGGAATTGCTGACGGCGAGTGCCTCCAAGCGCAACTTGCCGGGCACCATGCTGCTCGACAAGGAAGGCAACGTCGTGGTGTCCGCGCAAACCGGCATCAGGCAAGCCTTTGCGACGCCGCCAAAGGAATTGCTCGACAATGTCGGCGAGGACAAACCCGAGATTTCGGTTTTCCCGGAAGAGAATTACGTCGCCGCGGTGGTCCGCCTGCGGGCCTTCGACGATACCTTCCTCTACGTCGCGCGCCTGCTCGATCCACGGGTGGTTGGGCAGTTGCGGCAGACCCAGGCCAGCGTCGCCGAATATGCCCAGATCGAAGCACGCCGGCTCGGCATTCAGGTCGCCTTCGCGCTGATGTTCGCGGTGATCGCGCTTACGATTCTGATGGCGTCAGTGCTGATCGGGTTGAACTTTGCCAACTGGCTGGTGGCGCCGATCCGTAATTTGATGAGCGCCGCCAACATCGTCTCCACCGGCGATCTGCACGTCCAGGTACCCGTCCATAAATCGGAAGGCGATCTGGCCCAATTGGGCGAGACCTTCAACAAGATGACCCAGGAACTGCGCACCCAGCGCGATGAACTGGTCAGCGCCAGCGACCTGATCGACAGCCGCCGCCGTTTCATCGAAGCGGTGCTGTCCTCGGCCAGCGCCGGCATCATCGGCGTCGATGCCTCCGGCAGCGTCGGCATCTTGAACCGTTCGGCGGAAAAACTCATCGGTCATGTGGAATCGGAAACGCTCGATCATCCGCTGTCGGACGTGCTGCCCGAACTCGACGACATGATGAAAACCGCCCGCGAGGGTACGCAGAAGCTGGTGCAGGGCCAGATCACCATCACCCGCGACGGCCATGAGAGCAATCTGTCGGTCCGCGTCAGCGCCGAACAGACCGGGCAATCGCGCGACAGCTACATCATCACGCTCGACGACATCACGGATTTGGTTTCTGCGCAGCGCACCTCGGCCTGGGGCGACGTGGCGCGCCGCATCGCCCACGAAATCAAGAATCCGCTGACGCCGATCCAGCTTTCGGCCGAACGTATCCGCCGCAAGTTCGGCAAGGTCATTATCGAGGACAAGGGCATCTTCGAGCAATGCACCGACACCATCGTGCGCCAGGTCGACGACATCAGGCGGATGGTCGACGAGTTCTCCCGCTTTGCGCGGATGCCGAAGCCGGTGATGGAAGGCGAGGACGTTGCCGATACCGTACGGCAGGCGGTATTCCTGATGAAAGTCGGGCATCCCGACCTCGATATCGAGACCGAAATCAAGCAAGACCCGATTCGGGCGCAGTTCGACCGCCGGCTGATTTCGCAGGCTTTGACCAACATCATCAAGAACGCGACCGAAGCGATCGAGCAGGTTCCGCCGGACGAGCTTGGCAAGGGTCGCATCGATGTCGTCGCCGCGCAAGAGAACGACGATATCGTGATCGACGTGATAGACAACGGTATCGGCCTGCCTAAGACGGCTCGCGCGCGCCTGCTAGAGCCTTACGTGACGACGCGGCAGAAGGGCACCGGGCTTGGGCTCGCGATCGTCGGTCGGGTGCTGGAAGACCATGGCGGCCGCATCGAGCTCAAGGATGCCTCTGACTTCCGGCCGGGGCAGCGCGGGGCATGGATGCGGTTGCGCTTTGCCGTCTCCGGTCAGGCGCCGAAGGCTGAAGCGAAAGAACCGGCTGCGGCCGTAAAAGAGCAGGGCGACGAAACAAAAGCGCCGGCTTCCGAAACCAATGAGGCGGCAAACGCGACTAATGATGAACCAAAAATCAAAGCCGCAACAGGCAACTGACAAGACAGGTGTAACCCATGGCCAGTGACATTCTGATTGTCGACGACGAAGCAGATATCCGGGACCTTGTTGCGGGCATTCTGGACGATGAGGGCTTCAGCACGCGGACCGCGCGCGACAGCGATTCGGCGCTCGCCGAGATCGCCAACCGTCGCCCCCATCTGGTGTTTCTCGACATCTGGCTGCAGGGCTCCAAGCTCGACGGCCTGCAATTGCTCGAGCAAATCAAGAAGGATCACGCCGACGTGCCCGTGGTGATGATCTCCGGCCACGGCAACATCGAAACGGCCGTCGCCGCGATCAAGCGCGGCGCCTATGACTTCATCGAAAAGCCCTTCAAATCGGACCGCCTGATCCTGGTGGCGACACGGGCGCTGGAGACCTCGCGCCTCAAGCGCGAGGTAAAAGAACTCAAGCAACTGGCTCCGGCTGCTAGCGTTCTGACCGGGCGCTCCGCCTGCATGAACCAGCTGCGCCAGACCATCGACCGGGCAGCCAAGGCCAACAGCCGCATTCTGATCGTCGGCCCTCCCGGTTCAGGCAAGGAGCTGGCGGCGCGGACGCTGCATCACGCATCGAGCCGCGCCGAAGGGCCGTTCGTCGTCATCAACGCAGCGGCGATCACGCCGGAGCGGATGGAAGTCGAAATGTTCGGGGTCGAGCAGACCAATGGCGAACAGGCGCGCAAGGCCGGCGCACTCGAAGAGGCCCACGGCGGCACGCTGTTCATCGACGAAATCGCCGACATGCCGCGCGAAACCCAGAACAAGATCCTGCGCGTGCTGGTCGATCAGACCTTCCAGCGCTCCGGCGGCACCGCCAAGGTCCATGTCGACGTCCGCATCATCTCCTCGACCGCGCGTAATCTGGAAGAGGAGATATCCGAAGGGCGCTTCCGCGAGGACCTGTATCACCGGCTATCGGTGGTGCCGATCCGGGTGCCGCCGCTGTCGGAACGCCGCGAGGACATTCCCGAGCTGATCGACTATTTCATGGATCAGATATCGATCGCGACCGGCCTGCCGAAACGCCAGATCGGCCAGGATGCGATGGCGGTGCTGCAGTCGCATGTCTGGCCCGGCAACGTCCGCCAACTCCGCAACAACGTCGAGCGGGTGATGATCCTGGCCGGCGGCGGTCCGGAAGCGATCGTCACCGCCGACATGTTGCCGCAGGACGTCGGCTCGATGGTGCCGGCCATGCCGACCAGCAACAATGGCGAACACATCATGGGCTTGCCACTGCGCGAAGCGCGCGAAGTGTTCGAGCGCGACTATCTGATTGCCCAGATCAGCCGGTTCTCGGGCAACATCTCTCGCACGGCGGAATTCGTCGGCATGGAGCGGTCGGCCCTGCATCGCAAGCTCAAGGCGCTCGGAGTTGGTTGAGCACGTGTTGCGCGAAAGCTATTTGCATCGCTTATTCGCGTGCTAGCCGGGCAGCGGCCGCAAGCGATCTACGCCGCCGATCCATGCAGTTGCTTGAGAATATTCATCTCTTTCCGGAGTTCTACGGAGAATGGTCACTAGGTTCCGCGTGGGTGACGCGCGAACTGGCTTGCCTAAAAACCGCGCGTACCCTCTAATCGAACTGCCGAGCCGACCGGAGGGGGATCTCAGGGGAAGCCGGCAGCCGGGGCAGGCTCCGTCAGAGAGCAACAACCGGTTAACAAAAAGAAGCACAAGACGGCGGGACAAAAACAATGGCGGCAGACCGCGCACAAAACCTACAAGACACCTTCCTAAATCACGTTCGCAAAACCAAAACGCCACTAACGATCTTTCTGGTCAACGGAGTAAAGCTGCAGGGGATTGTCACCTGGTTCGACAATTTCTGCCTGCTGCTTCGGCGCGACGGTCACTCGCAGCTTGTATACAAGCACGCGATCTCGACCATCATGCCGGGCGCTCCGATCCAGTTGTTCGAAGGCGGCGAGGATGCTCCGGCTTGAGAGTGACCTGATTGGAACCCCTCAATCGTGAAGGGGGCGCCGACCGTCCGCGGTCGGCGGGGGGCAAACAGACCGGGCGGGTGATCGTCATCGGTCCTTATTTGCGTATGCGCCGCGGCGATGTCGATGCGCAAGCGAACGAGGCTGTGCGCGATTCCGAGGCGCGGCTGGAGGAGGCCGCAGGTCTGGCGCGCGCCATCGACCTGTCGGTCGCCGATTCCCTGATCGCTCCGATCAGCCAGATCAGGCCTGCCACCTATCTCGGAAAGGGCAAGGTCGAGGAGATCCTCGGCCTCATCAAAGGCCATGACATTGAACTCGTGGTGATGGACTGCGCGTTGTCACCGATCCAGCAGCGTAATCTCGAGAAGGCCTGGGACACCAAGGTGCTTGACCGTACCGGACTGATCCTGGAAATCTTCGGCCGTCGCGCCAAGACCAAGGAAGGTTCGCTGCAGGTCGAGCTCGCGCATCTGAATTATCAGCGCAGCCGGCTGGTGCGATCATGGACCCATCTGGAGCGCCAGCGCGGCGGCTTCGGCTTCATGGGCGGCCCAGGCGAGACCCAGATCGAGGCCGACCGACGCCTGATCGGCGACCGCATCACGCGCCTTGAGAACGAAATCAAGAAGGTGCAGGCGACGCGGCGGCTGCATCGTGCCGGCCGCCAGCGGGTGCCGTATCGCGTCGTCGCGCTGGTCGGCTACACCAACGCCGGCAAGTCGACGCTGTTCAACCGCCTGACCCGCGCCGACGTCCAGGCCGCCGACATGCTGTTTGCTACACTGGATCCTACATTGCGCGCGCTGAGCCTGCCGCATGGCGGCAAGGCGATGCTGTCGGACACGGTCGGATTCATTTCCAACCTGCCGACGCAACTGGTGGCCGCGTTTCGCGCCACGCTGGAAGAGGTGCTGGAAGCGGACATCATCCTGCACGTCCGCGACATCTCGCACGAGGACGCAGAGGCACAGGAGCGCGACGTCGATGCCGTGCTGCGCCAGCTCGGGATCGACCCGGACGCAGGCGCGCGCATCCTCGAAGTCTGGAACAAGATCGATCGCTTCGATCCCGAGGAGCGTGACAACCTGCGCAACATCGCCGCGCGCCGGCCAGAAGAGCGGCCGTGCTTCCTGGTATCCGCCGAGACCGGCGAGGGGATCGAGACGCTGCTGACCGCGATCGAGGATCGGCTCGCCGCCTTCCGGATGACGCTCGATCTGTCGATCGACGCCTCCGATGGCGCCGGCATCAGCTGGCTGCATCGTAACGCCGAAGTGCTCACCAAGGAGCTTCACGGCGAGCGGTTCGACATGACGGTGCGGGTCGACGAAACCAAACGCGATATCGTGGTCAGCCGCTTTGCGGCCGTGCCGCATGTGGCTTGAAGCTCATCGTGTTCCTGGCGCACTATGGCTCGGCGGGAAACGAATGGTGTTCGTGCGCGATTTTCCATGCACCGTCAACTTTCCGCAAGCCGACAGTCAGGCGCAGCTGGGGTGTGCTGTCCTGCTCCAGCGAGGCTCTTGTTCCGCACCGGAGTAATGCCGTGGCGAATGCGACGGTGTCGCCAGCTTTTACATCGAGCTGAGCGATCTCGAACATGCCGCTTCCTTCTTCGAGCCAGTTGAAGAACGCAGTCCACGAATTTCGATAGGCGTCAATGCCGCGCAATTCGACAGGCGGCGGCACGTCGAACATCACCATATCGCCGGTGTGGTGAGCGAGGACGGCCTCTATTTCGCGGGAGCGTACCCCAAGAGCCCATTCTTCAATCAAACGGCGTATTTTGATTTCCTCTGATTTGTTCGCAGTCATGCTGCCCCTCCGGGATCGTCATTATCGATACCCCAAGGACGAGTAAGACGGTGTCGAACCGACACCACCTGAAGGACTGCCCGTTCACGACTTCGTGCATGCCCACTGTATGGGTTCAGCGGGCGGCCGACCGCTCCTTGCGTTTCGCCTCATTCCACAGCGCGTCCATCTCTTCCAGTGTCGCCACTTCTAATGAACGTCCGTTCGCCGCCAACGCGCGTTCGATGTACGCAAAGCGGCGCTCGAATTTCGCGTTGGTGCCGCGCAGCGCTGCTTCGGGATCGGCGCCGACATGCCGCGCCAGATTGACCAGGGCGAACAGGAGATCGCCGGTCTCGCTTGCGAGCTCTTCCGCATCGCCCTTGTCGAGCGCGGCCTCGATCTCGTCAGCCTCCTCGCGGATCTTGTGCAGCACGGCTCGGGGATCGTTCCAGTCGAAGCCGACGGTCGAGGCCTTGCGCTGCAATTCCATCGCGCGCGTCAGCGCGGGCTGACCGGCCTTGACGCTGGACAGCAACGATGTGGGTCCAGCCGACTCCGGCGGCCGGCGCACGGCGCGTTCGGCCTTTTCCTCGGCCTTGATGCGCTCCCAGGCGCTCTTGACGCCGGCCGGCTGGATGTTGCCGTCCTTGTCGGCGAAGACGTGCGGGTGCCGCCTTATCATCTTTCTTGTGACCGCCTCGACGACGTCGCCGAAAGCAAAGGCGTTCTGTTCTTCGGCCATGCGTGCGTGATAGACGACCTGCAGCAGGAGATCGCCGAGTTCCTCACGGAGATCGTCGAGATCGCCGCGGGTGATGGCGTCGACGACCTCATAGGCTTCCTCGATGGTGTAGGGCGCGATCGTCGCAAAATTCTGTTCGAGATCCCACGGGCAACCGGTGACCGGCGTGCGCAGCGCCGCCATGATTTCGAGCAGCCGGGAAATATCGCGGGAAGGGGTCATGGGTGTACCGACGCCGGGAGAGGAAAGACACGGCTTTATGCCGCAAGCGGCGGACCGATCCCAGCGGAACGCGCCGAAACCGGATTGATTTCCACCGATTGGCCTGCGCGCCCGGGGATGGTAATGGGGCTCCATGAGCGATCCGTTCCAATCCGAAACCGCGCTGGTGCTGTTTTCCGGCGGACAGGATTCCACCACCTGCCTGGCCTGGGCCCTGCAGCGCTTCGCGCGCGTCGAAATGCTGGGATTCAGTTACGGCCAGCGTCACGCAATTGAGCTTGGGTGCCGGGATCGTCTGCTCTCGGGCATCAAATCATTGCGGCCGGACTGGGCTTCGAGGCTTGGCGAGAGCCATACGCTCGAGATTCCGACGCTGGCGGAGATTTCCGACACCGCGCTGACGCGCGATGTCGCGATCGCGATGGGCGAGGACGGACTGCCCAATACATTCGTTCCCGGCCGCAATCTCGTGTTCCTGACCTTCGCAGCGGCGCTGGCGTACCGGCGCGGCATCCGCCACATCATCGGCGGCATGTGCGAGACGGATTATTCCGGCTACCCGGACTGCCGTGACGAGACCATCAAGGCGCTGCAGTCCGCGCTCAATCTCGGCATGGCCAGACAATTCGAACTGCACACGCCGCTGATGTGGCTGGACAAGGCCTCGACCTGGAAGCTTGCACATGACCTCGGCGGGGCAGGGCTGGTCGACCTGATCCGCGAACATTCCCACACCTGTTATCTCGGCGAGCGGGGCGACCAGCACGATTGGGGCTATGGCTGCGGCAAATGCCCGGCCTGCGCGTTGCGCGCCAAGGGCTGGCGCGAATATGCCGGCACGTAAGCGCTAGTGAAATCCGAACGAGTGCGGCAACCACAGCGAGATCGCCGGGATGTAGGTCACGAGCATCAGCACCGCGAACATCACGTAGTAGAACGGCCAGATTTCGCGCATAATATCGTCGACCGAAACCTTGCCGATCGCGCAACCGACGAACAGCGTCGTGCCCACCGGCGGCGTCAACAGCCCGATGCCCAGATTGAGCAGCATGACGATGCCGAAATGCACGGGATCGATGCCGAAGCTCTTGACCACCGGCAGCAGGATCGGCGTACAGATCAGCAACAGCGGCGCGAGATCGAGCGCGGTGCCCAGCACCAGCAGCATGATGTTGAGCCACATCAGCAGCACGTATTTGTTGGCTGAAATCGCGACGAAGAATTCGGTCATCTTGGCGGGCATCTGCATCACGGCGGCGATGTAGCCGAAGCAGGATGCGGTGGCGACCAGCGTCAGCACCATGGCCACGGTCTGCAGCGTCCGGTAGGCCAGCTGCGGCAGTTCCGACCATTTGTAGTCGCGGTAGACGAACATGGTGACGAAGAACGCCCAGACGCAGGCCACGGCGCCGGCCTCGATCGGCGTAAAGACGCCCGTGAGGATGCCGCCGAGCACGATCACCAGCGTCACGATGCCCCAGAGGGCTTCGACCAGCATTTTGGCGGCCTGCCGGATCGGCACCGGCTCGCCCTTCGGATGCTTGTCGCGATAGGCGTAGAACAAGCACAACAGCATCAGCGAAAAGCCCAACAGCAAGCCGGGCAGGATTCCCGCCAGGAACAGGCTCGTGATCGAGACGACCCCGCCGGTCGCCAGCGAATAGATCACGGCGTTGTGGCTCGGCGGAACGACGATGGCCTGCAGCGAGGCGCTGATGGTGACGTTGGTTGCGAAGACGCGGGGGTAACCCTTCTTGGCCATCTGCGGGATCATGACTGAGCCGATCGCGGACGTATCGGCGACGGAAGATCCGGAGATGCCGCTCATGATCGTGGTGGCAAGAATATTGACTTGCGACAGCCCGCCGCGCATGCGCGTGAAGCCGACGATGACGGCGGCAAAGTCCACCAACCGCCGTGCCATGCCACCCTCGGCCATGATCGCGCCGGCGAGGACAAAAAACGGAATGGTCAGCATCGATACCTTGCCGACGCCGCTGGCCAGTTGCTGCATGACCGCGGCAACCGGGAGGTCGATCCACAGCGCGCCGACCAGTGCGGACAGCGCCATAGCATAGGCGATCGGCATGCCGATGGCGAAGAACACACACATGCTGAGAAGGAGAACCGCGATATCCATCGGACGTCCGTGCTGGAAGAGAAACGCTATTCGATAGGGACGTGGGGATCGCCGCCGCTTGACGGCGGAGGCCCGATGGTCAGCCGTTCGATCACGAACAGCAGCATCATCGCGCCGCTGATCGGGATCGGCAGGTAAGTGATGCCGACGGAAAGCCAGGGAAACTCATCGACTGAATTCCCCCAGGTCGCCAGCGCGAGCTTCATGCCCCACACCATCATGAAAACCGCCACGGCACCCATCAGCAGCTCACTGATCACGGCGGCTGCCCCGCGCAGGCGAGGGGGCAGGAGATCGGTGCCCACGGTCATGTTCATGTGGATGCGCTGGCGATAGCAATTCGCGGCGCCGATGAAGGTGATGCCGACCGTCAGCAAGACGGCCAGCGGCTCGGGCCAGGACGAGGCGCTGTTCAGGACATAGCGGGTGTAAACCGCCCAGGGAATGATCGCGGAGACCAGGACCAGCGCCACGCACGCAATCGCGGCGGCGGTCCAGTAGACCGCATTCATGGCGCTGCGGAACAGCCCGGCTCCGGGATCGCCGGCCACGCCGGACTGCGTACTCATTCGCCAAGCCCTATTTCACGGCGTCGATGCGCTTGACCATCTCGGCGTATTTGGCGCCGTACTTGTCCCACACCGGCTTGACCGCATCGCGCCAGGGCTTCTTGTCGACGTCCATGATCATCTCGGTGCCGGCGGCCTTCATTTTGTCGATCGCAACCTTCTCCGCCTCGTGCCACAGCACCCGCTGTTCGGCCTGGCATTCCTTCGACAGCTTCTTGATCAGCGCCTGATCCGCAGGCGTCAGCTTCTGCCACGAGATCTTCGAGAAGACGAGCAGTTCGGGGATGATCAGGTGCTCGGTCATGGTGAAGTATTTTGCCACCTGATTGTGGTTCTGGGCGATGAAGGAGGGCGGGTTGTTCTCCGCGCCGTCGATCACGCCGGTCTGCATCGAGCTGAAGACCTGGTCGAAGCCCAGGGCGACACCGTTGCCGCCAAGCGCGTTCATCGTATCGACGAACAGCGGGTTGCCCATCATGCGGACCTTGAGGCCCTTCAAATCCGCCATCGTCTTGATCGGCCGTTTGCTGTTGTAGATGTTGCGCGAGCCCGCATTCATCCAGCACAGTGCGATCAGATTGGTCTTCTCGTTCGCCGAAATCTTCGCCAGCAGCTCGTCGCCGATCTCACCATCGATCACCGCTTCCATGTGCTTGGAATCGCGGAACACGAACGGCATGTTGAAGACATTGACGTCGTCCACGACCGGGCCGACGGCGCCGACGGAAATCCGCGCCATCTGCAGCGCGCCGAGCTGGGCCTGCTCGATCATCTCCTTTTCGCCGCCAAGCTGCATCGACGGGAACATCTGAATGGTAAGGCGGCCGTCGGTGGCTTTTTCCAGCTTCTTGCCCATGCGCACCACGGCTTCGACCGTCGGGTAGCCGAGCGGATGAACGTCCGATGCTCTGATGACCATCTTGGTCTGGGCAAACGCGCGTCCCGCACTGCCGATGCCGCCCGTGGCAGCCAAAGCAAACGTCGCGGCGCCAGCTCCGAGAAAATCTCTTCGCTTCATGATCGTCCTCCCTCGATGTTTTATTTGTCGTTGCCGGCATCGTTGGCCGACAGCCTTATTTTCCTGATTAGACTATGCAGCCCGGATTGGCGAAGTAAACAGGGACCGATGCCGCGACAGATTAATTATTGGATCGAATGATCCATTGATTGGATGGTTCAGGCACCGTCGGCCGATCGCGGGCGATCGACGCGTTGGAAATGACGGGCCTCAAAGGGCGCAGACGCGAGGCTAACCGAAATCACCCGGCGTCAGCTCGATCGGCGCACCATGCGGGGTGCGGTCGGCAGCGTGATCCCACGCGTCGCGATAGCGGTGCAGGACATCCGACGTCGTGACGCCCTTGGCGGCGACCAGCGTCTCCAGCGTCGCCAGCCAGTGCTGGTAATAGGTCTCGCCCGTATCGGGATCGCCGGCGGCCTGGGCGCGCTTGATCTCTGAGCCCAGCGTCTCCGCCCATTCCTTCCAGGTGAACACCCCGGCCTCGTGCAGTGCGAGCGCCATGGCGAAGGCGCGGGCCTCCCAGGGCTCCCGAAACACCGGGCCGTCCTCGTCGCGCGGCACGCCGGGGACGGCAACCGCCGCCCGCATCGCCTGTTGCGGGGTCAAATTCATCACGCGCGCTCCAGATAGGATTCCCAGGCGTCGACTGAAATGCTGAGCGTCGGGTCGGTGTCCTTGCCCCACAATTCCGGTCCGTCGAACCGCACGGTGTAGAGCCATTGCGGGTTCTCGCCGACGCCGAGCGAATTGAGATCGGCAAACACATGGCACCCGTGATTGAGCTCGATCGTGCCGAGATGCCCGCGGACATATTGCGGCAGCCGCGTATGCGTCTGCGGATGGATCTCTTTCATCCGCACCGTTTCGCCGACCGCGAACAGCGCAGGCGACGTTGCCGGGCGTTCGGTCGAGGCGCCACGCCGGATCGTCGGCACGACGTCCTGCGGGGGCAGGGTCTTGACGTCGGGCTTGGGCGGCGAGAGCACCTTGCCGGCCTCGATTTCCTCTGATGTCACCAGTCCGCGTTCGATCATCAACGTTTCCAGACCGGCCAGCCAGATCTGGAAATAGCTCTTGCTGAGGTAATCCTCGGGCGGACGGTTCTCGCGCGCAAAGCGCGACATGTCGATGTTCCAGCCGCCGGGACGCGACATCGCAACCGTCAGCGCGAAGGCGCGGCGCTCCCATTCGCCGTGAAAAACCGGCTCGTTCGGTTCGGGTACGACGGGCCCAAACCCTTTGGCGCCGCCCATGTCGTGCGCGCCGTCCATCAGGCGGCCTCGCCGGGCTGCCTCGGCAATCCGGTGCCGATCATGCTGTCGCGGGTAACGAGTTCGGCGAGCTGCTCGGCGCTCCAGCCGTCCGTGCCTTTGGGCCGCATCGGCAGCACGAGGTAGCGGATTTCCGCGGTCGAATCCCAGACGCGGATCTTTGTTTTCTCGGGCAGGGTGACACCAAAATCCTGCAACACGCCGCGCGGATCGGAGACGGCGCGGGAACGGTAGGGCGCGGATTTGTACCACACCGGCGGCAGCCCGAGCACCGGATGCGGATAGCAGGAGCAGAGCGTGCAGACGACCATGTTGTGCTGTTCGGGTGTGTTCTCGACCACCACCATGTGCTCGCCTTGTCGCCCGCTATAGTCGAGCTCGGCGATCGCCGCCGTCGCATCCTTCATCAGCCGCGCGTGATAGGCCGGATCGCTCCAGGCTTTTGCGACGACGCGGATGCCGTTGCGCGGACCGATCTTCTTTTCATACAGGTCGATCAGAAGATCGAGCGAGGCCGGATCGACATAGCCCTTTTCGGTCAGGATCGATTCCAGCGCGCGCACCCGCAGCTCGGTCTCCGACAATTCCGAATGGTCGTGATCGTGGTGATGGTCGTGGTGGTCGTGGTCATGGCCTGTCATGCGGCCAAGATAGTCGCAAAATCCGGGCTATGTCGAGGCGAAGACTCTGCTAGCATTTGGCCATGGGGATTGGGGCGGGGCGCATCGCAATCGCGGCGGCAGCGGCCATTTCGGCCTGGCTTCCGATTTGGCTTCCGGCTGGCGATGCGCGCGCCGCCAACGGCGCCTATGCGGTCGACGCCGCCGACATTGCCGAGGCCGGGTCCTGCAAGGTCGAGAGCTGGCTGCAGGCGGCGACCAACACAGATTTTACAGCCGTGGCCAATCCATCCTGCGCGGTGAATATTTTCAGGCCGGTGGAATTAAGCATGCAGACCGTTCGGTCGCGCAGCGACGGCGACTGGAGCACCAGCCTCACGCCCAAGGCCAAGTGGAACTTCATTCCGACCGGCGTGGGAAGGTTCGGCCTGTCGTTTTATGCAGGCGGATCATTCGACGCGTTGACCGGAGATAACCTCACAGCGTTCGCGGTCGTGCCAGTGACGTACAGGCTGTCCGAGACGATGCGGATCAATCTCAACGGCGGCTGGATGTGGGACCGCATGGCCGACCGGCATTACCTGGTCTATGGCGCCGGCTTTGACTGGAAACTCTCGGACACGTTGCA
The DNA here is from genome assembly GCF_018130105.1 of Bradyrhizobium sp. AUGA SZCCT0160. Lineage (NCBI taxonomy): Bacteria > Pseudomonadati > Pseudomonadota > Alphaproteobacteria > Hyphomicrobiales > Nitrobacteraceae > Bradyrhizobium > Bradyrhizobium sp. AUGA SZCCT0160. The sequence continues at coordinate 53,662 of NZ_JAFCMD010000004.1, forward strand.
GTGGACCATCGAAGCGTTCGGCCAGGCCGGCCAGTCGGACGAGCCTAGCGCGATCCGGCCGCGGTTTCAGACCGGCATTCGCTACCGGCCGAACGACATATTCTCGGTCGACCTGATCTTTGGCCACAATATATCGGGCGAAAACGCCAACTGGATCACCCTTGGCACCACGATCCGCTTTCCGGTGCCGGGAGGCAAACCCGACCATCAGCGTACCGGCCATTTGTGAGCTCAGACGCTGCCGGTTGCACCGCCGGGCAGGAGGGGCCGGCATGCAAACAGCGCGCGGGCCGAGCGCCCATTTGTGCGCTAAGGTTTTCAAAAATAACGGGCAGGGAGACGCCGCTTGACCAGGTTTGTCACCATTGAAAAAGGCCTTGGGCCCGATGGCCGCATCGCTGTCGTCCGCTTCGACCGGGGCGATGGCATCAACGCGATGTCGCCGGAGGCGATGCGCCAGCTTACCGATGCCGCCCGCAGTTTTGAGGATGACGGCGCGACCTCGGTCGTGGTGCTGACAGGCGCCGCCAAGGCGTTCACGGCCGGCTTCGATCTCAAGGACCCCGAGGGTCGGGCGCGGAAAACCATGGACCTCGGCACCCTGCGCCGCCATCTGAAGCTCGGTCCGCGCCTGACGCGGGCCTGGCAGGACATGGAACAGATCACGATCGGCGCCATCGAAGGCTTCTGCGTCGGCGGCGGCGTCGCGCTGGCGGTGGCGCTGGATTTCCGCGTCATGGCCCGCGACGCCCACATGCGCGTGCCCGAGATCGGGCTCGGCATGAACATGAGCTGGCAGAGCGTGCCGCGCATGCTGCACCTGATGGGACCGGCCCGGACCAAGCAGGCCGTGGTCCTGGCCGACCACCGCATCACCGCAGCCGAGGCCTATGAATGGCGGCTGGTCGAGGAGGTCGCCGAACCCGGCCAGGCGTTCGACGCCGCCATGGCGCTCGCGGCCAAGGTCGCCGCCCAGCCGCCGCTGTCGGTCGCCATGACCAAGCTGACCGTCAACCGGCTCACCCACGCGCTCGACGATCTCACCAGCCACATGGACGTCGACCAGTTCGCGCTGGCGAGCCTGAGCGAAGATCACAAGGAAGGTGTCGCGGCGTTCCTGGAGCGGCGGAAGCCGACGTTCAAAGGACGATAGGAATGGGCTTCGAGCGGCATAGCCGTGCCGCCTCGTGCCTGATGCGCAATATCCTAGATTCGCATAAGGTATATTATGGAATATTTATATCTACAATTAGATCAGATATTTAGCGCGAATTCCTTCTAAGCCAGATCAGATTGGCCCGGCTTTTCGATCTAGAGCGCAGCCTCAGACAGCCGGCAAAAGCCAACGCATGACTGCTCGCGGCTGCGTCCCGAAAACCGATATTGCCGCGGCCGGCGGACGCTGCAATAAGCCGCCCCGGCGAGATCGCTCGCAGCATCCGGTCCGCATGGGATCGGGTCTCAAGAACAACAACCCTCAAGGGAGAAACCAGATGAGTTTTTCACGACGCACGCTTCTCAAGGCATCCGCTGCGTCAGCGGTTTTGGGTGGCATCGGCGCCCCGTTCGTGGCGCGCGCCCAGACCGCCGAATTCACCTACAAATACGCCAACAATCTCCCGGACGGCCATCCGTTGAACGCCCGCGCCAAGGAGATGGCGGCGGCGATCAAGGCCGAAACCAATGGCCGGTTCGACCTGCAGATTTTCCCCAACAACCAGCTCGGTTCCGACACCGACATGCTGAGCCAGATCAGGTCCGGCGGCGTCGAGTTTTTCACGCTGTCAGGCCTGATCCTGGCGACGCTGGTGCCGGCGGCGTCCATCAGCGGCATCGGCTTCGCATTCCCGGATTACGACACGGTCTGGAAGGCCATGGATGGCGGGCTGGGCGCCTATGTCCGCGGCGAGATCACCAAGGCCAACCTCGTGGTCATGGACAAGATCTGGGACAACGGGTTCCGCCAGACCACGTCGTCGAGCAAGCCGATCAACGGGCCTGAGGACCTCAAGGGCTTCAAGATCCGGGTGCCGGTTTCGCCGCTCTGGACCTCGATGTTTAGGGCGTTCGATGCGGCGCCCGCCTCGATCAATTTCAGCGAGGTCTATTCCGCGCTGCAGACCAAGATCGTCGAGGGCCAGGAAAACCCGCTGGCGATCATCTCGACCGCCAAGCTCTACGAGGTGCAAAAGTTCTGTTCGCTGACCAACCACATGTGGGACGGCTTCTGGTTCCTGGCCAACCGCCGCGCGTGGGAAAAACTCCCGGAGGATGTCCGGACCATCGTCGCCAAAAACATCAACGCCGCGGGCGTCAAGGAACGCGAAGACGTCGCCAAGCTCAATGCCGGACTGCAGCAGGAATTGGCCGGCAAAGGCCTTGCGTTCAACCAGCCCAATGTCACGCCGTTCCGCGACAAACTTCGCTCGGCCGGCTTCTATGCGGAATGGAAGGGCAAATACGGTGAACAGGCCTGGGAGCTGCTGGAAAAGTCCGTCGGCAAGCTGTCGTAGCCGGATAGGGGTCTCAGACCCCTATCCTGTCTTTGGTTCATGCTGTGGTGCAGGGCGCTGCGATGGCTCATGCCGAACTGACCGAGACCGTGACCGGCGAGGTGGCTGAGCCCCCTCGCCGCCGGTCCCTGCTCGCGTCCATAGAAAACTTCCTTGGGATGCTGGTTGAGATCCCGGCAGCGCTCCTGGTCGTCGCCGAGATCGTGATCCTGTTCGCGGGCGTGGTGGCGCGTTACGGCATGCACCGGCCGTTGATCTGGTCGGACGAACTGGCCTCGATGCTGTTCCTGTGGCTGGCGATGCTGGGGGCCGCCGTGGCGTTCAGGCGTGCCGAGCACATGCGGATGACGGCCGTGGTCGCGAGCGCCAAGCCTGCGCTGCGCGCCTATCTCGATCTGGTCGCGACCTCGGCCGCGCTGGCGTTCCTTCTAATGATCGCCTGGCCGGCCTTTGAGTACGCCTATGAGGAAAGCTACATCACCACGCCGGCGCTGCAGGTCACCAATATCTGGCGGGCGGCGGCGCTGCCGGTCGGCATCGCGCTGATGGCGCTGTTTGCGTTGCTGCGGCTGATACGTGCGGGCAACGCCCGTACCGTTTTCGCAGCCATCCTGTCGGTTGCGCTTGTCATTGCGGCCTTCTGGCTGCTGAAGGGCTCGCTGAAGCCGCTCGGCAACCTCAACCTGATCATCTTCTTCGTTGGCGTGGCCGGCTTCTGCGTGTTCGCGGGCGTTCCCATTGCGTTCGGATTCGGGCTGGCGACGTACGGCTATCTGGCGCTGACCACCAATACGCCCCTGATGGTGCTGGTCGGCCGCATGGACGAGGGCATGAGCCACCTCATCCTGCTGTCGGTGCCGCTGTTCGTGTTTCTGGGGTTACTGATCGAGATGACCGGCATGGCGCGCGCCATGGTGGCGTTCCTGGCCAGCCTGCTGGGCCATGTCCGGGGCGGGCTGCATTACGTGCTGGTCGGCGCGATGTACCTGGTCTCAGGTATCTCCGGCTCCAAGGCCGCCGACATGGCCGCCGTGGCGCCTGTCCTGTTTCCGGAGATGAAGGCGCGGGGCGCCAAGCCGGGCGATCTGGTCGCCCTGCTCTCGGCCACCGGTGCCCAGACCGAAACCATTCCGCCAAGCCTCGTGCTGATCACGATCGGCTCGGTCACCGGCGTATCGATTGCGGCGCTGTTCACCGGCGGTCTGCTGCCGGGCGTGGTGTTGGCGATCACGCTGTCGGCGCTGGTGTGGTGGCGTTACCGCGACGAGGATTTGACACATGTTGCGAGAGCCAGCGGCGGCGAGATCGTCCGTGCGTTCATCATCGCCCTGCCCGCCGTGGCGCTGCCTTTCGTGATCCGCTACGCCGTGGTCGAGGGCATCGCGACCGCGACCGAAGTGTCCACGATCGGGATCGTCTACGCCTTCGTGGTCGGCTACCTGATCTACGGGCTGTTGATCTACCGCAATTTCGACTGGCGGCGGATCATGCCGATGCTGGTCGAGACGGCGTGCCTGTCGGGCGCCATCCTGCTGATCATCGGCTGCGCCACCGGGATGGCGTGGGGCCTGACCCAGTCCGGCTTTTCGCGGACGCTGGCGGCGGCCATGACCGGCCTGCCCGGCGGTTCGGCGACCTTCATCGCGGTGTCGATCGTGGCCTTCGTGATCCTCGGCAGCGTGCTGGAGGGCATTCCGGCCATCGTGCTGTTCGGGCCGCTGTTGTTTCCGATCGCCCGCGCGGTGGGCGTGCACGAGGTCCACTATGCCATGATCGTTATTCTGGCGATGGGTATCGGGCTATTCGCGCCGCCGTTCGGAGTGGGCTATTATGCCGCCTGCGCCATCGGACGCGTCGATCCGGCCGAAGGGATCAAGCCGATCTGGGGTTATCTGCTGGCGCTGATGGTCGGACTTATTATTGTGGCGATCTTCCCGTGGATTTCGATCGGGTTCTTGTAGGTACATTTTAGCGATGGGACAGAGCCGATGAGCGCAGCCCAAACTCCAGACCAAGGTCAATACAGCATCGGATTGGACAAGACGCCGGCGAATTACGTGCCGCTGACGCCGCTGAGCTTCCTCGCACGCAGCGCGGCTGTTTACCCCGACGCCGTCAGCACCGTCTACGAAGGCCGCGTCTTCACCTGGTCGCAGACCTATGAGCGCTGCCGTCGCTTTGCCTCCTATCTCGCCGGCCGCGGCATCGGCAACGGCGATACGGTCGCGGCGATGCTGCCGAATATTCCCGCAATGAACGAACTGCATTTTGCGGTGCCGATGGCGGGCGCGGTGCTGAATGCGCTCAACATCCGGCTCGACGCGCCCTCGATTGCGTTTCAGCTCGATCATGGCGGCGCCAAGATCATCCTGGTCGATCCGGAATTTTCCGGCGTGATCACGGAAGCGCTGGCGCTGATGAAGGGACTCAAACCTGATGTCATCGACGTCGACGATGCGGCCTTTGCCGGCGGCAAGCGGATCGGCGAACTGGAATATGAGGCCGCAGTAGCGCAGGGCGATCCCGGTTTCGTGGCACGCCTGCCCGGCGACGAATGGGACGCGATCGCGCTGAGCTACACATCAGGCACGACGGGCAATCCGAAGGGCGTCGTAACCCATCACCGCGGCGCTTATCTCAATGCCGTCAGCAACATCCTCGCCGGCAATCTCGGCCAGCATCCGGTCTATCTCTGGACGCTCCCGATGTTTCACTGCAACGGCTGGTGCTTTCCGTGGACCGTCGCGGCCTCAGCCGGCGTCAATGTCTGCCTGCGCAAGGTAGACCCGTCGAAGATCTTTGAACTGATCCCCAAGCACGGCGTCACCCACATGTGCGGCGCGCCGATCGTCTACAACACGCTGATCAACGCGCCGGACGCCCCCAAAGGCGCCAAGGCGCGGCCCGTGGTGGGATTGATCGCAGGCGCAGCGCCTCCCGTTGCCGTGCTCGAAGGCGCCGAGAGCATCGGCATCAAGCTGACGCATGTCTACGGCCTGACCGAGGTCTATGGCCCGGCGTCGGTCTGCGCCGAGCAGCCGGGCTGGGATGAATTGCCGGCCGATCAACGCGCCCAGCTCAAGCGCCGGCAGGGCGTGCCCTACCCGCTGCAGGAAGGCGTCACCGTGCTCGATCCCGAAACCATGCGCGAAGTGCCGCGCGACGGTGAGACCATTGGCGAGGTGATGTTCCGCGGCAATATCGTGATGAAAGGCTATCTCAAGAACGAGAAGGCCACCCAGGAAGCCTTTGCCGGCGGCTGGTTTCACACCGGCGATCTCGGCGTGCTCGATGAGAGCGGCTACGTCATCATCAAGGATCGCTCCAAGGACATCATCATTTCTGGAGGCGAGAACATCTCCTCGGTCGAGGTCGAGGACATCCTCTACAAGCACCCGGCTGTGCTGTTCGCAGCTGTCGTGGCAAAGCCAGATCCGAAATGGGGCGAAGTGCCCTGCGCCTTCGTTGAGCTGAAAGAAGGCGCGAAAGCAACCGAAGCCGACATCATCGCGTTCTGCCGCGGCCACATGTCCGGCTTCAAGACCCCGAAGGCCGTGGTGTTCGGCGTTATTCCGAAGACGTCGACGGGGAAAATTCAAAAGTTCCTGCTGCGCAATCAGGTGGATTCGGCAAAGGCGATTTCGGCGTGAATTCGTAGACCGTAGGGTGGGCGAAGGCGCGTAGGCGTCGTGCGCACCATCGTTCGTCGAATTCCTCGAGAGTGGTGGGCACGCTTCGCTTTGCCCACCCTACGAACTACACCTGCTCTCTCCTGACCGGCGGATAATACTGCGGCGCCTTGGCCCGCTCGTACATGCCGTAGTCGCGCATGACCTCGAAGACGCGGAAATATTCCGTCGTGGGATCGGCAAATAGCCGCGCACCGAATGCGGCACCGCCCGCTTCGTCCGGCACGTCGATCAGGTGGGCATACTGTCCTTCGCGATAGACGCTCGTGAACGCGGCGCGGCGCCAATCGGTTGAGACTGAAAGTTCGGCGCTTCGCGATTCCGCCGCCAGCACATAGGTCGGCGGACGGCGGGAAGGGTCGTTGTAGGGCGTCCGCTTCTTCGGCTGCCAGACAGGTTGTCCCGGCCGCTCTTCGTGAACGAGCTGAGCGACGCGAATGCGGTAGTCCGAAAAGACTTTCTCGCGGCCGGCCGTCTGGACCTCGTGATGGTGGCCATGGGCCCGCCAGGCCGTCAGGGCGCCCTCGTCCTGCCATATCTGGTAGGACAGCAGCAGGTTTTCCTGTGTCAAACTCCTGAAGCGGTCAATGAAAAGACAGCCGCCCATGGCCTCAAGCTCGGGCTTCAGTGAAGCGGCGAGATTGAGATACTGGTCCCGGCGCCCGGGCCTTGTCTGAACTTCGAAGAACAGGCCGATCATTACACTACCCCTGCTTTTTCCCCAACGTAGTCCGTTTGCTCCACCCGCTCCAGCATCAACCGTCATGGGCCCGATCACGCCAGCCTGCAGAGTCTGACGCAGCACTTCATAATCCTGTTGGTGATGACAGGAAGTGGTTCGGCTTGAACCGCGCTCGGACGATCTAGCTCTTTCCGCTCGCCGGCGGCTGCTCGACGAAAACGACCGCTGTTCCCTTCTTGACGCTCTTGCCCAGCAAGCCGGCATCCCAATTGGTCAGCCGAACGCAACCGTTGGATTCAGACTTGCTGACCGTCGAAGGGTTGGACGTGCCGTGGATGCCATACCCCTCCGCTGAAAGCCCTATCCAATAGATTCCCACGGGGTTGTTCGGGCCGGGTTTGATGGTGAAGGCCTCTTTTGATCTGACACCCTTGAATTTGTAGTCGGGATTATAGCGGTAGTTCGGGTTGGCATCGGCGGACACGACTTTGAGCGTACCGCTGGGGGTTGGCTTTTCCTTACTCCCGACCGTCGCTGGAAAGAACGCGACAAGCTCGCCGGAGGAGGCAAAGACCTTTACGGTCTGGCGCGATTTATCCACCTCAATCCGTTCAGCCTTCAATTTGGCGTCGTTGCCGGCCACGGCCGTGACCCAAACCGCTTCACCTGCCTTATCGAACTTCTTTCCGGGGTTCAGAGCTTCCAGCAGTCCCTCACTCATGTGAAATTTCTCGGCGAGGCCCTCACGCGGGCTCGTATAGCCAACAGCCTTGAGGTCTCGCATGGCCTCCATCCTGGCGGGAAGCTTTTCCAGGAAGGGCCCTTTGATATCGTCACTGGAAATCTTGTACTCGATAACGACGGCATCCGAGCTTGTCCCGGTAAGCGCATTCCATACCTCCGGCGTCAGTGCCTGAGCCGGCTTCAAACCCTTCGCCTCGGCGAAAGCCCTTAACGCCTTCTGCGCGTTTTCGCCGAGCTTGCCGTCGATTTCTCCCGGAGAAAACCGCGCGCGATCGAGCAGGACCTGCACCTTGACGACGAGCGGATCGACTTTTCTTTCTGCCGGAGGTCTTGCAGATTCAAATTCTGCATTGTTGATCGATGCGGCGTCCAGGCCGGCCGCCGGCAATATCAGCCAGACCCACAGGACCGGTGCGGCCAACAGGCGGCGGATCATCTCGGCTCACTCCTGGAAGCGGAAACTCCAGTGATAATCAGTTCGTGCCGACGAAGTTCCCCCGCGTCGGCTGGGCCTTAGGCCGCCCGCTCCAGCGTCAGGCGCATCCCGTCAAAAGCCGGGATCACGCCGGCCGGCAGGCTCTGGCGCAGCACCTCGTAATCGAGGTCGGAATGCATGTTGGTGATGACGGCGCGGCGCGGCTTGAAGCGTCCGATCCAGGACAGCGCGTCGTTGATGCTGAAATGGCTGGGATGCCCGGCATAGCGCAGCCCGTCGATGATCCAGAGTTCGAGGTTTTCGAGGGCATGCCAGCTCTCCTCGGGAATGTCGTGGAGGTCGGGTGTGTAGGCGGCATCCCCAATGCGAAATCCCAGCGCGGGAATCTTGCCGTGGTGAACCAGGAAGGCGGAAAGCTCCACCGGGCCGCCCTTCCCCTGTGTCGTGTGGCTCTCGCCGGCTTCGATGGAATGACGCGTCAGGATCGGCGGATAATCGCTACCCTCGGGCGCGATGAAGCAATAAGAGAACCGCGCCATGATGTCTTTCGCGGTCGACTGATTGAAGTAGGTGGGAATGCGGCGGCGCTGGTGCAGCACGACCGAACGCAAATCATCGATGCCATGGGTCTGGTCGGCGTGCTCATGCGTCAAAAACACCGCGTCGATATGGTCGACATTAGCGTCGATCAATTGCTCGCGCAGGTCGGGCGAAGTGTCGATCACGATCCGCGTGGTTCCGTGGGCGCCCGTGCGCTCAACCAGCAACGAACAACGACGGCGCCGATTCCTGGGATTGTTGGGATCGCAGGCGCCCCAACCGAGCGCCGGACGCGGCACGCCGGCGGAGGAACCACAGCCGAGGATCGTCAGCGTCAGCGTCATGTGACCGCTTTCGGCGCAGGCACCTTGGAAAACAGGTGGAAGAAGTTCTCGGTGGTCTGGCGCGATATTTCCTCAAGCGAAACCCCGCGCGCCTCCGCCAGCACCTTGGCCACCTCGACCACGTAGGATGGCTCGTTGCGCTTGCCACGGAATTTGCCGGGCGCGAGATATGGCGCATCGGTTTCGACCATGATGCGGTCGGCCGGCAGTTCTGCGGCGAGTTCGCGCAAGGCCTCTGATTTCTTGAACGTCAGGATGCCCGTGAACGAGATCGAAAGTCCCAGCGAGATCGCCTGCATCGCCAGTTCGCGCCCGCCAGTGTAGCAATGCAGCACCGCTCGAAACGGCCCCTTGGCCATTTCCTCTTCGAGGATGCGACCGCAACCTTCATCGGCGTCGCGCGTGTGTATGACCAGCGGCAGGCCGGTTGCGCGCGCGGCGGCGATGTGGGCGCGAAAGCCGCGCTCCTGCGCTTCCGGGGAGCCGTCATCGTAGAAATTATCCAGCCCCGCCTCGCCCAGCGCCACGACCTTCGGATGCTTCGTCAGTTCGATCAATTCGGCCGCGGAAATGCCGTCTTCCTCGTCGGCGTGGTGCGGATGGGTGCCGACCGAGCAATAGACATTCGGAAACCGCTCGGCGATTTGCAGCAGGCCGCCGAGCCGCCTCACCCGCGTCGAGATGGTGACGATGCGACCGACGCCTGACGTCTCGGCGCGCGCGACGATGCCGTCGAGATCGTCGGCGAAATCAGGAAAGTCGAGATGGCAGTGGCTGTCGACGAGCATGGCGTTCGAACCGATCAATCTGCCTTTGGTTCGACGTAGCGCGGAAACACCCCGACCGGCGCCGGCAACGCTGTGCCAGCCGCGATACGCGTTGAAAGCGCTGCAAAATTGCGCGACTTGATATCTTGGGGGATACCGAGACTGTCCAGCAGCTTGGCTGAGGATTCCGGCATCACTGGCTGTGCCAGGATGGCGACCTGGCGCACGACTTCCGCGGTCACGTACAACACGGTCTTCTGCCGCGCCGGATCGGTCTTCGCCAGCGCCCAAGGCGCCTCGCCCGCGAAATAGCGGTTGGCTTCCGCCACCACGGCCCACACCGCGCTCAGCCATTGATGGATCTGCTGCGTCGCCATCGCCGTGCGCGACGCTTCGAGCATTCCATCGGCCTGTGCCAGGATCGCCTTGTCGTTGTCGCTGAATTCACCGGGCTCCGGCAAGATGCCGCCGAGTTGTTTGGCGATCATGGAAAGCGAACGCTGCGCCAGATTGCCGAGATCATTGGCGAGATCGGCATTGACGCGCGCGACGATGGCCTCGTGGTTGTAGCTGCCGTCCTGGCCGAACGACACTTCGCGCATGAAGAAATAGCGTATCTGATCGACGCCGTACTGCGCCGCCATGGCGAAGGGATCAACGACGTTGCCGACAGATTTCGACATCTTCTCACCGCGGTTGAGCAGGAAGCCGTGGCTGAAGACACGATGGGGGACCTCGACGCCGGCCGACATCAGGAAGGCGGGCCAGTAGACGGCGTGGAAACGCACGATATCCTTGCCGGTGACGTGCAGATTGGCCGGCCAGTAACGCTGGAATTCGGCGCTCTCGACGTCGGGGTAGCCGGCGGCCGTAATATAGTTCGTGAGCGCGTCCATCCAGACATACATCACATGGGACGGAGCGCCCGGCACCTCGATGCCCCAGTCGAACGTCGTTCGCGAGACCGATAGATCCTTCAGGCCGCCTTTGACAAAGCTCGCAACTTCATTGAGCCGCTCGCGCGGCAGCACGAAGTCGGGCACGTCAGCATAGAGGGCGAGCAACTTGTCCTGATAGGCCGACAGGCGGAAGAAATAGGTCTCTTCCTCGGTCCACTCGACCGGCGAGCCCAGCGGCTCGCGGCGAATGCCATCGTCCCCGACGGTGGTTTCCGCTTCGTCGAAATAAGCCTCCTGACGGACCGAATACCAGCCGGCGTACTTGTCGAGATAGATATCTCCGTTCTTCTCGATCGCGCTCCAGAGTGCCTGGCATGCCCGTTTGTGGCGCGGCTCGGTGGTGCGGATGTAATCGTCGTATGAAATGTTGAGCGCAGTCATCATGTCGCGAAAGCGCGCGGAGTTGCGATCCGCAAGAGCCAGCGGCGTGAGACCCTCCGCAACCGCGGTTTGCTGCATCTTGAGGCCGTGCTCGTCGGTTCCCGTCAGAAACCGGACATCGAAGCCGTCGAGCCGCTGAAAGCGGGCGATCGCGTCGGTGACCATCGCGGTATAGGCATGCCCGATGTGCGGTATGCCATTCGGGTAGAAGATTGGCGTCGTGACATAGAAGACCTTGTCCCGCGGCGCGGCCGAGGCCAGCGCCGCGGTAGCAGGCGCCTTCGCACGCGGCGTTGCAGCAGGCTTCTTTTCGGCTGACGAGGTCCTGTCGACGGCACTCGGCGTTTTGGGGGCTGCAACGGATTTCTTGGCCGCTGATTTCTTCGCCGGTTTCTTCGAAGGTGTCTTAGAAGACTTCTTTACGGCCTTCTTTGCTGTCTTCTTCACGGATTTCTTGACGGTTTTCTTGGCAGCCTTCTTCGACGCCTTGCGCGATTTCTTCACGACACGCTTTTTAGCGCTGGCCTTTTTGGTGGTGCGCGCTGGCGAAGACTTGCGGGCCTTGGCCTTTTTCTTTTTGGAGGTTTTCTTTTTAGCCTTCGCCACCACGAATTTCCTTTAAGCGTTCAAATCAGATTGTCCGGATTGATATCAAACGGAGCGTCACCGCGTGGCTTCCGCGAGCATCCCGAACACCGAGAAAACCAGCGGTTTTCGTTCCAGATTGTACGATTCCGTATCGCGCGCGGCGCGGATGATCTTTTCCCATACCTCCGCCAGCCGTGCAAGGCGCGGCAGGTTGGCGTTGGCGTCATCCGCGCGCAGCTTTTCGCCGATCCAGCGATCGACGCCATCGACGAAGGCGGCAAGGGCCACGCGGTCGCTGCCGCCCAGAGCGTCACCCAGCGCGTGCAATTCGCGGGGGTCGACATGCGGCAGGGTCGCCAGCAGCGCCGCGGTCCGTTGCTGCAATTTCAGCGCATCGCCGCCGAGCAGCGTGACCGCGCGTGAGACACTTCCCTCCGCCGCCTCTGCCGCTTCCGCAAGCGCGGGATCATCCGCCATCATGTTCGCAGCCTGTGCGGCGGCGCGGATAACGTCGCCAGTCGCCAGCGGCCGCAGCGGCAATTTGCGGCAACGGGACAGGATGGTCGGCAGCGCCCGCGCCGGCGAATGACTGACGAGCAGGAACAGTGATCGCTGCGGCGGCTCTTCGAGAATCTTGAGCAGCGCATTCGCCGCATTGGGATTGAGCTCGTCGACGGTATCAACGATGCAGACCCGCCAGCCGTCGACGGCCGCGGTCGAGCCGAAGAACGAGATCGTCTCGCGCGTCTCGTCGACGGTGATGACCGTGCGCATCACGCCGCGGTCGTTCAGGCTGCGCTCCAGCACCAACAGCCCGCCATGGGCGCCATTGGCAACCTGCCGCGCAACGGGATCGGCGGGATCGACGGCCAGCGTCTCCGCGCGCTGCACCGAAGGCGACAACGGGTTGGGATGCGTCAGCACGAACCGCGCCATGCGATAGGCCAACGTCGCCTTGCCGATGCCCTGCGCGCCACCGATCAGCCAGGCATGCGGAATGCGTCCACTGCGGTAGGCGTTGATCAGCGCGATCTCGGCATCGCGATGCCCGAACAGGTCAGGCGTTTCGCGGGGATGCCGGACTGCGGTGTCCTGCTCGACCTTGCGGGCGCTCATGCGGAACTCGCCGTCGAGGAAATAGCGAACAGGTGATCGCGCAACGCCTTCCAAACGCGGGCGGCGACCGTGTCGGTATCGGCATTCGCGTCGATCAACGCGCAACGCTTCGGATCTTCCGCGGCGATCTGCTGGTAGGCATCGCGCAAATCCTGATGGAACTTGACGTCCTCCGCCTCGAAACGGTCGGGCGCGCCGTTGCCGCGGCGGGCGGCGGCGCGCTTCAGTCCGACTTCAACGGGGATATCGAGGATGATGGTCAGGTCCGGCTTGAGATCGCCGATGGTGACCCGCTGCATGGCGTTGAGCACGGCGGGCGAGACCTGCCCCAGCCGGCCCTGATAGGCACGCGTCGAATCCGAAAACCGGTCGCACAGCACCCAGATCCCCTGGCTGAGCGCCGGCTGAATCACCGTGCGCACATGGTCGTCGCGGGCGGCGGCAAACAGCAGCGTTTCCGCCTCCGGCCCCAGCAGCTTGCCCATGCCCGACAGCACGACATGACGGATGATTTCGGCGCCCGGAGAGCCGCCGGGCTCGCGGGTGACGATCGCGCGCAGTTTTACCGTTGCAAGGCGGTCGGCCAGTTTCTTGATCTGCGTGGACTTTCCGGAGCCCTCGCCGCCTTCGAACGAAATGAACTTTCCGCGTCCCGAAGGCCGGCTAACCGTTGCTTCGGCCATAATCAGAGCTTCTCTGTGCTCGCGCGGAACACGCCGATGACAAGCTCGCTGGCGCCGTCGATCGCCCGGCGCATCGTCGAACCGGTCGCGACCGCCTCCGCAGCATAGACCGGCGCCTCCATCGCGACATTGCCGCCGCGCCAGACCCGCACCACTCCGACCGGCTGGCCCTCGGCGACCGGCGCCCGCACCGGGCCGCTATAGACCAGGCGCGCGATCAGTTTTTCGTTGCCGTTCTTCGGCACCATCACCTTGATCGGCTCGCGGCTCGCAAGCTTGACCGATCGGCTTTCACCGCCGAACACCTTGGCGTATCCGACCTGTTGATTGGCGGCGAACAGCGTCCGCGCCTCGAAATTGCGGAACCCCCATTCCAGCATTTTCTTGGCTTCCGAGGCGCGATCGTCGGGGTCTTCGAGCCCGTTGATCACGACAATCAGCCGGATGTCGTTCTGGACGGCGGAGCCGACCATCCCGTAGCCACCCTCCTTGGTGAAACCGGTCTTCAGCCCGTCGGCACCGCTAAGCGAGTTCAACAGCGGATTGCGGTTCTGTTGCCGGATCTTGTTCCAGGTGAACTCCCTCTCCGCGAACAGCTTGTACATGTCCGGATAGGTTTGAATGATATGGCGCGCGAGGACAGCCAGTTCGCGCACCGTCATCTTATTGGCGGGATCGGGCAGCCCGTTGGAATTGCCGAAGGTCGACCTGGTCATGCCGAGCTCGCGCGCACGCTTGGTCAGGAATTCGGCGGCAAAGATCTTCTCGTTTCCAGCCATCCCCTCGGCGAGCGCGATGCAGGAATCATTGCCGCTCTGAATGATCGCACCCTTCAGAAGATCGTCGACCGAAACCTTGCTGTTGAGGATGGCGAACATGGTCGAGCCGCCCGCCGGCGCGCCGCCTTTGCGCCAGGCGTTTTCGCTGATGCGGTATTCGTCGGTCAGTTTGACCTTGCCGGTCTTGACGGCGTTGAACACCACCTCGGTCGTCATCAGCTTCAGCATGCTCGACGGCGCCCGCAACTCGTCGGCGTTCTTTTCGAACAACACGCTTCCGCTGGTGGCCTCGATCAGGATCGCGGTCGGCGCATCGCCGTCAAAACCGCCCTCCGCTTCCTTCTTGCCACCCTGCACGCTGTTGTTGGCGGCGTAGACGATCCCGCCCCAGCCGACGGCCAGTGCCAGCGTGGCCGCGATCAGGCCCCGCCACGGACGTGCGGCCGCGGCGTCAGCTTTGCGGGAAACGGGTCTGTCGGCAGCCATTGGCGATGTCCTGAATCCCGGCGTTCTAACAGTTGGAAGTATCGCAAACAACACAGGTTTTCGGACTTGTGGATCAGGCGATCCAATTGCGGCGCCGACCGAACGACCGTATCCTCCCGTGCGCTGCAATTTCCCGACAGGATACAAAAAACAGGGCGGAAACGCGATGCCATCCTCACGCACCATTTCCGCAGGCGGGATCGAGTTGTTTGTGCTCGAGCAAGGTCAGGGTCCGCTGGTGCTGCTCTGTCACGGCTGGCCCGAATTGTCCTATTCGTGGCGGCACCAGATCCCTGCGATCGCGGCAGCCGGTTTCCATGTCGTGGCCCCGGACATGCGCGGCTTTGGCCGCAGCAGCGCGCCCGCCGATGTCGGGGCATACAGCATCTTCGACACTGTCGGCGACATGGTCGCGCTGGTGTCGGCGCTGGGCGAAAAGCAGGCCGTCATTGTCGGCCATGACTGGGGCGCGCCGGTTGCCTGGCACGCGGCGATGTTCCGCCCCGACGTCTTTACGAAAGTCGCGGGCCTCAGCGTCCCGCCCCCGTTCCGCGGCCGGGGCCGGCCGCTGGAGAGCCTGCGCGAGGGTGGAATCACCAATTTCTATTGGCAATACTTTCAGACCCCCGGCGTTGCCGAGGCCGAATTCGAGCGGGACGTCGCCTGGACCATGCGCCTGGTGCTCGGGCGCGGGGTGTCCGACCCGGCCGCGCTCTACATCACCGAGGGCAAGGGCTTTCTCGGCAACATCAGCCCCGTCGTGAAGCTGCCGGATTGGCTTGATGAGGCCGACATCGCCTATTTTGCCAAGGTCTATCGGGAGTCGGGCTTCCGCGGCGGACTGAACTGGTACCGCAATCTCGACCGCAACTGGGAACTGACCGCCCCCTGGCAGGGGGCGCAGATCCATCAGCCGTCATTGTTCGTTGCGGGATCGAAAGATTCCGTCATCACCGGCCTGATCGGCGCCAAGCGCGTTACCGAACTGGAGCGGGTGCTGCCTAACCTGCGGCAAAAGCTGATCATCGACGGCGCCGGTCACTGGGTTCAGCAGGAACGGCCCGATGAGGTCAACGCCGCGTTGATCGCCTTCCTGAAGAATCAGTAGAGCCCGCGCCCGCTCAGAACCTCGCTCGGGCCCCGCGGATCGATCGGCAGATAGGCTGCGCGAGGCGCGGCCGTATAGCCCGCCTCGTTTTCGTAAGAGACCGCCCGTGGGTTTTCCAGCGCCCGGCCCCGGGTGCGGTTCGACGTCGACATTTCAGAGGTCGCATTGATCGAGGCGTAGTCGGCCGACGTGTTGCCGAGGCTATAGGGCCGCCCCTCCGGCATCGGAACCTCGCCCCGGATCCGGCCCGCGGAGGACGGCATCTCGGGAACGAACGGCCGGGCGGAAGCCACACGCACTGTGGATGGTGACGGCGCCGGAACGCCGGTCCGCAAGGTCGCCATCAGCTGGCGGTCGTCGGAACCCTCCAGGGGGGCCCGCCCAACATATTCGACGCGGACCTTGGCGACGCCATTGCTTTTGAAATCAAGCAGTTCAGCCGCCTTGTTCGACACGTCTATGAGGCGATTGCCATGGTATGGGCCGCGATCATTGACGCGAACCACCAGCGATTTGCCGTTACGCAAGTTGGTGACGCGGGCGTAGCTGGGGATCGGCAGCGTTGGATGGGCTGCCGTCAGCGAGAGCATGTCGAATACTTCGCCATTGGCGGTCAGCCGGCCATGGAAATCGTCGCCATACCAGGAGGCCATGCCTTCCGCGCGATAGTCAGGGTCTTCCTCGGGCACATAGACCCGCCCCGCAACGGTGTAGGGCTTGCCGATTCGGTAGGTGCCGCCGCCCTTCGGCACGGGCTCGCCCATCGCCACCACCCGGGGGCTCGAGGAAACGCCGTATTTCGGATCGACGCGGCTCGCGAACTTGCCCGACGAGGCGCAATTGGCGAGGAGGACGCAGGCGGCCACGGCAGCAGCGCCACGCGCCACCCGGACCATCGATTTCGGCCGTCGAATCCCCATTTGCCCCAATTACCATTCTCACGGCCGCATGCCTCCGTTGAGGCTGCATGGCCTGATTCCTTGATACGGCCCACCTCCGCACCAAGTCGTAAAGATATCGCAACCCGAACACGGCGGAAATGCGGTGCGCGCCGCCGTGGTGAATCAATGGTTGCTATCCACTGTCGCCTCGGGTTTGCCTCGGTCCCCCGGCGATTTACGGGCTTCATTGTGACGACCGCCACCAAGGCTTCCCTGCCCTGTCCCGCATTCGGACAATCTGTTGCAGCAAATCATCACTCGGCCCGGATCTGTCGTTTCGGCCACTGAATCTTTTTGACTGTGCAACGCCGCAGTCGTTCTGTGCGTGGAGGGGCGCAAAGGATTTGTGCGATGATTGAGACGGTTACAGCGATTATGGGCTTGGTGAGCGCGGCGATTTTCCTGGCTCATGCATTCGAAGGCTATCGTTCCCGGGCCTGACTTTCAGGTCCTGCCGGTGGCTTTGGCCCCGGGCAGAAAGACGCATCACCTCTTTCGAGGCGGGAGATTCGGAAAGCTTTAATAAATTCGGACGAGCATCCAGAGTGGCAGGTGTATCATGCGCAACCACGATTTGGTCTCCAACGGATTCCTCGCACTGACCACGGCCAGCCTGGTGCTGCTGTGCTCGAGCTTGCTGGCGTTCGCGCTCGGCTAGGACGACGGCCTTCCGCATTACTGGGCGGGATGGCATCCTCACCGCGCGAAATGACGCTTTCCCCGGCGGCACGCCCCTGCTAAGTCGCTGACATCCAAAGACGGAAGGGTGGCCGAGTGGTTTAAGGCACCGGTCTTGAAAACCGGCGTGCCTGCAAGGGTACCGTGGGTTCGAATCCCACCCCTTCCGCCAGTATACTGTTCTTCCTTGTTCGCCATTGTTCGGAATCCCCAACAAAAGCAGAGCCTTGCGCCGGAACGTCCATCTCCCTACTCACCTGAAAACCGAATTGGAATCGTTCACATTTCGGAAACGCTCGGCAGAACGCAGCACCAAAGCTACGGTTGAAAGCCACGGCGGTAGGGAATAAGGCGCTAAGAAGTCGGCTAAAAATCAACGAATGCCTCGTCAGCCGATCTCCTGATCTTCCCATAGCGAAATCAACTCACTCTACTTATCGTGACTGACATGATACGACCGCGCAATGTCCGTTAGCACCTCGCCCGCCTCCCTCCGAGCGATTGCCTCCCTACGCTGGTGTCCAGTTAGCTATGGCTTGCGACCGAGAATTAGATTCGCGTCTCATGAATTTCCTCATGCACAGCCAATGACAAGCAAGGTACACGGCTGTACGGCGCAGTTATAAATCGCGGACCTCGCTTGGCACACAAGTAGCCACGAAATTCAGCTGGTCTCAGTTAGTTTTGACAAACTTGTACGTGCCTTTCTTATGGCCAATGACTTGACTGATGCCGTCGAAGTTGCCCTTGAGCGGGTTGATGGTAATGACGAGCGCGGCCTGGAGTCCGTCGAATTTGCCGGTCCCGCCAGTTATCTTGCAGTTATTGGGTTGCCCCGGCACGAAATCGCATTGTTCAAAAGTTTGATCGCCGTCCTTGTCGACATAAGTGCAGAACCCGTGCACTTCCACCGTCTTCGCGGACGGATCCCTGAGCCTGCTAAACTGGCAGCGTCCACCCATGTTGTTGAGCACAGGGTTTCCCGCGTCGTTCGTTGCCGTCATCGCTTGGTTCAGCAGGTCAAACTCCTTGCCGGCGCCAATCGGCATCGACTTGGGGAGCGGAATTGGCGTCGCCGTAAATGTGACGGACACGGGTCCTTCCGGTGGAATGCTCTGCGCCTGCACGGTGGTAGCCGTCAAAACGGCGGCAATCGAAGACAATGCGAAAAGCGCGTGAGAAATTGTCATTGCTCTCTCCCGTTAATTGCGGCCAATGGACAGTTCACATTTAGAGTACGAAGTCCCCTGCGCTAAGTATGTGACGGCCGACCAAGTCGACCTGGAATTCCGCCGCCGCATCGGCGTCAACGTTACCCTCTACGATTGTGTGCTCGATGCCGTTTGCGTCCGTCTCGTAGTGGTACCCAACTTGGCCGCGTCCGAGTTGGCCGATGCCGCCGACGATGTTGGTGATCTGGCCAATAAACACGAAGTCAGGGGTACCGGCTTGGCTGCCGTTGGCGTCGATTCCGCTCAGATCGATGCGATCCCCAGCCGAAAAGTCGGTGATCAGATCCCGATTGGCACCAATGCCAGCGGTGGCAGTACTTGCGAAGACAAAGGTGTCGTTGTCTGCTCCGCCGGTAAACGCATTTTTCCCATTAGCGGCCGTAATGCTGTCCTGCCCGGAGCCTGCCACCACGTTCTCGATCGCGTTGAGGCTATCGGTACCCGTCTCGCTGCTGCTCGCTGCCCCCGTGGTCAGGTTGATGGTCGCACCAGCCGTGAGTCCGGCAAGACTATAGGTGTCACTTCCGCCATTGCCGGCGTAGCTGTCGTTGCCGTCGCCGGCTTTCGCAACGAAGGTGTCGTCCCCCGCACCACCGCTGATCGTGTCATTTCCACTCAGGCCGATTATTACGTCATCCCCACCCGCACCCGACAGGGTGTCAGCGTTGCTGCCGCCAGTGATCGTGTTGGCCAGGCCGTTGCCGGTCCCGTTGAAAGTGCCGGTCCCGGTATAGGTCAGATTTTCGGTGTTTGCTGACAAGGAATAAGCAGCGATCGCAGCCATCACGCCGTCTGTACCCGCACTCGCCGCCTCGACGACGACATCGGACGCGTTGTCGACAAAGTAAGCGTCATCCCCCCCAAGGCCGACCAGCCGGTCGGCCCCTGTCGCTCCGTCGAGCGTGTCATTGCCGGCGCCGCCGGTGATGGTATTGGCGAGCGCGCTGCCGGTGCCAGCGAAATTTCCGGTGCCGACGAATGTGAAGTTCTCCACGTTGGCGATCGCGGCTAGGGAAAACGCCGCGAGCGCGGAGCGGATGGTATCGGTGCCTTCGCCTGAATTCTCGACCACGATGTCCTGCAGACTGTCCACCTCGTATGTGTCGTTGCCTGCTCCACCGGTCATCGTGTCTCCACCAGTTCCGCCATCGAGTGTGTCGGCGCCAGCGCCGCCAATGAGCACGTCGTTTCCTGCGAGCCCCCGCAACGTGTCGTTCCCGCCCGCACCATTGAGCGTGTCTTCCTCGGCTGTGCCCGTCAGCGTATTTGCGGATCCGTTGCCCGTCTGCGATACGCCGGGCACGTTCTGCACTGTGACTGCGATCGCCTGCGTGTCGAATCCACCGGCGCCGTCGGAGACCTGCACGGTGAGCTCGTAAATGTTGTTGCCGCCTGCATCGGCGGCTGCCTCGAAATCGGGTGACGTGCTGAAGGACAGTGCGCCGGTGCTGGCGTCAATCGTAAAGAGGCTTGCGTCCGCACCACCGATAATCGAGAAGCTGAGCGTCTGCTCAGCATCCGGATCAGTCGCCGCAAGCGTCGTCACCAACATCGTGTTCTCGGCGATCGAGGTCACGGCCGTCGCCCCGCCGCCATTGGACGTGATGGAGGGCGCGTCGTTCTTGTCGATTGTGTATGCTGGGCCCGCTACAGTCAGCGGGCCGTTTTGCAGGATCGAGATCGAAATCGAGCCGAAATTGGCGACGGCCGCATCGGGGCGCCCATCGCCATTGAGATCGGTGACAGATACCCAGCCGGAGACATCACCACCTGTTGCGGCTTGTTGCGCCGCCTGGAAGCTGCCGTCGCCATTGCCGAGAAGGATCGCCAGACTATTCAGAAGGGGACTGGCGACCAGAAGGTCGCCTGCGCCATCGCCGTTCACATCTTCGATTGTTACGTTGCCTGGACCAACGCCGTCGCTTGGCAGGCCGACTGTGTAGGAAACGACCGATCCAAACGTTCCATCGCCGTTCCCCAGCGCCACCGACACCGTGCCGTCATAAGACGTGAAGGCCAGATCGTTGTCGCTGTCGCCATCAAGATCATCGAGCGCCACCGAGAGAGTGTGTGTGGCGGCCGGAACGCCGGGCGCTTCGGTGAACGATCCGTCGCCGGCGCCAATATAGACCTGGATGCCAAACGCTCCGGGGACATTGGAGAAAGCGACGTCCTCAATGCCGTCGCCATTGAGATCGGCTGCTGCAACACCAGTGACATCCGAATGCGACGGCAATGCCGTCAGCGCATTGAATGTGCCGTCGCCGTTGCCGAGCAACACAGAAACATCGCCACCAAAGGCGTTTCGCGCCACAAGGATATCAAGGTTCCCGTCATCGTTCAGGTCTGCGATCGCCGAATTGGTGGCATGAGAGCTGTTTGTCGGAGATGAAATCGCCGTTTGGAAAGTTCCGTCGCCATTGCCGAGAAGAACAGCGACTGCACCGCTGCCGCCGCCATTCGATATGGCGAGATCGATCCAGCCGTCGTTGTTGAGATCAGCGACCGAAATGCCATTGAGATCGTGGCCGGCGTTGTAGATGGCGGCCGGCTGGAACGTGCCGTCGCCATTGCCGAGCCACACCGACACCTCCGAGGTCGAAGATTCGGTTACGAGATCTTGATTGCCGTCGCCGTCGAAGTCCGCGCTCGTGACGTGGCCACTGGCGCCAGGGATTGACGACGCCAATTGGAACGCGCCGCCGGCGAGACCATTGCCGGCAAGGTCGCGCACGTTCGCTCCCGTGACGCCAAGGGTGACCGTGCCGTCGCCTGCGCCTGTATCGACTGCGACGACGTACTGCGCGCCACCGCTGCCCGATACTGAGGTCACGCCGGCGATGCTGGCGCCGGTCAAGGCACCGGTCGTCGTCAGCGAGAACTGGCTCGCGTCGACGCCCGTCACCGGCTCGGAGAACGTCACCGTGTAGTGCACCACTTGGGAGCTGGTGGTCGTGGCGTCGTTGCGCGTGATGCTCGCGACCGTGGGTGCGATCTCATCCACGTTCGTCACGGTCACCGCAACGGCTTGCATGTCGGTGCCGCCTTGGCCGTCGGAAACCTGCACCGTGATGTCGTAGGTGTTGTTGCCGCCCGCGTCGGTCGGTGTCTCGAAATTCGGCGCCGCGGTGAAGGCCAGCGCGCCGGTCGTAGCGTTGATCGTGAACTTCGATGCATCGGCGCCGCCGACGACGGAATAGGTGAGCGTTTGTCCGGCATCGGGGTCGGTGGCGGCCAGGGTCGTGACCGCAGTCGTATTCTCCGCGATTGATACCGCCACGGTTGCCGGCGAGTCGAAAGTAGCATCCAGGCTGCCGTCAGCGTTGTAGCGGACAAGCGCGAAGTCGGCGTTCGAGCCGTTGTTGCTGAATCCCGACACCAGAATCTTTCCGTCGGGCTGCACCTTGATGCTGTAGCCTTCGTCCGCCCCGACGCCGATCTGCGTCGTCGCCTTGCCGCCGTTGCCAAAGCTCTCATCAAGGCTACCATCGGCGTTGTATCGAACGAGCGCGAAATCGGTATTGGTGCCGTTGAAGCTACTGCCGGCCACCAAAATCTTGCCATCGGGCTGCACGGTGACGCCGGTGCCGGAGTCGTCCCCCAGCAGGAAGTCAGTCTTCACTCGGCCGTCGGCATCAAACGTGGTGTCGAGCGTGCCATCGACATTGTACCGGGCGACCGCGAAGTCGAAGCCGGAGCCGCTTGAGCTGACGCCTGCGACCACAATCTTGCCGTCGGATTGGATGGCGACGCCTTGGCCGACGTCATTGGTGGAGCCGAAGTCTGTCGTTAGCTTGCCGTCGCCACTGAAGCTCGTGTCCAGGCTGCCGTCAGCATTGTAGCGAGCAAGAGCGAAATCATTGGGCCCGGCCCCGGTGAAGCTGTGGCCCGCAATCAGGATCTTGCCGTCGGGCTGCAGTACCACACTGTAGCTGGCGTCGTGGAAGGCGATGTCCGTGATCACTTTGCCGCCGCTGCCGAAGTCGGTGTCGAGACTGCCGTCGGCGTTGTAGCGAACGAGGGAGAAATCGAATTCAGAGCCATAGAACGTATAGCCTGAAACCAGGAACTTGCCGTCAGGCTGCAACGCGATGCTTTGGCCGAAATCGTCGGAAGAACCCACGCTCGTTGTGACAACGCCGTCAGCGTCGAACGTCGTGTCGAGACTGCCGTCGGCGTTGTAGCGCACTACGGCAAAATCGACGGTCGAGCCGATGGCTGCGTGGCCCGCCACAACAATCCTGCCGTCGGGCATCACGACAACGCTGAAGCCATGGTCGTCGGACGCACCTATCGGCGTTGTCACCTTGCCATCGCTACCGAAGCTCGTATCGAGACTGCCGTCGACGTTGTAGCGGGTCAGGGCGAAGTCGTTACTGGTGCTGTCAGTGCTTCGGCCGGCCACGAGGATCTTGCCATCGGGCTGCAGCGCGATGCCGCGACCGAAGTCGTCAGACGTGCCGATAGCCGTGGTCACCGTGCCGTCACCGCCGAGGAAAGCCGGCGCGTTATTCACAGGCGCATCGTCGAGGCCGGATACGGTCAGCGTCACGGTCGCGGTCGATGTGCCGCCCTGGCCGTCGCTGACAGTGTAGGTGAAGGTGTCCGTCACAAACTGGCCTGCGGCGAGTGCCTGCAGCTGAGCCGCGCTGCTCGGATCGTAGGAGATGGTCGAACCGTTGAGCGTCACCGTGGCGCCGAACGCACTGATGGCGCTGACGCCAGTGAGTGCGAGCGTCGTGCCGGCATCGACATCGCTGTCGTTGGCGAGCAGTGTCGCCGCGGCGATCGTCTGAGCCGTATCCTCGTTGGTGAAGGAGCCGTCGCCCGGCCGGCCGATCTCGGTCTCGACGACGTAGCCGGCGACCGCGTTCGGACCGGGGAAGTCGTACC
The DNA here is from genome assembly GCF_018130105.1 of Bradyrhizobium sp. AUGA SZCCT0160. Taxonomy (NCBI): domain Bacteria; kingdom Pseudomonadati; phylum Pseudomonadota; class Alphaproteobacteria; order Hyphomicrobiales; family Nitrobacteraceae; genus Bradyrhizobium; species Bradyrhizobium sp. AUGA SZCCT0160. The sequence continues at coordinate 77,221 of NZ_JAFCMD010000004.1, forward strand.
AGTTGCCGTTGTTGCCCATGAAGACATGGTCTTCGTTTCCGGCGTTGTTCGGCTCGACCGGGTTCCAGCTGGCGTAGATGAAGGTCGTGCCGGGTGCCTGCCAGAACGCCTGTCCCGTCTCCGGGCCCGTCTCCCACACCCAGGTGCCCTCGACCGCTGCATCCGTGCCGCCGAGCCACGCGCCGCGGTTCGCAAATGGATCGGAGATCGATGGGTTGAGCTGAACGCCCTGGACCAGGCCATGGATGAAGGCGTTCTCCTGGCCGTCGGTGATGGTGGCGAGATAGCCGCCGTAGCTGGCGGCCTGGGCTCTTGCCTGCTCGTAGGTCAGCGCGCCGGTCAGCGCGCCCTGTTCGATGCGATACCAGTGACCATTCACCGGGTTGAGATTGTAGGCGCGCTCCTGCAGCCTGATCGCATCCAGGTTGTCGGCGCCGGCTGCCGGCGCCTCGTTATGATTGGTTACGGAGACGGCAATCGCCTGCGTGTCGGTGCCGCCGGCGCCGTCGGAGACTTGAACCGTGACGTCGTAGATGTTGTTGCCGCCGGCGTCGGCGGGTGCCTCGAAGTCGGCGGCTATGTTGAACGAAAGCGCGCCGGTGTTGGCGTCGATGGTGAACAGGCTCGCGTCCGCCCCACCAGTGATCGCGTAGATGAGCGACTGACCGGGATCCGGGTCGGTGGCCGTAACCGTCGTGACGGGCGTTTCGTTCTCGGCGACCGAGTCGGTTGCCGTGTCACCGCCGCCGTCCGACGTGATGGCGGGCGTATGGTTGTCGGGGCTGATTTCGAAGATCTGCGCCCGCACGGCAGCGCCGGACGTGTCGCCGCCCGCCTGACTGGCATCAGTCCAAGCGACGACAAATCGCCGATCGGTCAGGGCGGTGATTGCGGGCTCAACTTGGTTACCTGTCATTGTGGTGTTGACCAGGAACTCGGAGCCGGACGGCGCGCCATCGGCGTCGAACACCTGCGCCCGCACCGCCGACAAGGACGTGTCGTCGCCCGTCTGGCTGTCATCGGTCCACGCGATCACAAAACGCCCGTCGGCCAACGCGGTGATGGTTGGGTCGGACTGATTGCCTGCCGTCGTGCTGTTGACCAGGAGTTCGGATCCGGACGGCGCGCCATCGGCGTTGAATATCTGCGCCCGCACGGCGAGCCCGGACGTGTCGCCGCCCGTCCGGCTGTCATCGATCCACGCGACGACAAAACGCCCGTCGGCCAGCGCGGTGATGGTTGGCAGGTACTGAAAGCTTGCCGTAGTCGTGTTGACCAGGAACTCGGACCCGGAGGGCGCGCCGTCGGCGTTGAATACCTGCGCCCGCACCGCCCACGAGGACGTGTCGCCGCCCGTCTCACTGACATCCATCCACGCGACGACGAAACGCCCGTCGGCCAGGGCAGTGACTACGGGCTCAACTTGCTGACTTGCCGTTGTGGTGTTGACGGGAAACTCGGAGCCAGACGGCGCGCCGTCGGCGTCGAATACCTGCGCCCGCACTTCGTACCCGACAACCGCGTCGAAATCGTCCCACGCGATGACGAAACGCCCGTCGGCCAGGGCGGTTATGGCGGGCCTAACCAGGCTAGTCGTCACGGTGTTGACCAGGAACTCGGACCCGGACGGCGTGCCGTCGGCGTTGAAGACCTGCGCGCGCACGGCAGCGCCGTTCGTCGGGCTGTCATCAGTCCACGCGACCACAAAACGCCCGTCGACCAGGGCGGTAATGGTGGGTTCGAACTGATCGCTTGCCGTCGTCGTGTTGACCAGGAACTCGGAGCCGGCCGGCGTGCCATCGGCGTTGAACACCTGCGCCCGCACCGCCCACGAGGACGTGTCGCCGCCCGTCTGACTTAAATCAGTCCACGCGACGACAAAACGCCCGTCGGCCAGCGCGGTGATGATTGGCTGGGACTGATCGTTTGCCGTCGAGGTGTTGACCAGGAACTCGCTGCCGATCAATTGTACCGCCATTGCAACCTCCCCTCAGTGGCCGCGTCTGATTTTTGTTTTCTTGGGCGGCTGAGCGCTCGAATTCTGAACAGGCTGCGAGCGGCGCGAATGATGCAAATGTACCAATCGCCCTGTACCTCGTTCGAGGTAAGCCTATCGAGGTTGCGTGGGGTGGGCTTGACCCAAGTGGGTCTAGCGAGGATCGCGTAACCCTGCGAACCCCGCACACCCTTCGGATCTGAATTTCCCAGAAATTTGCTTGGAAAGGGGCACCCACGATTGAGCGTCGGGACCAGCCAAGACGGTCAACATGCCAAGGTCGCGTGCAGCCACGGAGCCATTTGCCTGGGTAACCTCAGCGAGACGCGAAATGCCACAATCCGCGAACCGTGGCCAGCGTCAGTGCAATACAAGCTTCGACAGCAGCGCGGCGAGCTCGTTCTGCCGGGACACACCGACCTTGTAGAACACCCGCTTCAGGACATTTCGGACAGTTTCGTTCGGTATTCCGAGCTTCTCGGCCGTCTCCCTTGCAGAGAGACCGGAGCCAACAAGGGCCGCAACCTTGGCCTCGCCGAACGTCAAAAACATCGCGGACGACACTTGGGTCGGGCGGTCCAATGGACGACCGGTCGATCGCAAGGACGACGGCGTGTGCATGGACCAGGAATTCGTGTGCCGCTACCGCGTGGCCGGCGACGGGCAATACATAAATGGCGAGGGAGCGATGTGACCTGGGTCGTTCAACCAGGATGGGTTTGGGATCGAGTGTTGCTCGGCGCGCGCCACGGCTCGACACCTGCCCGATCGCAGCGTCGACCGCCGCGTGGATGCGCAGCCGCTGGTCGACGATGTCAAGTCCATCACCAAGGAGACATTGCCCCGCGCGATTGGAGAATACCACGCGACCAAGGATGTCGAGCACGAATACCTCGATATCAATCCGGCACGTCCCATTACTCGTTCGCCTCCAGGTCCAGATGCAGCGCCGGAGTCTCACCGACATCCGAGTATGCCCAGCGTTCCGACGATCGCGGCCACGAGCTCAGCTTGCCGCCGCGTGTCGGTCTTTTCGAGAGCGGACGCGAGCTGGTTGCGCACGGTGTTGCGCGAGTGCCCGCTGTCGCGGGCATATTCCGCCAGCGTCTGGCCCGCGATCAGCGCGCTGACGAGCCGCGCCTCGGCGGCGGACAATTTGAAGGCCGCCTGGATCGCCTCTGGAGGAATGGATAACGCACACTCGGCCGCGACCACGAGCACAAGAACGGTCGTCTCGCCGCGGAGATCGAGCATAAATTGCGAGCGATGGTTCGGTCCGTTTGGTTGCTCCGACCGCATGGGCACGGGCCAGGCGATGAACGCCTGTCCGGACGCGCGCGAGGTCAAACGGACTGGCTGCGTCGTGAGCGCCGTGGGCGGGCGGAAGGCGTGTGAAATTGCGGCTTCTAACGCTACATTCTCCGTGCAATTGGCAGCACGCAGCCGCTTCGAATGATCCGTGCGCAGCACACTTTCGCGTCGCAACAGGTCTTCAGCCTTTTGATTGGCGAGCAGGAGCCGCCCGGCCCCATCGACCACGAACGCTGCGAGCTTCAGCGCATCAAGGCTGGTCCCAAGCGCTCGCTCCGCAGTGCGCGCAGCCGCCATGACGCGATTGATCTCGACGGCACGCATCAGGTGTGGCACCAGCAGCGCGAACTGGCATTCGTATGTCTCCCTGTTTTTGCGATACACCGATGCGTGCGGACAGATGGCAAGAAGCGTCACGCCGTTCCCGTCGTTGTGGAGCGATACACCCAAATGATCGGCGGTGATGCCCAGCGGCTTCATAAAGTCGGCGTAGAACTCGGTGCGTTCAACGAACTCGGCGTCCAGAAAGTCGCTCGCGCGAATTACCTTTCCGACAGGGATGGCTTCGAAGCGTGCCGGTGGGTAAGGATTAATGCTGTGGAAATAGTCTGCATATGACGAGTTGAATGCGGGATCGTCCCCGAAATGTCGGAACGAAGGTGCCGCTGCCGTAGCCACATCATAGGAGTGCAAGACGCCCCACGCGCCACCAAATGCGCCAGGCAGCGCATCGAGGAATGCCTGCCATCGTTCGGGATCAAGCGCCGCGTCGTAGAGCAGATCGAGCAGTCGCGGGAGTTCTCTCTCGTGGAAGCTCCGCATGGCACCGTTCTCCAGTCACTCGTCCGGGTCGAGGTCCAGACGCGGCGCGACGGCTGCCACGACGCCAACCAACTCCGCCTGCCGATGCACGCCGAGCTTGGCCATGGCAGCTGCCAGCTGATTACGCGCGGTTGCGCGACATATGCCAAGCCGATCGGCAGCGGTCTGCATACTGTTGCCCTCAGTGATGCGCAGGACGACATTCGCTTCGGCATGCGACAGCCCATAGAGGCTCTTGAGCAATTCGCTCGGAGGCACTGGCGCACGTCGTCGGTCGTTGATCAATACGAGGGCAAGCCCGCGATCCGCGCCAACCGTGGCGAGCGTCCTTGAGGTCCTGAACGGCAACACGAGAACCGCGTAGCGTTTACTGCTCCCATTCATCACTGTGAAGTTCGCCGGAGATAGCGTGGGGGGCGCAAAAGTACTTTGGAGCGCGTGACTAAGCTTCTCGTCGGTATGATGCGCGGCGAACATCAGCTCCGATGCTGGCGAGATGCGCAGGAGCAGACCTTGCTCAAGCAAAACGACGGCGCGTTGATTGACGGCCACCACCTTGCGCGGCTGGTGCACCAGGAATGCGGCCCCCGAGACTCGATCCAGCAGCCCCTGCAATCCCGCTTCGGCAACCCGCGCGGCATGCAGGCACGAGGTCAACGCGAACGCACGTAAAAAGTGCGAGCCTACACGTTGCAGGAATTCAGTGGCCGGCGCTTCGAGGTGCGAAAGACGTTCTGGAATGTCGATGCTGAGCCGCGCTAATGACCTGGAATCGCGTGCCAGCGTCAGATTGGCGCCATGGGTATAGTTGCCCGCGGGCTTCAGCCATTCCTGGTAGAATGGCTGCCGCTCCAGCCAATCCCGACTGACGAGGTGAGATTCCCGCACCACCTGCCCCACGTTGGACCGCAGCAAGTCATTAAACGGGTTCAACTTATGGAAATGCTCGAAGTACTGCCTGATCCAGTCCGGGTCCCAGCCGGTCGTGGTTGAGATCGGATCATGCCCAAGGCCATCCAGGCTAATGAAGAAACTGAAGGCCGTGCCTGGAAACAGGCTCTGGCAACTCGCGACCACCTCCGGCCAGCGCGCAGGATCGCAGCCCGCCAGGTAGATCTGATCGACTGTCTCAAGCAGAGCTTTGGTGGAAACAGCCATCCTTGCGTCCAATCATTGACGCGCCCAAAAGAGCAATGACCAAACCCATTTTAAGTCCGCCGGCTAATCTCCCAAGGCCTAGCGTCATCTCGAAGCCTATGCCGCAGGGCTATGTCCGGTGATCGCACTTTCCATCGCGCCGATCCGGCTCAGGATCGTGAGCATGTCGAAGCAGCGCAAAGTGCCGACGAATTATCCAAGGTCTAATTGAGCACGCGAACTCCGGCGCCGTCACTGCGGTGCCTACCGATGGCATCGACGCTGCCAGTTTGAACGAAACGGCGAGTTCGGTGTGCGTCGCCGTTTTATGAGCAGCTGTCAGGCGCCCAACGCGCGTGTCTCATTCTGGCGCATTTTCCGTCTGGAAGGCAAGGCGTGCTCCCGCTGGAGGGCGTACCCCAGAGGGCGTACCCCGTTGTCCTACGATGTCGGGCCACAAGCCGGAATCGGATGTTCGATGCAGCCCATTACAACCCTGCCGCCGGAATATTACGCTTTCGAGTCTGGTGCGACAACGTGCTTGCGGTCGCTCTGTCACCTCTGTGGCCACTTAACGGCGATGGGTTCGCACTTCCTCTAGTTGGATTAGCCTCCTCCAGCCGTAGCCTAGACCGTGGGTCTTGATCGGACGACGAGAAAAGATAAGCAATGCCAACGAGGTTGACAGGACACCCCTTCCGCCAATATTGGACGATTATCCAGCCTATCCTGGGCTCTTCATCCCTCGAGTTTGCAAGTGGCCATGAGTGATCTCGAAAAAGCGACGCGGGTGCTGGACGCCTTGAAGGCTGCCGAAGATCAGCCGGCGCAGGCGGCCTTGCCGATCCTGAACGGGCTGGTCGGCCTGGTTCAGGGAAGCGGCGAGCAGCCGCTCGAGGTCGAAGAGGCGCGCTCTGGTGCATTCATGGCGATCTGCGAGGTCGGCAAGGCGCTGCACCGCGGTCAGCCTGCGGATCAGCTTTGGTCGGCGGCGATCGGGGCCACGGAGCGATGGATGGCCTTGACGAAGTGAGGCGCCTGCCCTGCCCGTGACGACCTGATCCGGAAGTGCTCAGGTTCCGACGCGCACGGCTGCGCCCTGCTTGCGCAAATATGCAATGACCGAAAGTGCCGTGATGCGGCCGGTCTTGGGGTTTTCCGAGGGAATGTTTTCTATCGTCATCGAAAAGCGTGCGGAATCCGATTCCACTTCAACGCGGTGCACGTTTCGGGTCACGGTCGGGTCGGCCCAGATCTGCAGCGTGGTCCGGTCGGGCCCAAGGCCCGCCAGCGAAAGCGCCACGGCAACATTGAGATTCGCCGGAAAGCCCTTGGCGGCGTCCCGCGCGGTGCCCTCGAAAATCTTCAGGGGCTCGGTGATGCCGGCAATGTCGATGTTGTTTTCGACCAGATAGGGAGCCCCGGCGAGGCCGTTGAGCGGCTTTCGCGTCACCATCCTGACCGACTGGATATTGCCTTCCGCCGCGGCGGTGACGGCGTCGAGACCGATCAGCGCACCGGTCGGCACCACGATCTGGCCGCCGTTCTGCCTGGCCAGCGCAATGAGATCATCGTTCTCGAGAAGCGCGCCCACGCTCAGGACGATCGCGGTCTTTCCGCGGCTCACGAACGGGATGACAATCGATCGAACGAGCTTGCTGGGTGCGCACTCAATCACGATATCGGCCGCTGCGCAGAGCTCGTCGATTGGCAAGACGGCGGGCGAACGCTTCAACTTGGCGAGAAAATCGCCATGCTTCGCCGGGTCCTGTACCGATACCGCCGCGAGGACCAGACCGTCGATGCCTTGATCCAGGACTTCCACAACCTTACGCCCGATCGGACCAAGGCCGACGACGGCGACGCGCCTCGATGGGTTGGGCATCGAACGAACTCCCTGGAAATCGCTCAGGTGCCCTGCATAGCATTTCCCGGACACGCGTCGAGAATGGCAACGCGGCCACCGGGGACGTCAGAGCATTGCCGGAGATGTTTCGGGGCGGTTCGCCAGAATCCTGGCCGCGTGCCTATCCGGGCACGTTCTGCTTGGGGAACATCAGCAGGGGCCGGAAGATAAACCGGCCATAGTATTCATAGTGCCGCTGGGTGGAGATCGCCAGTTTCAGGGGCGTTGCATAGCTGCCCTCGAACGTCAGCGAGGGCGCCATCGTCCACGAGAAACCCACCCCGATCGAAGCCAATTCCACGATGCCGGGGAATGTCGAGTACACCGCGCCCCAATCGGTGAACACATACGTGTCCAGGCCCTTGAGAATGGCCGACCAGTTGTAGTGCAGTTCAGCGTTGACGTAGTAGCCGCTGTCGCCGGCCACCGCATTGGTGGGATAGCCGCGCACGGTGGTCGGGCCGCCGATCGAAAAGATCTGGTCGCCCGGCAACAGCTTCGTCGGCGAATATTGCCAGCTGCCCAAGAGATTGGCGCTGAAATTGGCAGGGCCCACCCCCGACGCTATCGCACTGCCGGTATAGGTATTGAAGGTTCGGTTGCCGTTCAGGATGTAATCGTGCCACTCGATGTAGTTCATCGACGGCGAGACGGTGATGGAATAATTGTTGCCGGAATTGGTCAACGAAAACCCGCCCGTGGATCGCTGATAGCGGTCGCTGGTGACCGCGACGGTGCTAAACCGGCTTACCGTATTGCCGTCGGTCTGGGCCGCGTTGAGCAGCAGCAGCCAATTCTGGGTAACCCAGGCCGGCTGGCTGAAATTGATGGAGGCCTGGGTCGACCGCCCGGTTACGTCGAGCGCGACGAACGGTCCGTCGATGATCTTGATCTTGCCTTGCGTGTAACTCAGGCCGACGCGGCCGCCCCAGGGGTTTACCGGAATGTTGTAGGCGACGTTGCCGTTGAGATTTCCGTCCGACCTCACCCCATAGAACGTCAGGCGATCGTCCACGCCGAACAGGCCGTGACGCCGGTAAAACGCGCCGCCCTCGAACCGGCCGGTGTTCTGGACACCCTGATTGTCGGTAAATAATTGCAGTGTATCGGTGGGTGGTTCGATAACGGCGAATTGCAGGTCGGTCAGGCCGAAGCTGGTCCCCGGCTGCAACAACGCCTTGATCTGCACGTCGTTGGTTCGATTGAACCAGATCACATCGCGGTTGAGCTTCGGCACATCGAGGACTTCACCTTCCGGCGCCTGGACGCGCGGCAGGATATAAGACGTCGACGTCTGCTTGTTGCCCTCGATGGTGGTCTTTTGCAGACGGCCTTCCGTCAGCTTGATACGAACGATCCCGCCCTTGGCATCCTGATCCGGCAGCGTCGCGATCCCTGTGACGATCCCGCGTTCGGCATAGACCGCGTTGATGTCGGCTACGACCTGCTGAAGCGTCGCGATATCGGCGTTCTTGCCGATATATTTCTTCGCAATCTCGTCGAGCTCTTCGGGCGTGATGAACTTGGATGAATCTAATTCAAGCTTGCGCAGCAGGAATTTTGGACCACCTGGTTTCAGGGTTTGGGTCTTTTCCCGCTCGCCGCCGACCACGCCCGGGCCCTGGAGCTTGGGCGGTTGGCTCTGCCGCTCGAGTTGCTGCCGCTGGCGATCGATGTCGGTCTGGATGGCGCCGGGGTTGACCTGCGGGGCGAGCTGCGCGCGCGCGGATGCATTGCACAACAGTGCAAGCCCGATGCCCAATGCTATTGCCTGCCTACGCATTGAAAACCTGTTGCCTTAGAACTGAACTACCGGATTGCCATTCTCCCTGGCATCCGCGAACCGATTGGCATTCCCTTTTGCACGTCCATCAAGCCCGGTGCTGTTCCAGCCCGGACGGCCGTTCTTGCGCCCTTCACGCTGGAGCTGCCGAAGCTTCCTGGTTTCCGTAAGCCCCTCAATATTCACGGCCCGTCCCGATCCGATCACCTCAACCGGCTTCGGGGTGAGCAGCGCCTCCAGTCTCGCGTTTCCGGCAAGGCCAAGCAGGTAGAACGTTTCGGCGCCGCTCTTTTGCGCCAACCAGGTGTTGAGCGTTTCCGTGCCCTCCGTATCGTTGGCGATGTTGCGGATCGCCATCGAGCCGGTGAAGCTGCTGCAGCAGGTGTGCGAACCCACATAGTTGGTCACGGTCGCCGAGATGTCGCCATTGTAGAGAACGACGTAGCTGTCGGTGACGTTGGCGTTGCCGTTGTGGCTCATCGTGAACACGCCGCCCGGCTGGTAGAGCTGCAGCGTCGCCCAGTTCGACGGAGACGGCGAACGGTTGTCCAGCAGGATCCGTTGGGTCAGCGTCGTCAGCATCAGCTGGCCCGGCACGAAGCCGTTGACGATCGTGACGTTCGGCGCGTCGGTGACGAAGTTCGCGTCAACGACCCTGAACTGGTTCACGATGATCGTATCCGGATCGATGTTGAGATTGGCCGAGGTCGCGACGCCGCCTTTGTAACCGGTGACGTTCATGATCAGCGGGATCAATGGCGTCGATGGAATTTGCCCGCCGACGACGTTGATGGTGTTGGCGGCAAGATCCAGTCGCTTGACGACGCCAACCCATTTGATGGTGAGGTCGCCGGGAGCGGACAGCGCGACCGTATTGCCCCGGATCTGATCGAGGCTGATCGAGCCCGCCGTATCGAAACGGGTGTCGCCATTGGCATAGACCGATCCGCCCAGGATTGACCCGAAGTTGGAGCTCAGATTGACGTCACCGGCATCGCCGGGGATGCCATTGGCAGTCAGCTGCTCGAAGACGATGTCGCCATGCGCCTGCAAGGTCTGGGTGCCGCCGCCGATCGCCGTTCCCAGCGTGATCCCGTTCGCCGTCGCGGTGATGCCGAGTGCGCCGGCAGCGTTGAGGTTGGTCCAGTCGATCAGCGTTCCCTGCAGCAACGCGCCGCCGGTGACGGCCGTGAGGTTGTTGCCGGTGTTGCTGGTCGCCGCGATCAGGCTGGCGGAACCATGGGCATTGATCGAGCCGCCGGCGAGCTTGCCGGTATCGGCGTTGATGTTGACGTTGCCCGCGTCACCCGCGATGCCGCTGGTGGTGAGCTGATTGAACGTCACGTTCTGCCTGGCGTGCAGCGTTTGCGTGCCGCCGCTCTGTGCTGACGCAAGCGCGATGCTGCTGCCAGTCGAATTGACCCCCAGCGTCGTACCTGCTGTCAGAGCGGTCCAGTCGATCAGGCCGGCGGCCAGGAGCGAGGCCGAACCGGTCGTCGCCGCCAGCGTCGTGCCGGTGATGGTCGTGGCGGCCGTCAGCGAAGCTGAGCCATTGGCTGAGACCGAACCCGGCGTTGTGACGCCGCCGGCAACGACAGTCTCTACCAGGATGAAGCCGTTGGCGGCATTGACGTTGATGTTTCCGACGTCGCTGCTGATGCCGGTGGCGGCCAGCTGGTTGAACGTGACGTTCTGACTGGCGTGCAGCGTCTGGCTACCGCCGCTCTGCGCGGTCCTGAGCGTGACGCTGCCGCCGGTCGAACTGATCCCCAACGTCGTACCCGCGACCAGCGCGGTCCAGTCGATCAGGCCCGCGGCCAGCAGCGAAGCCGAACCGGTGGTCGCCGCCAGCGTCGTGCCGGTGATGGTCGTGGCGGCCGTCAGCGAAACCGAGCCATTGGCTGGGACCGAGCCCGCCGTCGTGACACCGCCGGCAACGACGGTCTCGGCCAGGATGAAGCCGTTGGCGGCGTTGACGTTGACGTTCCCGACGTCGCCGGTGATGCCGGTGGCGGACAGCTGGTTGAACGTGACGTTCTGGCTGGCATGCAGGGTCAGGCTGCCGCCGCTCTGCGCGGTCCTGAGCGTGATGCTGCCGCCGGTCGAGTTGACACCCAGCGTCGTGCCCGCGGTCAGCGCGGTCCAGTCGATCAGGCCGCCGGCCAGCAGCGAGGCCGATCCGGTCGTCGCGGACAGCGTTGAACCGGTGATGGTGGTGGCCGCCGTCAGCGAAGCCGAACCATTGGCCGCGACCGAACCCGGCGTCGTGACGCCGCCGCTCGTGACCGTCTGCGCCAGGATAAACCCGTGATCGGCGTTGACGGTGATGTCGCCGGGATCGCTGCCGGCGCCCGTCGCGCCAAGCTGGTTGAAGGTCACGTTACCGTCGGCATGAACCGTCTGGCTGCCGCTGCTGGCGGCCGACCCGACGACGATGTTGCTGCCGCTGGTGGTTGCCCGTGCGGTGAAGGTGCCGTTGGCGCCGGTCGCCGTGCCGGCCAAGACGCTGTTCAGCGTCAGACTGCCGCTGCCCTGCACGTCCACGCTACCCTTGACGGCCGACAACAGGCTCGCCTCAAGGTCAGCCAGCGCGCCGATATAGATGCCGCCATCGGTCGCCGTGGCGGCCAGGTATGGCGCGTTCAAGGCGATCCGCTGCGTCGATGTCCCGATGCTGTTGGCGTTGAGCGCGATCCGCGCGTTGGCGCCCGAGGCTACCAGGTTGGTCTGGCCGTCGGCGTTGCTCAGGATCGCGCCCGCGGAGACGCCGCCGGCCGAAACCACGATGGAAGCCGCATTGCCGGCCGCGGCATAGGATGCCGACGAGTTGAGCTGGCCGAGCGTGGCATCCCCGGTGGTCGCCACGGTGATCACGCCCGCGGCGTTGATGGCGGTGTAGGCGCCCATGGTGAGCGACGCCGAGGCCAGCGTCACCGCGCCGTTGGTGCTCTGGGCGACAATCGGATCGGCGCTGGCACCGGCCGTGAACGTCACCGCGCCGTTGGCGAGCAATTGCATCAGGCCGTCACTGGTGATGTCGGCATTGATATTGAGCGCGCCAACCGGCGTCCGGAGCGTCATCGCGCCGCCGGCGGAAAGCCCGCCGTAGGTTCCGCTCGTACCGATATTCAGGTTGTCCGACGGGGCCAGGATCGTCATGGCGCCGACCGAGGTGCCAGTGATCGCGCCCGATATCTTGACCTGCAGCGGTTGGGCCGTCGTGCCGTTGAAGCCGACATTGCCACCGGCGCGCACGTCCAGCGATGCGCCCGCGATATGGACCGCGGTCCGGTCGGTAAACTGCGGCTGGGCATAGATGCTGCCGGTCGCCGCGAACTGGATCGCGCCGGCGGCGGTGACGTTGCCGAGGACAAGGTCGCCGGTGGTCTGTTTCAGATAGATGCCGCCCTGCGCCGCCACGACCTGGTCGAGCTGGTTGGTGGACGGGTTGGCGAAAGCGATCTGGAGGGCGTTCGGATTGTTCGCCGGGTTGGTTCCGGCCGCCGGCGCCTGGCCGATGTTGCCGGTTTCCGAGATCAGGGTGAGATCCCTGATGTTGCCGGAGATTACCGGCTGATTGGCAATGCCCGCGAAAATGTCGCCGACGGCGTTAAGCTTGACGTCGCCACTCACGGTCTGCACGCCGTTGGACTGTGCCGCCGTGATCGGGCCAAACGTTGCGTTGGCGATACCACCCAGCTTCAGGTCGGACTTGCTGGCCAGATAGATGTCGCTCTGCACCTTGGCGGCAACGGCGTCGATCGGATTGAGAACGACGTAGCTCTGCTGCGACACGCTCACATTATACGTGATGACGCCGGTAGCCTGGTCGGTTGTCGGCGTCACCGTCAGTTGTGACGGACCGGCCGAGGCCAGCAGGGCCTTCTGTACGTCCGACAACGACGAGGAACCATTGCTGGTGAAGGAGAAGTCCACGGGCCTGGCCAGGTTGCCGACCGAACCGTTCGGCGCATAGAGCATAACTTGCCGGCCGCTGACGTTCGCCGGCGTGAGTTCGCCGATCGGCGCCGGCGCCACAGCGGTGGCCGGATTGGCGGCGGCGCTCACGGTGTATTTGAGCTGGTCCTGCGTCCACTGCGAACCCGATGTGATCTTCGCGTAGAGCGTCGAACTGGTCGACAGCGAATAGCTGAAGTTCGGGTTGTAGGCCGTCAGCGACACAGTCAGATCCGGCGCCGCCTGCAGGTTTCCATTATTGGCAAGGTTGGCGCCGAACAGCGTCGTGAGATCTTTCGTGAGCTGCGCTTCCGTCTTGATGCCGAGCAGATATTGGGACTTTTCAAACCGCGTTTCCGCCTCGGTCTTCATCTGAGCCGTCGTGACAGCAGCGGGATCGATGTCGAGCTTGCCAGCGACCTGGGCCCTGAGCACGGTGGCTCCCAGCGAGGTGAGCGCGTAGGTGCTGCCGTCGGCAAACGCCAGATTCCGCAGCTGCCAATAATCGTTGTAGGCCGCCTTGATCATCGACTCGTAGGCGGTCACGGAAGCCGCCGCGGAGCCGCTTACCAGGTTCAGATCCGTCCAGACACTCTGCAGGTGCGCGCTCTGCTCGGCGGTCAATCCGCCGGCCGACAGGCCGTTGAGGATGTTGGCGGTGCCACCGTCGGATGCTGCGGCCGCCAGGAAGACCGCTCCGCCGGATGAAACCCTGCCGAGCCGGAGATCGCCGGTCGATTGCACGATGTAGGTACCGGTCGAGGAAGTGCTGTTGAGAACCCCGCCATCGATACTGCCGTTGACCAGGGTCGTTCCGGTGGCCTGGACCACCAGCGGGTTGACGTTGGTAAGCACGGTTGTCCCGTTGCTCACTCCTGAAACCGCGCCGATGGCGCCGCCGGTCGAATTGATCTCGATCGATTTGCCGACCACGACCGGGTTGGCGACGTTGTAGGGTGAACCCGAATTGATGTCGCCGGTCGCCGACAGGAATATGTTTCCTTGCGGCGCGTTGCCCGCGATTGCCGAATTGGCCTTCACCTGACCGATCACCAGCGATCCCTGCGCGGCAATGGCGATGTCACGGTCGATCGATGTTGCGTTCAGCCTGCCGCCATAGACCTGAACCGGCACCGGCGTCTTCGTCCCCGCGAGCGAGCCGATACCGCCATCTGCCCTGAGCGTGACGTTGGTGCCGGAAATCAGCGGATTATTGGCGGTCGCACCGACCGTAATGGACGAATTGGCGCCCGTCGCGGTGACGGTCGTTGCGCCCTGCAGATTGTTGATCGGTCCATTGATCACGATGCTGGCGTCAGATGTCACCGCCACCGAGCTGGAACCGCCGCCGTTGAAGTGGATGCCGATGTCGTAGGAAGCCTTGACGGTGTTCGTCAACGTCAAGGTCAGGCGGTCGTAGATCTGCTGGTACCAATTGTACTGTTTGAGGCTGCCGCAGCATGCACCACTGCCGGTGTTGAAGTTGTTTGAATGGTAAGCGCCGGTCGCCGTGACGACTTCCTGGAAGTTGGCGGTCTGCAACTGTCCGGTCGCAACGCCGTTGACGACCTGCTGCACGTTCGAGACGAGGCTCGTGGTCTGTGTGTAGGGATAGGTCGGCGAGTTGGCCGAGACGCCGCTGAAGGTCCAGCCATAGTCCGCGGCAGTGCTGGTGACGGGACGCGTCAGCGTCGCGGTGTCGACCCATTGATAATATTGGTTGGCCTGCGGCTGGTAGACCACGCCCGAGGTTCCGCTGAGGCCGACCAGCATCCCCGAACTGTAGCCGCTCGCGTTGACGCCTGCGGTCCGGTAGGTGCTGACCTGCTGTCCGCCAGGCGCCGCGGCGTTGTAGACGTACCAGGTGGTCTGCTGCTTGAGCTGGTCGACGATCTGGATGACGCTTGCGGCGCTGACGCCGGTGTTAATCGTGTTGGTGACGAGCGTTGTCCCGGTCGTGTTGTTGACGGTGATCGTGCCGGCGCCGCCATTGACGATGATGTTGCCCTGCGACGTGCCGCTCGTGGACGTGCTGATGATCCGGCCGTTCAAGTAGACATAGCCACCGGTGCCCTGCACCACGCTGTTCAGCACGATCTGGTCGGTCAGCACGTTGTACCGAGCGCCAACCTGCACGTCGCCGCCGTTGACCTTGGTCAGATACGGGGTCAGGTCGAGATAATTGCCGTTCTGGGCATTGGTCTGGGCCTGGGCGAGCGACAAGTTTGCCAGCGTGTCGGCGCGCAGGCTGTCAATGGCGTTCCTGGCGTTGGTGCCGATATTGACCGAATAGTTACTGCTCTGTCCGCTCTGGATGGTTCCGTTGACGTTGAGCACCGACGCCGACAGGATGATGGCTTTGCCGATGGCAAAGGCGTTGGGCGCCGCCGCCGTGGTGGTCGTCGCTGCGGTTATTGGCGTCACCGCCGCGGACTGGATGTTGATGACCTGGAAGAAGGCTGCGCAGCCCAAGCAATGGAACGGGCTTCCGTTGTCACCATACACGGTCTGACCGTCATAGGTGCTCTTCTCCCACGGCCTGGTTGAGACGATGGCAGGATTGGCTCCCTCGATCTGAGCGAGATTTCCAGGAATGCCCTCGCCTGACGGCAGGAAGATCGCCGAGTAAAGCGAAACGCCGTCATAAAACAGGTTGAGCATGCGCGCGGTGAACACCACGCTGTTCGGTACAGCAGCCGCGCTGCCGCTGCCGCCGTTGCAGCAATAATGGGTATACGGTTTGTAGGTGCCGTTGCCGGCAATGTAGACCTCGCCTGGAACGTACTGGCCGTACGTTCCGAGCCACGTCGCCGCCGTCATGACGGCGGTCAGCGTGTCGGTGGGCCTGAACTGGACGCCCGCCCACTGCGACGACACGGTGCCGTTGGTGTTGTAGATGCTACCGACCCCGCCATTGAACGTGAAGGTGCCGTTCGGGACCACCACCTGGATCGTCGCCGCGTTGTAGGTCTTCGATGCGACCACGTTGCCGAGCGCGTTGGAGATGTTGAGCAGGCCGTTGAGGTTGGTGACCTCACCGTTGAAGTAGATATCGGGGGTCTTGGTCAGCGGGATTCCGTTCAGATCGACGCCGAGGCCGGTGTTCGGGTCCTTGCGGTTATAGCTGGCGTTTACGGCGACGACCGGCGTCGAGCCCGTCAGATCCTGCTGGAATGTGATGCCAGGCGACGTGGTGTCGGTCGCCGCACCCGTAAAGATATTGTGGCCGCCGCTGACGCCGGTCACCGTCATCCTCGACACCGACATGAAGTTCAGGCCCTGGTTCTCGATGTTGATCGAGACGGAGTCGCGGGACGAGACAAGCGGTGCGGCCTTGCCGGCCACCTGCGTGCCGCTCATCGTATCGGCCAGGATCGAGACGTTGCCGCCCGAGACCATGATATCGCCGAGCGCGATCGACGCGCCGGCGACGTTGGCGGCGAACGGCGCCTGCTGGATCAGTGTGTTGACCTGTCGCTGGATATCACCGGTCGGATCATTAGCAGTGGCAATCGTGATGGTGGGATTGGCACCCGACAGCACCGTCTGCACATCCGCCGTCGACAACCCGCTCAACGTTGCGATCTGCGAGACGATGGTCTGATAGGGATTGAACCCGTTGACGACCGCGTACTGGATGGTCTGGTGATTGTACTTCTTGACCGTGCTGAAATTATTGGATTGGAGACCAGTTCGAGAGTCAGCGCGTACGGGCTGGTCGTTGTTAGCGTTGGCGTGGTGGCGCCGACAGCGATGAGGATCGATTGCTGATTGTAGATACCGGCCACCACGACGCCGTTCTGCGAGATGTTGCCGCGGACCTGGGTCGCATCGCTGTGGTTGTCGTGGTTCTCGGTGCTGAACAGCGTCAGATATGGATTGTAGTTGGTGCCCCTGCCATTCGCGGATACGGCGCCTTTGGTCGCTGCAAGCGAGACGTTGTTCACGCCGAGCACCCGCGCGCCGCCGGCGATATTCAGGTCGGTATAGCTGCGCGCCGTGGCCGTGCCGCTATACACGGCGGTAATCGGGATCAAGGCCTGGTTGTAGACCACGGTGGTCGCGTTGGCGCTCACCTGGCTGTACTTGCTGCCGTCGCCGGCCTGGCCGGCGGTGAGATTGAGCAGGCCCCAGGCCAGGAGCGTCGTATCGCCGCTCACGTTGACGGTCTGGTTCGCGGTCAGCGAGGTATTGGTGCTGGCGCCGGCGCCGGTGATGGCGCCGTAGAGGTTCGCGTTGGCGTAGTTGTACGCGATCAGCGACGACGCCGTGCCGATGAAGAGGTTACCGGCGCTGAAGATCTCGGTCGCGTCAATGTTCACCGTGGCGTAGGCGTTCGCCGTCATATTGGACCGCGCCCCGCCGCCGGCAAACAAGCCGCCCGCGGTCAGGCTGACGCTGTCGACGGTGCGCAGCGAGTTGTAGGCCTCGATGTTGACCTTGGCCGTTGAGGTCAACGGATCGTCGTTGAGGCTGAGGATCGTGCCGCTGCCGATATTCGTGGTCGCCCTCTGGGTGACATGGGCGTCACTCACCGTCGCGGCGCCCGCAGCCACGCCGCCCGACCCTGCCCGCGCTCCGCCACCGACCTGATTGACGATGTCGTTGGAGATCACGAGCATGTCGCCACCAGCAGAATGGATGATCAGGTTGGTTCCGACCCCGGCCGTCGTGGTCGAGGTGATATTGTTGGTCGCGTTGCCGCCGCTGGCGCCGGCAAAGGACGCCTGGAAGGCGTCGCCATTGCCGGCATAATTTGTCTGATGCTGGGCCTGGATGTTCAGCCCGCCGAGGTAAAGCGTGTTGGACGTCGCGTTACCGTAAAGATTCGCGCTCGTCGTCGCGGTGTTGTTGATCAACGCGACCGCCGCGGCGCCGGCGATGGTACCGCCCGAGCCGGCCGTCGCGCTGGACGCAAGGCTGTCGGTGCCGACCGCGGTGATCTGCAGGATCCCGATATGGTTCGCGGTGGTGATCGCCCCCGCCCCCAGATAGGCCTCCGTGGTGGCGTTGGATGTGACCTTGCTGATGGTCGCGCCCGCCGCGATATAGCCGGCCGCGATACCCGTCGCTGTCGCGTACTGGTTGCTGTCGTTTTGGGCGGCAATGATGAAGTCGCCGTCCGGCAGCGTAATTCCCGTCCCGCCATAGGCACTGACCGTCGAGTTCTCCCTGGTCTCGGCGTAGCTGCCCTGGACGCCGATCAGCGACCCACCGCCGCCCGCGATCGCACGGGCATAGATGCCGTTGCCGCTGCTGGGCGTCAGCGCCATGGCGGTGACGGAAACGTCACCCCCGGTGAAAGTGGTGCTGTTGCCAACGCGGGAGGTGACGTTGAGCGCCGAGCTCGCCAGCGCCACGGAGACACCGATCGCGCCGCCGCCGACGGCGACACCCAGCGAAGTCGCCGAGATGTCCGGCGTCGCCGAAGCCGATACCAGGGTGCCGAGACCAGTCGAGGAGGTCGTGATCGCGGCACTGCTGCCGATCTCCGCCAGTACGGTGGAATCTTCCCTCGCGGTCGCGGCCGCGCCGGTGCCGGCGACAATACCGCCGGCAACCGCCGTCGCCGACGCCGACAATT
The DNA here is from genome assembly GCF_018130105.1 of Bradyrhizobium sp. AUGA SZCCT0160. NCBI lineage: Bacteria > Pseudomonadati > Pseudomonadota > Alphaproteobacteria > Hyphomicrobiales > Nitrobacteraceae > Bradyrhizobium > Bradyrhizobium sp. AUGA SZCCT0160. The sequence goes on from NZ_JAFCMD010000004.1 coordinate 95,717, forward strand.
CGCCGGCTTCGGTTGCCGTAACGGCAACGGTCGAACTGTTGACGCTGGCGTTATCCAGGATCTTGGCGGCGACCGAACTGGATTTTGCGGTGGTGGCGATCGTAACGCCGACGGCCGCGATGCCGCCGCTGCCGCCCCCGGCCGTTGCGGCCTGGGTCGAGGTGTCGCGTGCGCTCACCTGAACGCCGTTGCCGCCCGTTCCCGTCACCGTGCCACCGAGCTGCGCCGTCACGGTATTGCTGACATTGCCAACCGCCACGGCCGCCTGGGCGCCGAAGTAAAGCGACAAGCCACCGGCAATGGATTCGGTGTCCACGGTCTTGCCGGCGTAAGGCCCGGTGGTGGCATCCTTCACGACAGCTGCGACGCTGACCGTGGGAGCCGAGACGATGGCGCTCAGATTGGCCAGAACGCTGCTGTTAACGGTGGTGTATCCGATACCGGCGCCGACGCCGACATTCTTGCCGAAACCGGCGCCGAGCAGGAATTGCTGCGCGGCGTTGGCGCTGGTGGCGTTGACGTTGACCTGGGTGCCGGTGACGTTGCCGCCCGCGATCTGTGCCGTGACGCTGTCATTGCCACCGGTCAGCACGGTGCTCACGTCATAGGTCGAGGTGGCGTTGGCGCCGCTCGGATTGCCGGCTGTACCGCTCGCGACCGCGCCGCTGCCCTGGCTGGAATTGGTTCCGGCGTTGGCGGCGGCGATGGTGCCGCCGAACTGTCCGGTCTGGTCGCCCTGCGTGTCGGCGTCCGCCGTGTTGGTGCCGATGAGGATGACGCCAATCGCCGCGCCGATGCCCACCGAGCTGCCGGCACCCACGGTCACGGCATAGGACTGCACTTCCTTGATGCTGTGGGCATTGACGTTGATCGCCCCGGACGAGTTCAGATTGCTGTTGCGGGTCTCCGCCGTGGTCTGGCTCTTGAACACCAGCACGTTGGCGGCGGCGCCGACGCCTACCCCGCCAGTCGCAACCGACAGCGCGCCCGCGATCTCCCGGATGTAGACTTCCTCATTGGCGTTCACCGTAACCGCGCCCGCAGCGGTGCCGGTCGGCGACGTCAACGTGGTGTCGTAGATGCCGGCGATCGTGACGTTGTTGGCGATCTCGATGTTGGCCATGCCAGCAACAGCCCCGCCGCCGGTCGAGATCGCGCCGCCGACCGAAAACGCCTGGAAATCGTTGATCGTTCTTGCATCGACATCGAGCGCGCCGGTCAATTGCAGCGCCGTCCTATGCGCCGCGCCGTTGCCCCGATAGTGGTATTCGTCGCCGACATAAGCCAGGGTCTTGTTCGAACTGACCTGAACCAGGAAGGCGGCGCCGATCGCCACGTTGCTGCCGTAGGCGCCGGAGCCGTTGGCGGAAGCAATACCCGTACTGTTCTTGGCCTTGACCGATAGTGACGAGGCGGTCAGCGAGCCACCATCGACATAGGCTTCCGTGCTGGCATTGAAGACGTTGAGGCCGACCGAACCGCTGTTGAAGCCGACCGCGACCGAGGACGCGTGCTGCTCGGCATTGGCTTTCACCGTGACCGCACCGACCGTCGGGGAGACCACGCCGCCTACGTTGACCGTGCCGCCGACTTCGGCGTTGGTGATATAGGCGAACGTTTCGCGCGACATCGTCGTGCTGATGATGGTCGCGCCGCCGCCCGCGGTGCCGGTCGGCGCCACGATCCCGAGGCCGAACGTGCCGGAGTAAGACATGCCGCTGGCGGCGACGTTGATCTGCGGCAACGAAGTGGAGCTGGTCAGGCGGGTGTCGATGCTGGCGCTGTCGATATAGGCTTTGGTCGCGCCCGACATCACGTTGACGATCGGGTTGATCATGATCGAAACGCCGCTGCTCGCGGCCAGGCTGGCCACGTTGGCGACGACCGCCTGGTGCGAACTGGCGACGACCGAAAGGCCCCGCACATTCTCACGTGTCTCGCTCAGGTCGGGCGTATCGTCGGTCGGGGCGCTGAACGCACCTAGATCGAGCCCATACCTGAGGGTGCCGCTATTGATGGACACGGTGTCCGACGAACTGGTGCCGCGCGCATCGACCTTGGTGGTAGCGCCGCTGATATAGGCTGACGTATTACCGGTGATCTTGTTGGTGACGAGCGAGCCTGCGCCCCCGGCCGAGCCCTTCGAGATAGCAAAGGCGCCGGCGAAGACCGCAGCGTTGTCGGTGTTGGTCGCCAGCACGGCAACGCTGTTCTCGCCGATGACGTCGGCACCACCGGAAATGCTGGCTGTAACATTGGTGCCCATCAGATTAGTGGCGACCGATCCGGCCAGACCGAGCTGTGACGACATGGCGACACCGACAGCAACTGTCGATATCGCGGCGACCGATTCGGCTGCGACGGCAACGCGACCGCTCGAAACCACCTTGGAGCCCGTTATTCCGGCGCTCACATTGTTCGAAATGTCGCTGTAGACAATGGCAAGGCCAGCGGCGCTGCCTCCCGTCGACACGCCGGCCACGGCCGCAGTCCCGGTAATTTTCGAGGTATCCTTCGCGGCCAAAAAGAGATTTGTCGAAGCAATAGTCGAATTTGTGGTGTTCGACTGCGCGTTGCCAACGGTCGCCGAAACCGTGTTACCAATCGAACTGATGGTCATCCCGGCCAGGCCCGAGAACTGGCCGTTTCCGCCGCCAACACCGATTGCAACGGACTGGATCTCCGACGAGTCGGTCGCAGTCACCGAGACGGAGCCGCTGCTTGAGGTCAGCAGCACGCCCGCGATGTAGGCTGAATGTGTCGTCGCGATATCGTCGTATACGATCGACGCGCCAACATTGTTCTTGCCAACCTGGATCAAACCGGCAACCGAAATGATGGCGGCGCCGGGTGCCTGAGGCGTACCCGTTGTGCCACCATTAAGAGCCGCGTAGCTGAAATCAACGCAGGTTTGAGGGCTGCCACTGGTTCCGCAATTGGATGATGCGAGCTGATTGTTGTTCGACACTCTCACCAGATCTGACAGCGCGTTGTCGAGCGCCGAGATAGCCACACTATCAGCAGTCACAACGACGGCGCCCGTGACATTGATGTTTACGGTGGCACTGCTGCTGATATAGGCGGTCGTCGATGAGGTGATCTCGGAGACGACGATGGCGCCGCCAAGACCGTTGCCTCCGACTCCGCCGGATGCTCCGCCCGCCGCGATGACGCCGGCGTTATCCGACAGCACGGTAAGCGTGTCGTAATTGTTGATCGACGTCGAGCGTATATGCCCGTCGGCGGCCTTGCCGCCCGTCGGATCGCCAATGGAGGCGTAGGTCATCGTGACGCCGATGCCGCCCTTGCCGCCCGCCATATACAACGAGCCGCCACCGATCGCGATATTGCTGGTTTGATACGCGTCCACCTCGACTGAGCGCGAAGTGCCGCCGCTGACGCCGTTAATGGTGGAGTTTTGAATATAGGCGTTCACGCTGTCAGTGATAATGCCGACAGAAGCCGATACCGCCGCGGCATTGCCCCCCTGCGATCCGGCGATGGCAATGGCCACGACGGTTTGCTCGCCGCCGTTCAGTGCCTGCACCGACACCGACCTGTGGTTATTGATGGTCGTGTTATCGATATAGGCCAGAGTTGCGTTGTTCGACATCGCCGAGGCAATCGCACCGCCTATCGCGAGGCTGCTCGGCGAATCGCTTCCGGCGAGGTTGGCCGAAGCAGATCCCGATCCGTTGTTCAGTACAGTGTCGTTGAGCGCCTGAACCAGCGTCCTGGCCGTGGTGCTCGACGCATCGAAACGGTTGACCGTCACACCGGAAATAAAGGCGCTGGTACCCATGCTGACATCGCTGACCGACGAACTTCCGGCCACGTCGATGCTGAAGCCATCGGGTGAGGTCCCTGATTTCTGGCTGACCTTGCTCGCACCGGTAGCGATGCCTGCGGTTCCTCCGGTGGCGGCGTCGGTTACGGCTTCCGCCTTGTTGGCAAAGCTGGAAAATGTCGGACTTGTTATCGCGGCCGCGATTGAAGCGGCAGTGATGCGGCCTGCGGTAGTCGCGCTAAGCGCGAGGGTGTTGGCGGCGACTGTGCCGTTTCCACCGCCGTTACCCGAGAAGCGATCATTGTCAATGAAGGGACCCGACCTGATATCCCAACGGTTGTCACCGATGTAGGCGGCGGTGTCGGTGTTCGCACCGAGATAGGCGACCGCTATGCCGACAGCGGAGCCGGCGCCGGCCGAGAACGCGCCGGCCAGCGAAATCATCGAAAGTTCCTGTGCCGCGTGAATATTGACCGTCGGCGCAGACACATGGGCTCCCTGCCCAATCGATGCGTGCGTGGTGTTGTCGACCAGCGCGATCGACGTGATCCCATTCAGTACCAGGGCGCCCGCAGCCTTGCCCGATGTCGGCGCCACACCGAAGAATTGGTCGGTCGTCGCCGCCTCGACGGCGATTTTGTTGGCCGCACCGAGTGATGCGCCGGAAGCCACGCCGGCAATGGTATTGCTGGTAAACAGGACGAGATTGAGCGCACCTCCCAGCGAGGAGCCGCCTGACGAGCTACCCCAGCCGAGACCGAGCGCGCCGGTATTGCCGGCGGCATTGATAGAATTCGTTGTCGTATTTGCAGCGACGGTGAGGTTCGCGCTGAAATCCTGTGTGTCGCCGCTGTTAAGCGGCACCGACCACGAGCCACTACCGCAAACCGCGATCGTACAGGTCGCGTTCAGGCTTGCGCCCGTCGCGACCCATGCCGTCGTGTTGTTGTTGACGATAAAGTCATTCAACGAACCGGCGATCGCGACGGTCTCACCCGCAGTCGCGCTCGAGTTGGCGTAGCTGGTCAGGATGTTGCCGCCGACGCCGAGCGTGCCGTTGAGGTGGCTCAACACCTCGCCAAGGCCGGCCCATTTCAGCCAGGTATTGGTTATCGGCATGTAGGTGTTCGCCGTCACGCCGATATTCGGTGCGTCGATCAAGGTACCGGCACCGATATAGGCGTTCGAATTATGTGTGAATTTGCCCCATGCCACCGCCGCACTGACGGCGGTGGGTTCCGGCGTACCGCCGGGGAAGCTTGAGGCGATCGCAGAGGCCGTCGAATTGCTGCGGACGCCGACGTCGATCACGTTGCTGACGACGGCTACATTTCCGGTCGAGTAAATCGATGGCGCACCGCCGCTCGGATTTTGCGCGATCGCCGCCGTTGCGTTTTGGGTACTATTCGCGACCGACAACGCAGCCGCCGCCTTGAGACCCAGGTCCGACTGGAACAGCGTGCTCATCTGCAGCAAGAACAAATTGGCAGGCGCCGTAGCGCTGGGAAGCAGCGCACCTTGCAAGGCTCCAATCAATGCCGGGGTGCCGACGGTAGTCGAGGCCATGGTCGAGTTTGACTGGGTGTTGGATGTGGCCTCGACCAGCACGGAGCCGACCATTCGGTTTGCGAAGGTGCCGAGCGATGCGCCGAGCGTCGCCGTCGCGGTCGTGGTGGCATTGCTGATGGCTACCGCGCCGCCAACGCCGCCATTCAGCGCCGGGGTACTGAGGGCTACCGACGTCGCCGACGTCGAGAAACTGTTGTTGTTCAGCGCGCGCAGCGCGAAGCCGCCGGTCGACCCACTCGCCGTGCCGACCGTCAGGTTGGCGCCGGTCGCGACGTTCGCCGTCGTCGTGACGTTGGCCTCCGAATAGGCGACGGTCGCAACGACGAGTGCGCTGGTGGTCGCAGCCACCGCGGAAACCTTGAGCGTCGCATCGTTGATGGCGTTGATGTTCAGGCTGCCGCCGGCGCTGATCGTCGCGCCGGATGCGACATTGGTCGAGACGTTTCCTGAGAGGGTGCCGACGACCACGCCTGCTCCAACGGGCGAGAGGCCAAGCAAGGTGCTGGCGATGACGGGATCTTCGGCGACCTCCTTGCCATTCGCGCTGATCGTAACATTGCCGGTGCCGGTAATGTTTGCGTGACTGTTGATGGCAACATTCGCCGTTGCGCTTGCGGCGACATATCCACCGTTGAGGCCCAGGATTAAACCTGGAATGGCCTGTCCGAGAACTGCAAAATCGGACACGATGTTGCTCGAGAAACTTGATACGGCCTCCGACGTTGCGCTGATGTTGATCGCCCCGCCCGTGATTTGGCCGTCGATCGTAATGCCGGTCGTCGCGCTGGCATGGCCGGATGACCGGTTGTCGCTCGCGGTCGCGTTGAGCGTGACGGCACCGCTGGTGAAGGTCGAGCCACCGAAATTGACGGCTTGAGCAAGGATCTTCGATCCCTGGACCATCGTGATCGTCGGCGCGCTCAACGTAACGTTCCGCGAGTTGGCCTGCGAATTCTGCGAGGCGTTCAGTGAACGTGAATCGATGACGGCGGTCGCGTTGAGGGTGATCGAATTGTTCGCCGATATCTCGAATCCGCTGGCTCCGGAAAGCGCCAGCATCAACGAGGCGATCTGGGTGTTGTTGACGAACCCGGCGCTCCCGGCACTGGGATCGGCCGAACTGCCGATGATGACGTTGTCCCGGTCGAAGGCAAACGCGGCGGCGCCCGCGGTGATCTGTGCGCCCGACATGACGTTGAGCGTACGGGCCTGCAGCGCGACCTTCATCGTGCTGCCGGCGTTGATCACCGCATCGGCGTTGAGATTCAGCGTGTTGGCCTGAGCCGACAGCAACAACGTTGCGGAGCCGTTTACCGCCGCGATGTATTTGGCGATCATCGCATTCGACAACTGGCCGGCTTGGCCGTTGTTTGCGAGTACGTTGCCCCCGGTAAGCGAGGCGCCACCGACCGTCAGCGTGCTTTGGTTGAAGAAGAAGCCGACGGTGCTGCCGGTGATGCTCGCGCCGGTCACTACGTTGATCGATGGTCCATTGAAATTGATGACACGGGACGGATCGGCAACGATCACGGCCGTCGATCCCACGGTGATCGAGGCCTGGTCCGTACTGAAGCCAAGGAATGCACCCTTGACCGTGCCCGAAATGTTCAAACCCGAACCCGCACCGAAGGCGTTCATGATGACCCGGCCGGAGGTAAAACTGGTGCCGCCGGCATTGACAGCCTGCGCAAGAACCTGCCCGCCGTTGTCAATGTTGATCGTCGGCGCGCTCAATACGATGTTTTCCACCGAATGTGCGTTCGAAACGGCGCCGTTCATGCGGCGGCCGTCGACAATACCAGTGGAGTCGACGGTGATCTGCGACGATGCGCTGAGCGAGAGAGTGGCGCCGCCGCCTAGTACGCCGGCGTAGCGGGAGATCGTGGCATTGGAGACAAAGCCGGCCGCGCCGGTGTTGGTGCTCGTGCTGCCATTGCCGACGATCATGTTGGCGGTGCTGGAGAAGACGACCCGTGACGCAATGATCTGCAGTGCGGTGTTCGTCAAAACCTGAGCGCCGCCATTGCTGGCCGCATTGATATTGACCTGGCCACCCGACGTGTTGGCACTCAGGGCGACCGTGTCGCCCCTCACGTAGCTGCCCGCCAGCAGGTTCAGCGTCGGCGCATTCAGGGTCACGTTAACGGTGGTCCCGCCGTCGACGACGCCGTTCCCATTGATCGTGATCGAGTTGCTCGCCAAAAGCGTGAATGTGCCAGTGCCGTTGAGCGCGGAGATCGCAGCAGCGACCGTGGCATTTGACATGTTGACGCCGGCGACACCGGTGGCCCCGCCGACAACGATATCCGTCGGATCGAGGATGAGCTTGCCGGCATTGCCGTTAGGCGCGGCAACGTTGACTTTGACGCCGCTGGCGATGTCGACGATGCCGTTGGCGCTCAGATCGACGACCGCCGCATTACCCTTGGCGGAACTGGCATTGATCCGGGCACCGCTCTTCACGGTCAGGTCGCCGGTGCTCTTGAGCGTGATGTTGCCGGCGTCGCCTGTCTTGCTGGCGGCGGTGCTCAGGCTGGCGTTCTTGCCGAGTTGGATATTGTTTCCGGCGGTGACGGTGATCGTGCTCGGCGTGGTGGTGCGGCTGCGCGCCGTCAGCCGCCCGGAGATGGTTGCGTTGTTGACCGCCCCGATGTGAATTGATCCGTTGCGGACGGTGATGGCGCTGGCGCTGCGCAGGCCCTTGGAATTGACCGAGGCCGCGAATTTGGAGGCATGTTCGTGGTTGACACGCTCGCGCTGGCTCCTCCCGCCGCCGACGAAGACGTTCTGGCCCGTCAGACGAACCCCATCCGCGGCGTTGATACGGCCGAGAATCCGGATATTGCCGTCCGGCGATATCGGGAATGAGCCGTTCATCAGGCTGCTTACGGCGGCGTTGTTAATCTGCCCGGTGGCGCCGATGATGCTGTCGGTGAATTCCTTCGACGGCGTGGAAACGTTCAGGCTGCCGACATTGACGACGCCGGTCTTGCCGACCACGAAGCCGTAGGGATCGGCGAAATAGACATTGCCGCCGATTTTGCCGTTTTGATAGGAGTTGAGCGTTCCATTGACGTAAGCCGGCGCGTCCCGGACGATATTGATCAGGTTCTGGCTGCCGTTGGGCACCTGCAGGTTGACGGTGTTGCCCTGCCCGACCCCGAACTGCGAAAACGAATTGAACGCGTTGGCGCCGGAAACGGTGGTCGTGGTGATGTTGGTGACATTGCCCGACGTCTGCAGGCTGGTTCCGGTGCGGCCGTCGGGAATGATCACGTTGGCCGTCTGCGCTCTTACACTGGTGCCGAGCAACGGCAGGATCGTCATCTGCGCAATGCAGATCAACGAGACGAAACGCAGGCGCGAGAACCTGCGTAACGTCAGACCGCCCTCGCTTCTGGCTGAGAGCGGCATACGCATGTCAGCTCACCTTCGCTGGTGACAAGAGCGCGCGGCCGGCGGCCATGCGTCGGGTTGATCCGGAGCGGGACGACATCAGAATTGACCAGGCGGGAGCTTGAAAACGTCGGGGCTCTTGGTGTCGGCCACATAGAACAGCAGCAGGCCGGTCGGGGTCAGGACCCGCTGGTTGTTCTCTTTGGTCTCGAACGTTCCCTGCAGCAGCAGGATCACCGATCGATCCTTGGCATCGCTGCCGCGAAACATCAGGACACCGCCGGCGACGGGCGTGTTGACGGCGATGGTGTCGGGCTTGAAACCTTCGCCCAGGAAGTGGGCGCGCAGAATGTTGGCATTCGAGAACAGCTTCTCCGGCGTCATCGCCGGATCCGTCCCTTTCGACCAGACCGTGCCGACCTGGATGAGCGTCTTCGACTTGTAGCCGAACACGTAGGATACTTCGGCGATCCCGCCGCTCGGCAGCAGGTCCGGAACGGCCAGCAATACGCTGCGGGTCAGCTCGGCCGGATTGTCCTGCGACTTGATCGCATCCGGCTTGACGCCGAAATCCTTGGTGATCGCCGCGCGGACATCCGCCTCGTTCATGCCGAACTTCGAAGAACGGAATCCATCGATCGCTTTGGCGGTTTTTTCATCGACCGCCGCCGCTGCTGCCGGCACCGTCGCCTCGGCCTGGGTTGCTGGCCTTGGCGCCGGCACTGCCTTCTGCTTGGGCGTGCCCTGTGCATACGCCGGGCCGGCTACGACAGATGCGATACCGCAACATGCCAGGAACATCGAAATCTTGCGCATTCAAAAACCTTCCGAAACACCAGACATAAACTTTAGGCAACGCCGCAATTCGGTAACCGGAAATTAGCAATTGGCCTCGTTACCCCGTAACAATACCGCGTTCCCCACACCGAACATAGCGGCGATGGGAGAATGAGCACCGATGGCTAATATTGGCGCGGATGCGTCGCTGGCCCGACACGAGTGCGCGCTGATACGGCATGCTGCGCACTTGCGACATTCGAGCCAAATGCCATCGGAGAATTTTGGATTGGTGATACAAATCAGCTGCTTATAGCGACAGCATTGTAAGCGGATTGCGATGCCTGGAAACGTTCGGGCCGTTGGCATTCAGGCGGACCTGTCGATCGTTAATGTCGGTGGCGGCGAGAATTCGAACGGTGTCGATTCTCATCCAGTGCACGATCAGATCGCCTCATTTCTCACGCGGCGCACACTCGTGAGGCATCGAAAAATCGGGATTCGCCAACTCAAAAGCCAGCAGACGGCGCCACTCCAGTTGCAGAATGCGAAGAAGCCGCGCTTGGCGCGCGGCTTCTTGATTACGATGCGTATGTTGCGCCGATTTTGCGTCAGATCAGCAGGAAGTTGGAATTACTCAGCGTGCCGTTGAGGTTGTTCAGCCCGATCTCCATGTCGGCCGACGTCATTGTGCCGTCGCCGTCGATATCAATCTGCAGGACGTTGGCACCGGGCCCATTATTAAGCAGATGGGCCGATGCCTGACCGCTACCGGCAAAGGCACCGGTGCCGACATACTCGATGTGATCGTCACCAATCGCGATGCCGGAGAAGGTGAACGTATCGCTGCTGGCATCGAAATTGGTAATCTGGTCAGCCGAGCCGCCCACGAGCGAATCCGACACGCTGGTAAAGCGGAAATTGTCCTGTCCCGCGCCGGCCGTAATCCCATCGTAGCCCGCACCCGCTGTAACGGTCGTGCTACCCGATGTGTTGCTGATCGTAAGGTTGTCTTGCAGGGCGCTGCCATTGATCGTTTCAACATCGATCACGGTCAGGTTGAACGAGCCTCCGTTCAAGTTAAGCGTGTCGGTCCCGCCACCAAGATCGACGGAGCCTTGATAGCCATTCAGGGTCAACGTATCGCTTGACGAAGTGCCGTTAACAAAATTGACTCCATGGAGCGCGTCGAACGAGTTGTTGCCGTCAGCGAGATTCAACGTGTTGGTGCCGTCGCCAAGATTGACGGTGACGCCCGACACGTTGTTGAGCAACTCCAACGTGTCGTTGCTGGGGGTAATGCCACCGGTGAAGTCGCTGCCGTTGACATTCTCCACGTCCGTCACACTGACGGAATTCGAGCCGTTGGCGAGCCAAACCGAATCGTTTCCTCCGCCGAGATTGATTGCGAGGCCGGTAGCGTTGGTCTGAATGGTCAGCGCGTTGTCCTGACCGCTGCCGTTGAGATGCTCGACACCGACGAGGCCGAATGCCGTATTTCCCGAGTGGATAGTTACAGCGTCGTCGCCCAGACCGAGATCGATGGTCGAATTCGCCGCGCTGCCAAAGAAGCCGCCGATCGTCAGGGCATCATCGGTAGAGCTTCCATTGATGTGGTTGGCGTTGAAGACGTCACCCAGCGAGTTCGTTCCACCCGCGAGTTGCAGGGTGTTGTCGCCGTTCCCCAGATTGACGGACACGCCGGTGACGTTGTTCAGCAGGGTCAACGCATCGTTGGAGGAAGTGGCTCCAAAGTCCCCATAGCCGATGCTTTCAACATTCACGATTGACATGCTGTTGCTGCCGGCCATCAGAACGAGATTGTCAACGCCTCCGCCGAGGTCAACGGTCAGACTGGTGACAGTGTTAGTAAGATTGACAAAGTTATCGTCGTTGCTGCCTTTCAGATTCTCCACACCGACCAGACCGAGCGAGAAGAATGAACCGAACATGGTGCCGCTTACGGTAACGGTATCGGTACCTCCTGCCAGGTTGACTTGGCGACCGTTAACATTGGCACCAATGGTGAGGAAATCATCACCTCCGGTTCCCGTCACCCCGCCGCTAGCGAAGAGGTTCTGACTGGAGATATCGATCGGACTTCCCACGGTGCCGGATGACAGCAGCACGATGGCGTCATTGAAGTGCAACACCTCGACGTTGCTAAGGGTGTCCGTTGCGTCCCGGGCCACTCCCTGGGAGTCAACGACTTGGGTCTGTCCAACCGTGGGAGTATTCGGATTGACCGTGTATGTCCCTTGCGCGCCGGTGAAGAACACCATGTCGGTACCGGCACCACCGTCGATGAGGTCGTTGCCACCCTGACCGGTGATGCCGTCGTTGCCGCCGCCGCCGTTGATCGTATCGCCGCCACCGGCGCCGAAGAAGGTCTCATCGCTGGAACCGCCGGTAAGGGTGTCGACCTGGTTCGACCCCTGGACGCTGTTGACGCCGCCACTGATGACGTCCGCGCCGGCCGCGCCACTCACGACGCCCGTCGCGAGATTGACGATGACCCCGCCTCCGCTCGCCTGGGAGTAGGAGACGCGCGTGTTGCCGTTGCCGGTGATGTTATCGGCGCCGCCAAGACCTTCGAAGATATTGAAGGAACCAAACGATCCCGCCGAGGTGACGCCGGTAAAGCCAGCAGCATTATAGGTATCGTTCAAATTGCTGCCGTTCGCGCTATTGACGCCGACAAACGTGTCGCTGCCTACCGAACTATCTCCAGTTACAGTGCCGGCCAGCATGCTGATCGTCACGCCGGCGGTGGCATTGCCGTGAGTAAGGCGCGTATTGCCGTTACCAGTGATGGTATCGTTGCCGCCGAGGCCTTCGAACTGGTTGAAGTTGCCGCTGCTGTTGCTGACGTTGAGAGCGCCCGCAACACCATACCCCGTGGCGACGAAGACGTCGTTGAAGTTGGTCGCTTGAAGCGCCTCGATGGAACGCAGCGTATCGGAGCCGACCGATGCATCGCCGGTTACGGTACCTGCCGCAAAGTTGACGGTTATCGGGCCAGTCGAGAAATAGATGTTGTTGTAAGTTGCAACGTCGAAGCCGCCTCGGCCGTCGATGAAATCATCGCCGGCTGCACCAAAGAAAGTTTCGGTGGTGCCGGTACTGTTGCTGCCGCTTAGCGTGTCGTTGAACATCGACGCCTGAACTGCATTGACGCCGCTGAACGTGTCCGTTCCGGTCGATAGGTCACCAGTCGCGGTGCCCGTTCCCGGTGTGCCGCCGGTCTGCATGTCGACAACGACCCCACCAGTCGCGTTGATATAGGTAACGCGCGTATTGCCGTTACCGTTGATGGTGTCGTTGCCGCCCATGCCGTTGAATTCGTTGAAGGTACCGTTGTTGCCGATGTTAAGCGTGGTCGGTTGACCGTTGCCGAAGCCGCCGGCGTTGAACGTATCGGCGCTGTTCGTACCGCGCACGGATTCGACGGATCTAAGCGTATCCGTGCCAACCAAAGTGGGATCGCCGGTTACTTCTCCTATCGCCAGGTTTACGGTGATGCCCACACCCTGCGCCGCAGGATCCTGCGCATAGTCCGCGCGGTCGAAGCCGCCCCGGCCATTGATCGTGTCGTTGCCGGCGCGGCCTTCGAAGACCTCAACCGTTCCGGCAGCATTTGCGGAGCCGAGCAACTGGTCATCAAAACCCGATCCGACAACGCCTGCAAATCCCGAACCAACAAGGATGTCGTTACCGTCGCCGCCGGACGCGCTATGCGCGTCGAGGTCAACGGTAACGCCGGTTGCGGCGTTGGCGTAGGAAATGCGGGTCAGCAGTGCGCCCTGGCTGTTGACGGAGCTGGTGATCGTGTCATTACCGCCCCGACCTTCGAATTCGTTGAATCCGACGTTGGTGCCTGCAATACCGGTGTTGCCGGCAAATCCGCTCGCGTCATAGGTATCCGCGGATTCGCTGCCGACGATCCCTTCGATGCCGGTCAGCGTATCGCTGCCGACGCCTGCACCGGATACGGTACCAGCGGCGAGATTGACCGTGACACCGCCAGTGGCGTCCGTGTAGACAGCGCGGTCGAAGCCCAACCCGCCATCGAGCGTATCCATGCCGGCCATGCCTTGCAGTCGGTCATTGCCGCCGAGACCTTGAATCAGGTCGTCGCCAGGCGTGCCGTTCAGTGCGGGGTCTGATCCCGCCGTGCCAACAATCGTTGAACCGGCATTGACGTTGATCGTGATCGTCTTGTCGAACGTCAGTCCAAGGGCGTCGGTGACGCGTACGATCACCTGCTGTGCGCCGGCTGTCAGCGGACCTGCCACCACGATATTGCCGCCAGTCACGTTGAACTGGCCGCCAGCACCGTCGACCAGCGAGAACGCCGCGGTATCGCCCGCATCGGGATCAATTGCCGACAATGCGCCTATGACCGTGCCGTTCGCACTACCCTGCGGGACAGCCGCGTTCGAGACCGAAATATTGGTCGGCGCCTCGTTGGCGTTGGTCACGGCAATGCTGAAGCTCTTGTCGAAGATATTGCCGCCTCCGTCCGTGACTCTCACGGTGACCTGGTGCGACGTTGTCGTCTCATAATCCAGCCCACCCACGACGACGATTTGTCCGTTGCTGATCGCGAAGCGACCGTTCGCATCGTTGGTCAGCGTATAGGTCGCGGAATCGCCGACATCGACGTCGACGTCAGACAAGGTTCCGACGACCGTTCCTGCGGCGCTGTTCTCGGCAATCGAGTTGGCGGATAGCAGGATGTCCGTCGGCGCGCTGTTGGAACCGAAGATGAAGTCGCTTGCCGCGAGGTTTCCGGACATCACGCCCTGCAGCGTGATGCTGTCCGTGCCGAAGGTCAGCACAGTGTTGCCGCCGACCTGGGTTGCATGTGCCTGAACGTCGGCAAAGCTGTAAACGCCGTTCATGCCGGTCAGGTCAATCTGCTTGCCGAAGCCGAGGACGAAGTCCGTGACGGTGTCCGCGCCGGTGCCGGTTGCGAAGACGAACTTGTCGGCTCCCCCGCCGCCGCTGAGGACGTCGTTGCCGGCTCCGCCATTGATCGTATCGTTGCCGCCGTTGCCGATAAGCGTCTCGTTGCCGGCGCCGCCTGTCAGTGTGTCGTTGAAGTTCGTGCCAACCACACGGTTGACGCCGCCGGTAATGGTGTCGGCACCAACCGAGGCGTTGCCAGTGACAACACCGGTCGACAGGTTGACGTTGACCCCGCCGGTGGCGCTGTTGAACTGGATCTCGGTCGCGCCATTGCCGGTGATGGTGTCGTTGCCGCCCTGACCCTGGAACGCGTTGAAGCCGACATAAGCGGAGGCATCGTAGCTGTCGGCCGAATTGCTGCCGATCGCACTGTTGACGCCACCGGTAAAGGTGTCGGTGCCGACCGAGATATCTCCGGCCGCCGATCCGGTGCCACCGGCACCGATCGCAATCGTCACACCAGAGGTGGCGTTGCCATATTGCACCTGCGTGGCGCCATTGCCGGTGATCTGATCGTTGCCGGCATTGCCCTGGAACGAATTGTAGCCATTGTTAAATCCGGACGCGTCATAGACGTCAGCATTGTTGCTGCCGATGGCGCTGTTAACGCCGCTGACGAACGTGTCGGTACCGACATTGGCCGTGTCACCGCCTGCCGTTCCGTGCGCTGAACCGGAGCCGCCCAAACCGATCGTGATCGTCACTCCAGCCAAAGAATTGGAATAGAGTACGCGCGTACTGCCGTTGCCGGTGATGGAGTCGTTACCGCCCAATCCCTCGAACTGGTTGAAGGCGCCGTTGCTGGAACTGACGTTCAGCGCCCCCAAAGCACCATAGGTGCTCGCATCATAGCTGTCGGCCAGCATGGTGCCCTGAACACCTTCAATGTTGCGCAGCGTATCCGCGCCGATCGACCCGTCGCCGGAGGCGGCGCCCGCTCCCATGTTGACGGTCACGCCACTGGTGACGGTGCCCAGGCTGTTGTAGCCCGCGGTATCGAACCCGCCGCGACCGTCGATGAAGTCGTCGCCGCCAAGTCCGATAAGCGTATTGTTGAAGCTGCTGCCCAGCAGTGTATCGCCGAACATGGAACCCTGGACGGCGTTGACGCCGGTAAAGCTGTCGGTCCCTTCGGTGACGCTATTGGCGGCGCCGGCGACGGTGACCGCGTTGGTTCCAGGCGCACTCGTTTCGAGATCAACGCTGATGCTGCTTGCCGCGGTCTGGTAGTTCAGCCGGGTGCTGCCGTTACCGATGATCGTATCGTTGCCGGCCGCCCCGCCGAAATCGTTGAAGCCTCCGCTATAGCCGGCATTGACCGCACCGGCGCTGCCGAAGCCAGTCGCATCGAAAATGTCATCGAAGATCGTGCCGCGGGCCGCTTCGACGTTACGGAGCGTGTCGGTGCCCACGGAGGCGTCACCGGTCACAATCCCGTCCGCAAGCTCGATCACGATACCCGACGTCGTCGCCGGGTTGTTGTTGTAATTGACCTGGTCGAAGCCGCCACGGCCGTCGATGAAGTCGTTGCCCGCGCGACCTTCATAGGTCTCATAGGTGAAGAGCGCATTATCGCTGCCGTAGAGCGTGTCGTCATGGTTCGAGCCTATGATCGAATTGACGTTCGTGAACGTGTCATGGCCCACGCTCACATCGCCGTCAGCAATACCCGCAGCCAAATCTACCGTCACACCGGTGGCTGCGCTGATGTAGGTGATGCGGGTCGTCATTTGACCAAGTGCGTTCACTGTGCCGGTGATCGTGTCATCGCCGCCGCGGCCTTCGAAATCGTCCTGGCCGACAACGGTGTTCGACGCGCCGGTCGAACCCGTGAATCCGGCGCCATTGAATGTGTCGGCGAAGTTGCTACCGGTGACGGCCTCGATGCCGACCAGCGTGTCGCTGCCGACACCCGGACCCGTAACGGTGCCGGCCGCCAGATTGACCGTGATGCCGCCAGTGGCGTCGCTGTAATCCGCCCGATCGAAGCCGAGCCCACCATCGAGGGTGTCATTGCCGGCCAGACCTTTCAGCAAATCATTGCCGCCCAGGCCGTTCAGCGTGTCAGCTTCGGAAGTTCCGATCAGCGTATTGTCGTCGCTGTCACCGTTCAGGGTGACACCGGTCACATCAGTCACGCCAATGGTGAAGTTCTTGTCGAAGGTGTTGCCACCGCCATCCGTTACCCGGACCGTGATCTGATGCGAGGTTGCCGATTCAAAGTCCAGCGCGCCGGCGACGACGATCTGGCCGTTGCTGACGGCAAACCGACCGCCCGCATTGCCGGTCAATGTGTAGGTAGCGGAATCGCCCGCGTCCGGATCGACGTCCGAGAGCGTACCGACGACTGTTCCATTGGCGCTGCCCTCGGCGATCGTGTTGCCGCTGAGCCCGATATTGGTCGGTGCCTCGTTGACGTCGGTGACGCTGATCGTGACCGCCTTGGTGCTGGACAGAGTCCCCCCGTCGGTCGCGACCACGTTGATGCTGTAGGAGTTCTTGAACTCGTAGTTCGCAGAATCGTTCAGGGTGACGTTGCCGCTGGCGTCGATACTAAAGGCGGCCGCGTCGGTGCCGGTAAGGCTCCAGGTGATCGTGTTGTTGGGCGCGGTGGCGTCCTGATCGCTGGCGATCGCCTGATAGACCACGGTGCTGATGGCCGCGTTTTCGGCAACGCTGCCGGTCGTGCCCGAGATCACCGTGGGTGCGTCGTTCGCATCGGTGACGCCGATGTTAAACAGCTTGTCGTACGTTGCGCCGCTGGCGTCAGTAACGCGCACCGTCACCGATTGTGACGCACCCGCCTCGTAGTCGATCGGACCGGCGACGACGAGATCGTTGCCGTTGATCGCAAACATTCCGTTGGGATTGACGATGCTGAAGGTCAGGATGTCACCGGCATCCGGATCGGTGCCGGACAAGGTGCCAACAACGGTTCCGGCCGTCGTGTTTTCCGCGATCGACGACCCGACCAGCGAAATGTCTGTAGGCGTGTGGTTGACGCCGGAGGTGACGAAGTTGGCGTCGGTGAGCGTGCCGTTCAGGCCATTGAGGGTGATCTCCATGTCACCCGCGCCCATCTGTCCGTCACCGTCGACGTCGATTTGCAGAGTGTTGCCGTTGAGACGGGCTTCCGAATGGAGGTTCCCTACCGAGCCAGTGAACGCGCCGTTGCCGACGAAATGGATCTGCCCGGCGAGGCCAGCGACGTGATCGAGCGCGAACGTATCGTTGGCAGCGTTGAAGTCGTTGACGGTTTCGCCTCCCCCGATCCCGGCTTGCGCGGCGTCGGTGTAGCGGATGTTGTCCTGTCCGGCGCTGGCGGTGATGAAATCCGAACCCATTCCGCCGGTCACCGTGGTCGTTCCGGAGGTGTTTGCGATCGTGATGGTGTCGTTGAACGCGCTGCCGTTGACGTTCTCGACGTTCCTGACGGTGACGCCTGTGGCGATCACCCCAAGGTTCAGCGTGTCCGTGCCGGCGCCAAGGTCAATCGTACTGCCGGCGGCGTTCTCCAGCGTCGTGAGCGCGTCGTCCGAGGTCGTGCCGTTGATCGTCTGGAGGCCGTGGCCCTGGACTGAATTGATTCCGGCCGCGAGGTTAAGCGTGTTGTTCCCGTCACCCAGGTTGATGCGGATGTCGCTGACATTGTTGAGCAGTGTCAGCGTATCGTCGGACGGATTCAACCCGCCGAAGTCGCTGCCGTTGATGGCTTCGACGTCCACGACGCCGACAGAGTTCACGCCGTTGGCGAGATTGAGGGTGTCGTTGCCGGTCCCGAGATCGAACGTGGCGCCAGTAACCGCGTTCTGCAGGACGAGATAATCGTCGCCTGCTGCGCCAATTACGTTTTCGACTCCGACGAGACCAAGGGTGCTGAAGACATTCGACAGGATCAGCGTATCGGTTCCACCGCCGAGATCGACTGTGGACTGATACAGTCCGTTGACGACGGTGAGCGTATCGCCGGAGGCTGTGCCGTTGATGACGTTGGTACCAATGACGTTGACGAGGGAGTTGTTCCCCGCCGCCAGATTGATCGTGTTCACTCCGTTTCCGAGGTTGATCGACACGCCGTTAACGGTGCTCGAGAGGATCAACGTGTCATTGGATACGCTGCCTACCGCAAAGTCGCTGCCGTTGAGGTTCTCGACATTGACGACGCTTACCGTGTTGGCGCCGTTCGCCAGGAAGACGCTGTCACCATTGATGCCAGCACCAAGATCGATCGCGAGGCCGTTGACGTTCGTGATCATGCTGACGGAGTCGTCGCCGCCGGTGCCTTTGAGGTTCTCGACATTAGCGAGATTGAGGTTGTAACCGCCGGTGACGCCAAGGGTAATCGTATCGCTGGTACCGTCGCCGAGATTGATGACGCGATTGGAGAGTTGCTGCCCGATCGTCAGGAAGTCATCGTTCGAGCCGGTCGCCGTCGTGACCATCAGGCCCCCAACAAAGTTCAACCCGGTCACGTTGACCTGTGAACCCGAGGTGCCCGACGCCGTCAGCAGATATTGATTGCTGAACTGCAGGACCTCGATGCCATTGAAGGTGTCGCTGCCATCTGGCCCGGAGATGGATCCGGCACCTGCTCCGGTGAGATTGAGGGTGTAGGATCCTCGCGCGCCGGTATAGACCGCCATGTCGGCGAAGCCGCTGCCGCCATCGATCGTATCGTTGCCAGCGCCACCGGTGATGGTGTCGCTACCGCCGCCGCCGTTGATGATGTCGTCACCGGCTCCACCGTCAAAGAGGTTATTGGTGTTGTCGCCCGTGATGCTGTCGCCGTGAGCAGATCCGGTGACGGCGTTGACGAGGGTAAAGGTGTCCGTGCCAACCGACGGATTGCCGACAGCCGTGCCGCTGCCTGAACCGGTGAACACGACGGTGACGCCCGCGGTCGCGTTGAAATAGCCCAGCCGGGTGTTGCCGTTGCCGGTGATGATGTCGTCGCCGCCGAGGCCTTCGAACTGGTTGAAGTTGCCGTTGGTGCTGCTGAAGTTGGCCGCGCCCGCCTGACCGTAACCCGCCGCGTTGAAGGTGTCAGCGAAATGGGTGCCTTGAATGCCTTCGATCGAGCGCAGCGTGTCGGTGCCGATCGACGCATTGCCGATCACAGTACCCGCAGCCAGATTGACGGTGACCCCGGCGGTCGCAAGACCCATGCTGTTGTAGCTGGCCGTGTCGAAACCGCCGCGGCCATCGATGAAGTCATCGCCGCCGAGACCTGTAAAGGTGTTGTTGAAGGCGCTGCCCAGGAACGTGTCGTTGAAGACCGAACCCTGGGCCGCGTTGACGCCGGTAAAGGTGTCGGTCCCCTCGGTCGCACCGGTCGCGGAACCGGCAACGGTGAGCGCCGTGGTCCCGGGTGCGCTGGTTTCGAGGTTCACGGAGACGCTGGCCGCCGCCAGCGCGTAGTTGAGACGAGTGGCGCCGTTGCCGAAGATCGTATCGTTGCCACCCGCACCTCCGAAATCATTGAAGGTTCCGGATGAGCCAATGTTGAGGGCGCCGGCGCTACCGAAGTTGCGAGCGTCAAAGACGTCGTTGAAGTTGGTGCCGCGCACCGCTTCCACAGCGCGAAGCGTGTCCGTGCCTACGGTCGCGTCGCCGGTCACGGTTCCCGCTGCAAGGAGCGTGACGATACCGGACGTTGTCGCCGTATCGGTGTTGTAGGTCACAATGTCATAGCCACCGCGACCATCGATGAGGTCGTCGCCGCCACGACCTTCGTATGCCTCGAAGCTGCCCTGTACGTTGTCGCTGCCGCGCAAGGTGTCGTTGAAGGCAGAACCCCACACCCCGGCGATATAGGAAATCGTGTCATGGCCGACCGACGCATCGCCGTCCGCCGCCCCCGCGGCGATGTCCACCGTGACCGCGCCCGTCGCGCTGAGATAGTTGATCCGGGTCAGGGCCTGACCCTGCACATTGATGGCACCAATGATTAGGTCGTTGCCGCCCAGGCCCTCGAACTCATTGTAGCCGATCGTTGCTCCGGGGAGGCCGTTTGCTTCCGTCGTAAATCCTGTCGCATCAAACGTGTCGGCAAAATTACTGCCGATGATGCCTTCAACGCTGGTCAGCTCGTCGCTGCCGACGCCAGCGCCGGACACGGTGCCAGCTGCAAGATCGACGGTAATACTACCCGTAGCCTCGGCATAAGTCGCGCGATCATGGCTGTTGCCACCATCGATGATGTCGTCGCCGGCCCCGCCGCTGAGCAGGTCCCTGCCGTCGTCGCCGTAGAGATTGTCGTCTCCGTCGCCGCCAAGAACGGTATCGTTGCCGTTGCCGCCGTGGATCGTGTCCTTGCCACCGAGGCCGCTGAGCGTATCGTTGCCGTCGAGACCGTCGATGACGTCGTTGCCGCCGGCGCCGGAAATGGTGTCGTTGCCGAGGGTGCCGACCTCGGAGCCGTCGGGATCACCCACTTCCACCGTCTGGATCGCGGTCGTCAGAGCGCCGCCTGTATTGTTGCTGACGGCGTCTGTGAAGTCGCCAGTGCCGGCAGCAAGGGCAGCTGCTGCGTCAGCGAGCGCATCCGTCGTTTGTCCCAGCGCCACGCTGGCCGCCTGGGCCAGGCTGGTCAGAACCGCCAGCGGATCACCCGTGCCTGCCGCAGCGGTGGCGATGGCTGCATTGGCCTCCGATACAATCAGCGTGGCGGCGCTGACCGCCGCGGGATCCGCAGTCGGTGCCGCATCCTGGATGATCGAGGTCAAGGTCGTGGTATTTGACAGGTTGACCGTACCGCCCGCCGCATCGGAAATCGCGCTTGCTACCGCGGAGACGACATCCGCTCCCGTGGTGGTCGATCCTGCCGCCGCTGTAATCTGCGCAATCGTGGTCTGAACCTGGATACCTGCAGCCAGAATCTTGGTCGCGTCCGCTGCGCCGGCACCGCCCGCCGCCGCCGCCGCGACCGGATCGAATGTCTGCAGGTCGACGGCACCAAGCCCGAACGCGTTCAACACTGCGGTCTGTGCGATCGCAATGTCAGCCGGATCGGACGAGGTCGCCAGTGCGGCGACCAGCGTGGTTAGCGGCGTAATGACGGTCGAGCCGGCAACTGCGCTGAGCGTACCGTGGAAATCCAGGCCCGTGGATACGTCGACACCGCCGAACATGACCAGCTTGCCGCCGCCCGCGCCGGTAATCGTAAACGTTCCGTCGGCCGCCGTGGTTGCGGATGCCTCCACGCCAACGTCGAACTCGCCGTCACCGTCGTCGTCGGAGAATACGGTTGCTCCCGAAATGTAGCCGTCGACGACGCGCGAGCTGAATGAATCGGGGTCCGGCGCCACGTTGACGGTGACATCGATCGAGGTCGTCGCAACACTGGCCCCATCGATGGACCTGGCCGTCAAATGCAGTTGGAGCGGTCCGGATGCGCCGACCGTATTGGCCGTCCCTGGCTGCATCGTCAGGCCGGCAAGCTGATCTGCGGGAACGAGCCAGTAATCACCGTCCTCGTTGTAGACGCCGGCCGACAACACATAACCAC
Organism: Bradyrhizobium sp. AUGA SZCCT0160; assembly: GCF_018130105.1. Taxonomy (NCBI): domain Bacteria; kingdom Pseudomonadati; phylum Pseudomonadota; class Alphaproteobacteria; order Hyphomicrobiales; family Nitrobacteraceae; genus Bradyrhizobium; species Bradyrhizobium sp. AUGA SZCCT0160. Next base: position 117,724 of record NZ_JAFCMD010000004.1, read on the forward strand.
CAGTAACGCCGCTGATGGTTACCGCCCCGAGCGATTCCGAACCGTCGACGAGCGCGACATGCAGACCAAGCGGAATCGGATCCGCGGACGCATCCACGTCGATGGACGTCGAAGGGCCTGTCAGGGTCGGCGCGTCCGCAACGCCGGCGATGTTCACTGTCAACGTCTGCACGGCAGTCGAAAGTTGCGAGCTTGTCGCAAAATGCGTGCTGGTTGCGCTGACGGACAGATTAACGGTGCCGGAGAAGTCGGGCGCCGGGATCAGGGAGAGACCTGCCAGATCCGAATCGCTGAGGTGCCAGATGCTGGGATCGTTGGCATCAACCGTACCATTGTTGAAGGTCACGCCGTCCGGCACGCCGGTGATGGTCAGCGTCAACGCGGAACCGCGATCGATCAGCGCCGACGTAATCGTCAGCGGAATCGCGTTGTCCTCCGTACCGCTGGCCGTCGCGACGCTCAGCGTCGGGGCGTCCTGTGCGCCATGAATGTTGAAGCTGACCTGCTGGGACGTACCGTCGAGCGACGTAATTGTAAACGTATCGACTTGGGTGACGTTGGGGCCGAGCACCTGTGCAGCACTATTGAGGACCGAATAGGTGTAGGAGCCATCGGCGGCGAGCGTCAGGGTACCAAGATTCATGCCGCCAGGCACAACTGTGGTCTGGAACGAGCTTTGGCCCTGATCGTCATCGGAAACGGAGAGCGTTCCGGAGAGGCTCAGATTGCCACCGACGACGTTGACGTCTTCGGTAACATCGACAAGCACCGGCGTTCCGATCACCGCGGCATCGTTGCTGCCATGGATCGTGAAGCTGAGCTGCTTGGGGGTGCCGTCCTGCGACTGTACCGTGAACGTATCGGTCCTGGTAACGCCAGCTCCCATCGATTGGGTGGCGCTGTTGGCAACTGAATACGTGTAGTCACCATTGGCAGCGAGTGTCAGTGAGCCGAGATTCCCAGCACCCGGGCTGACTGTGGTCTGGAACGAGCCCTCGCCCTGATCGGCGTCGGAAATCGAAAGTGTGCCGGAGAGGCTCAGATTGCCACCAACGACATTGGCATCCTCGGTGACGTCGACGACCGTCGGCGTTCCGATCACCGCCACATCGTTGACGCCGTGGATCGTGAAACTGACCTGCTGGGTGGTGTTGTCCAGCGACTTGATCGTGAACGTATCGACATGGGTGGCGTTGGCGCCGAGCGACTGCGTCGCGCTGTTGGGGACCGAATAGGTGTAGGCGCCGTTGGCGCCGAGCGCGAGCGATCCGAGAGCCGTGCCGACTGCCGTAACGGTGGTCTGGAACGAACCCTGACCCTGGTCGGTATCGGTAACCGTGAGCGTGCCGGACAGTGACAGGTCTCCATCCTCGGTCACGTCGACAACCGCGGGCGTTCCGATCACAGCGGCATCGTTGGTGCCGTTGATCGTGAAGGTCACTTGCTTGGCGGTACCATCCGCCGAAGTGACCGTGAAAGTATCGACCTTGGTGCTGCCGGCGCCGAGCGATTGGGTGAAGCTGTTGGCCACCGTGTAGGTATAGCTGCCGTTGCTGGACAGCGAGAGCGTGCCGAGATTTCCCGCAGCCGAGCCGACCGTGGTTTGGAACGCGGCCTCCCCTGCACCATCGGCATCGGAAATCGAGATCGTGCCGGTCGCCGTTAGATCCGGCGACGTGGCATCCTCGGTGACATCAGAAACGGACGGGTTTCCGATCACCGCAGGGTGGTTGGCGGAGGTCGGGCCATGAACGACGAAGGTGACCTGCTTGCTCGTACCGTCAAACGAGGTGACCGTGAAGGTATCGACCTTGGTCCCGCCGATGCCGAGTTGCTCAGCCGCGCTTTCCGGCACGGTGTAGCTGTAGGTGCCGTTGCTGTTGAGCGAGAGATTGCCGATGTTGCCCGCCGCCGAAACCACCGTCGTCTTGAAAGACGCCTGGTTCTGATCGACATCCGAGATCGAGATCGAGCCCGTCGCGGTCAACGTCGTCTGATTGGGATCGGCGGTAACGTCGCGATGGGTCGGCGTACCGATCACCGCAGCGTCGTTGGTACCGTGGATCGTGAAGGAGACCTGCGCGGTGGTGCCATCCTTCGAGGTAATCGTAAACGTATCGACCTTGGTGTCACCAGCGCCGAGATACTGTACCGCGGAACTCGCAACAAAATAGGTGTAGCCGCCGTTTGGCAGCAGCACCAACGTGCCGAGCGCGCCCTGGCCACTGATCAGCGCCGTCTTGAACGAGGCTTCGCCCTGGTCGGCATCCGTAATCGAGATCGACCCGAAGGTATACAGGATCGGCTGCGTTGTGGCATCCTCGGTCACGTTGCTGACGGTCGGCGTGCCGATCACCGCGGCATCGTTGATGCCAGTGACGACGAAGCTCACCTGCTTGCTGGTGCCGTCAACCGAGGTAATCGTGAAGGTTTCGGTTTTGGTGGCGCCCACGCCGAGATAGCCCACGGCACTCTTGGCGACCGAATAGGTGTACGACCCGTTCGCATTGAGCGACAGCGTTCCCAGATTGATGCCCTGAGCCACCGTCGTGTTGAACGCGGCCTGGCCCTGATCGACATCCGAAACCGAGATCATGCCGGTTGCCGTCAACGACGATCCGCCCGTATCGGTCGTGTTGCGCACGGTCGGCGTGCCGATCACGGCGCCATCATTCTTGCCTTGAATTGTGAAACTGATCTGCTTGGTGGTGCCGTCAAGCGCCATCACGGTGAAGGTTTCGGTCTTGGTGTCGTTGGCGCCGAGATACTGCGTGGCAGAATTGGATACCGAGTAGGTGTAAGATCCGTTCGCGGCGATCGTCAGCGTTCCAAGATTGGTACCGACTGACGTCACCTGCGTTTTGAAGGAGGCCTCGCCCTGATCGGTATCCGAGATCGACAGCGTACCCGTGGACTTGAGATTGCCGCCGGAAACACCAGTATCCTCGGTGACCAGAGAACTGGTCGGCGTGCCGATCGCCGCGGCATCGTTGGTGCCCTTGATCGTGAAGCTAATTTGCTTGGTTGTGCCGTCGATCGACGTCACCGTGAAGGTCTCGACCTTGGTCTTGCCGGCCCCCAGATATTGAACGGCGCTGTTGGCGACCGAGTAAGTGTAGGTCCCGTCCGCGGCAAGCGTCAGCGTTCCCAGAGTGCCTGTGGCTTTCTTCACCGTGGTCTTGAAAAAAGCCTGTCCAGGGTTGGCATCGCTGATCGGGATGGCTCCAACGGCTGTCAAGAACTGCAACGAGGTGTCTTCGGTGACTTCGTTGTTGCTCGGTGAACCAATGACCGCCGGTGTATTTGCCATAGCACTAACCCCACGAAAAATCGGTCGGTCTGACGGCGTCAGATCAATCCGCTGCTTTTGATTGGTTGTTGTTCAAAGCCCCAACGGGCCTGTATGAGTTTTTCGAAATGAATTTTTAGAATGCGTTTTATGTAGTCTTTAGAAATCGTCGCGGTCAAGTCAAGCCGCGCGTCAACAACAAAATAGCCTCCCCCAAATGGGTTAGGCGTTAACCAGTCATCCTACGTGACTTGATGAATCGTTACGCCGAGCAAGCTGACCAATTCCGCTTGCCGCTGCACTCCCGTCTTTTGAAATACCGATTTCAGGTGAGATCGAATCGTGTTCTGAGCTATTCCCGTTGTGAACGAAATCTGTTCGATGGATTTGCCTTCGGTGATCTGACTAGCCGTGCGTGCCTCCGCCGGTGTGAGATCAAAAAGGGCCTGCAACAATGGCGACGCCGGGCTGGTGCTCGGCACCATCGAGGTGATGAAAACGATCGACAAGGCTCCGGTGAACACATCTCGTCCGCCGCCGTGCAAGGGCACGACGTGGGCGACAAAAGCCGGGTCAGTCTTGGTCGCTCGGACCGGAATGGACCGGCCGATTCCATTGGAGGAACGCCCGCCGCGCGAAATAGCTTCCGTCAGCAATGTCTGAGCCGGTTCGGACGTAAATTGAATGAGGTTTCCCGCGCCGACGCGGACATGGCCCTTGCTCGCAAGAAAACCGGCATTGGCCGAGATAATGCGACCAGTGGACGCCAACGCCGCAGCCGGCAAGCCGATCGCGTCCAGCGTCGCGACTGTCGATATCGCCCGATCCAGCCCCAGTCGCGCCGAGAGGACCGATGCCCGTGCAAGATGCGGACGCAAATGATCCAAAGTCTCCGCAACCGATCGCGGCACCGGGCCCTTGCTGTGAGCCTTCTCGATCGAGAACACCAGCGTGTCGCCGGCCGGTGAACGTATCGACGTTCCAACGCACCATCCAAGTCCACGGGGGCGCAACAGTTCGGTATAAAAATCGGAGGCGTCGATCTCCGCCATCGTCAACTCGTCCAGATCGGTCAGGAACCTCGGTTCGTCGATCGGAACGAGGCGCTGGCCGCGTGGATTGTCGAGATACCATTTGCTGCCGGTCCATTCCGCGATGAACTCCTCGATGGATCTGGATGACAGCCATCGGGGATCTCCAGGGCCAGCTGCGAACAGCAGCGTACCCTCGGCATCGGCTATTTCCGCCAGGCGATCGAGAATGGATCGCCATTTTTCCGGAACGACCGCCGCTTCATAGATCTCGTCTATGAATGGATCTGTCGCCAATGCCCCCTCACCCTTCTTGCCCGCCGGCTTTCAAAGCCAGTTCGCCCGGCATGAATGGATTGCCAGAAAGTCCCGGTCAACTGCGATCGTCAATCATCGTAAGCAAGCACGATTAATTCAATGGTGCAGATCGCAGACCGCCACATTGTGCACATGTCCAGCGAGCGAAAGTATCCAACTCGTAGCCCGACCATTCGGGCCAGCATCCGTAGTTCTACGTGATCTCCCTGGAAGGCCGCTGTGCGTCTGCCGCCGTCATGGTTTCGAAAAGCACTGATCCATTTCGGCAAGCCGGGTGAGCTCGGAAGTTCCGGGGAAGTGTCGAAACCTCCGGAGCAGTAAACCCTGAGAGGTCTGCAGCCACCCCATCAACTTCAGGACGTTTACTGCAAGGCACCAGCGATGAAGCGCTGACCAGCGATTTCGGCTGCCATGACGGCGCGCAGCTCCACGCGGATCGATCGCGTGACACATCCGGCTTTCGTCTTTGCTTGTTGAAGAATATAGATAATTTCAGACCCGGCAGAACCGGATAGACTCTCCCCGCCCATCAATTTGGAATAGCCCGTTGAACGCCCCTCGCTGCATCGCTTTTGTCGCCCTGCTCGCATTCACCGCGCCGTTTTTCGCAGGCCCCGCCGTCGCCCAGAGCGCAATGGCGGCGGCTGTCGCCAAGCCAGTGTCGCTGCCGGACATCGCGATCGGATCGCCGAAGGCGCCGGTGACCATCACCGAATACGCGTCGATGAGTTGCTCGCATTGCGCCGCCTTCGGCGAGAACGTCTTTCCGATGCTGCGCTCCAAATATATCGACACCGGCAAGGTCCGCTTCGTGTTCCGCGAGTTCCCGCTCGACGTCGCGGCTGCGGCGGCCTCGATGCTGGCGCGCTGCATCGCAAGGAACGATTCGGAAAAATATTTCGGCGCCATCGAGACCCTGTTCAAGCTGCAGGACCGACTGATCAGGCAGACCAAGGAAACGCTGAATTTCGTCGGCAAGCTGAACGGGATGAGCGAACAGGACGTGGTGACTTGCGAGAGGGATCAGGCGATGCTCGACAAGCTCGCCGCGGATCAGAAATACGCCCACGAAACGCTCAAGGTCGATTCAACGCCGACCTTCTTCCTCAATGGCGAGCGCTTGAAAGGTTCGATGTCATTCGAGGAGCTCGAAGAGCGGATCAAGCCGCTGCTGAAGAAATAACGACTGCGCCGGGCCACGCCTCCCCCTTGTTCTGCGGCGCGCCGTCGTTGATGATGGCGTCAACAAACATAAAATCGGGGGGCGTCATGGCGGCCGTTCTGCAAATCTTGCTCGCTGCGGCGCTGCTGCTGGGCGGCGTCCCGACGGCCTCGGCACAGAACTATCCGAACCGCCCGGTGCGCGTGGTTGTCGGGTTTCCCGCCGGTGGCCCAACCGACGTGATCGCACGCCTGGTGTCGCAAAAGCTCTCCGATGCGCTCGGCCAGCAGTTCTTTGTGGAGAATGTCGGCGGCGCCGGCGGCAACACCGCGTCCGGCCAGGTCGCCCGCGCGACCCCCGACGGCTACACCATCATGGTGGTCAGCACCGGCTTTGTGGTCAATCCCAGCCTCTACGCCAAGGTGCCGTACGATGCCGTCAAGGATTTCGCGCCGGTGACACTGGTCGCGGTTTCCCCGAACGTGGTGGTGGTCAACCCGTCGCTGCCGGCCAGGTCGCTTCCGGAATTGGTGCAGCTGATCCGTGACAATCCCGGCAAATACGGTTTTGCCGGCCCCGGCGTCGGTTCGACCCCGCATCTGGGGGGTGAGCTGTTTCGGCTGGCGTTCAGCCTCGACCTGGTGCACGTGCCGTTTACCGGCGCAGCGCCTGCGATCCAGTCAACCGTCGGCGGGCACACGCCGATCGCTTTCACCGCGCTGCCGCCCGCCCTTTCGGCGGCGCAGGCCGGCCAATTGCGCGCGCTCGGCGTCGCCGCCAGCGAGCGCGCGACCCAATTGCCCGACGTGCCGACCTTTGCCGAACAAGGCATCAAGGACCAGGAGGCCGATACCATCACAGGCGTCCTTGCGCCGGCGGGAACGGGGAAAGAGATCGTCGACCTGCTCTATCGCGAAATTGCCAGGGCGGTCGGGCAGGCAGACGTGAAGGAGCGCCTGACCGTGCTCGGATTCAAGCCGGTCGCGAACCGGCCGGAGGAGTTCGGCGCCCGCATCAAGCTGGAAATGGAAAGATGGGGCAAAGTGGTACGTGACGCGAAGCTCAGGATAGAGTGACGCGTCACTTCATTCCGGCGGTTCCTGCGCGACATTCATGAACGTCAGGCCGATCCGGTTCTTCTTGATCCAGGCGACCCGGCACTCATGAACGATCGAAGAATCCTTCGCCATCACGAGACGGAAGTGCTGCGGAACGAATGCCGGGTTCTCGACGTCGATCGCCGCACCCTCGAGCGAAATATTCCTCACCACGCAACGCATCACGGAGCCGCCCGATGAGACATAGGCGGGCTCCTCGATCTCGGTTCGCGGATATTTTCGCTTTTCTTCCATACGTTTCCGGCCGTGAATATCGCTCGACCTATCTAACTAGCCACGAAACCTTAAGCAAATGGCGTGTGTGCACCGCAATGCAATCGGCGACGATGGACTTGCGACGTTCCGATTTGTGCGGAGCGGCAGGATGCCTCCATCGCTTCTGCGCAGATGTGCTCCGCGTCTTCATGGGCTTGTCGCTCGCGACAGCCCGGCGATACCCTTTTTAGATAGGCGGTGACAGCGTTCGTTTATCTCGGCTGCTGGTTCCTGATGGCCGGCATCGTGTACTATTTCATCGGCTTCGAGACCAGGGCAAGTCGATCGAACAGATCGACAAGGAATTGGCCGATGGGCTGAATATGTCGCAGGCGAGAGTCCGGCGGGCATAGTCTTGAACACAAGGCGTCGATGGAGGCTTGGACAATTTGATCGCGACTGCTGCCGACCTTGCCGGCGACCGGGCGATCATCGCCCGTGCCGAGGCCGTTCGTCCCGATGTGGCGGCGGCCGGAAACGACATTGAGAGTGCGCGACGGCTGCCGCCCGCGTTGCTCGACAGGCTGCACGACGCGCAGCTGTTTCGTCTGTTGCTGCCGCGCTCGACCGACGGGATTGAAACCGACCCCGTCACCTTCTTCCATGTCATTGAAACCATCGCCAAGGCGGATGCGTCCACGGCATGGTGTCTCAGCCAGGCCGGCGGCTGCGCGATGTCGGCGGCCTATCTCGATCTGCCGGTGGCGCGCGCGATCTTCGCCGATCCGCGCGCAGTACTGGCCTGGGGTCCCGGGTCCAAGGTCCGCGCGATCGAATGCGAGGGCGGTTACCGGGTCACCGGCGTCTGGGCCTTTGCCTCCGGTGGTCGGCACGCGACCTGGCTCGGCGCGCATTGTCCGATCTTTGCGGCCGACGGCACTCCCCGATTGGAAGCCAACGGTATGCCGCTAGAGCGGACCATGCTGGTGCGAACCGAGGACGTCGAATGGACCGACATCTGGAACACGGTCGGCTTGCGCGGCACCGCCAGCGACCAGTTCGCGCTGAATGACTTCTTCGTTCCAACGGACCATTCCATCACCCGTGAATTCGACCGGGAATGCCGCGAGAGCGGTCCGCTCTATCGCATGGGGGCCGGCACTTGCTACCAGGTCGGCTTTGCCGGCGTTGCCTGCGGCATCGCTCGAAGCACGCTCGACGATTTCGTCGAGGTGGCGCGCAACAAGGTGCCGCGCGGGGCCATACGCATCTTGCGCGACAACGCCGTGGTCCAAACCGGCCTCGCCCAGGCCGAGGTCAATCTGCGCGCCGCCCGCGGCTTCGTGCTGCAGTCGATGGCCGAAATCTGGAAGGACCTCGTCGCCGGCGCCAGCATCACCGTCGCGCAGCGCATCACGGTCCGCATGGCCGCCACCAACGCGATCCACAAGGCACGCGAGGCAGTCGACTTCGCCTACAATGCGGCGGGAGCCACCGCGATCTTCGAAGGCCACCCGCTGGAGCGCCGCTTCCGCGACATCCATACCGTAACCCAGCAACTGCAAGGCCAGATCAGACATTTTGAAACCGTCGGTGCCTGGATGATGGGCGTCGATGTCGATCTCACCTTTGTCTAACCCCATTGCGTCCAAGGAGAAGAAACCATGGGACTTGGCGGATTACAGCACTACACCATCGAACCTGCCGATCTCGAGCGCACCAAGGATTTCTACTGCGACGTGCTTGGACTGGAGAACGGCGACCGTCCACCGCTCGGTTTCCCCGGCTACTGGCTTTACTCCGGCGGCAACGCCACCGTGCACCTGATGGGTACGCGCGAGCCACGCGAGGGCATCGTGGTGCGCGGCACCGAAAAGAAATACGAGGACACCGGGCGGCTTGACCACATTGCCTTTGCCGCGACCGACGTCGACGGCGTGCGCAAGCGCCTGCAGGCCAAAGGCGTAAAATTCCGCGAGAGCATCGTGCCGCGAACCGGTGATACGCAAATCTTTCTCTACGATCCCGACGGCGTCGGTGTGGAGCTGAACTTCCCGAAGGCGTAACGGGCCACCGCCGCGAGCAATTTTCGACTATTCGGTCAGCCCCAGCGCTGGCCGAACTTGCTTTAATTCCGGCTTTTTGATTTCGGCTTTGCGTTAGCGGTTCCCGACAAGGTCGCAAGTCAGCCATCAGTCGGGCGCGATCCCGTCAGGGTTTCTTCATCATTGCATGGCGATTGGAACCCGCCGCGCCGCTGCGGCAGGATAGCCGGGTGCCTCGCCTTTCACCTACCCCAGGGCATGCGTGCCCGGCTATTCGCCCACGGGTAAGCCCCACCATGATGGGGAAGTCGCCCCGGACTCGTTCCGGGGCGGATAACGTTAGGTGAATGCGTCAGTCTATCCGCGCTAATCCAGCCCGCGCTCGTGGCTGAGATTGACCATTTCCTGGATGAATATCTTTTTCTGCTTCTCATCCAGGCTTGCAAATAAAGGTTCGGCGGCATCCGCCACATTGCGCTGGTCCACCGCACGGTCGTTGAGAAATTGGGCTTCGTTCCGCATCTGCTCGATGATGTCGTCGGGCGGATCGCGTTTGGCGCGCGCAATACGCAGATTGAGGCGATCGGCGCCATTATGGCCGAGATAGTGCATCGCACTGTTGAAGCCGGACCAGTTCTTCTCCTGCTCTGGCGTCAGATTCAATTGCTTCTTGATACGCTCGATATTGGCGTCGCTGTTGGCAACGATCTGTTCGGCCGTGATTTGCGGTGCACCGGTCTGGGTCAGCACCTGCGGCTGCTTCGCTGCCGTCTTGGTCCCCTTGGCCGCCTTGCTCGATTTGGCGGCATCGCCCTGTTTGGCATCTTTCGCCGGGGCCGCCTGTTGCTGTTGCTGTTGCTGTTGTGCGCCGCCGGTGAGGACGCCGGTAACACCGGTCACCACCCCGACAACACCACCGATAGCGCCGCCAAGCACGCCGCCGACCGGTCCGGCCGCCTTGTTCCCCTCGCGGGCGCCCTTTTGGACCCCCTCAACCACCTGTGCCTCCACCGTGAGCGACGCGCTAAACAGCATAAGGGCGGCCACCCCAAGGGCTGCGCACAATCTGAACCGCGCGCGCAGCTTCGATGTCGGGCTGGTCATTGTCTGGTCTCCATGGTCGATCGTGAGTTTCCGGCGGGGTGGTGCTGGGCCAAGGACCGCGGCCGAATCCGATTTTATCGTTTTCGCGCCGCGCGAGTCTACCTGCCGCGCCTGGTCATCCCAGTGATGAAAACGCCGGCGTATCCCAATTTGGACACGCGGTAGGGGAACCTGCGGCGCTATTTCGCATCCTCACCCCTCCGATGAGTTCGATAGGTGCAACGCAATATTCCGCGCCATGAGTCAGGAATGAGCGGTAGACAACGGGCCAACGGTCGTCGCGGCCTTCGATTTGCACGCAACGTTAGTTCTAGGACAGCGCCTACGTGATTTCTCGACAGACGCTGGCAATTCTGCTCTGATCGTCAATAATGAAATATCCGCGGCGTCCGAATGGAGCCGAATAAAAAAGCAAGAACGGGAATTTCCTTCAATCCGATTGGCCCATCCAGGGAGGAACGCCATGACACGGAAGAAGCTTACTCGACGCCAATTCATTGCTGCGACAGCGCTATCATCGGCTGCACTCGTAACCGCACCCTACGTGCGCGGCGCACACGCCGCCGGCAAGCTATCAATCGGATTTTGGGACCACTGGGTACCCGGCGCCAACAAGGCTTCTACCGATATTGTCAATGAGTGGGCCGAGAAGGAAAAGGTCGAGGTCACCATCGACTACATCCCGAGCCAGGGTAACAAGAACCTCTTGACGATCGCCGCCGAAGCCCAGGCGAAGTCGGGCCACGACATTCTGGCGATGCCGACCTGGTGGCCGCACGCGCAGGCGGAGTTGCTCGAGCCGATGAATGACGTGGTCGAGGGGCTCATCAAGCAGAACGGCGAAGTCAACGGCACCGTCCAGTACCTCGGTAAGGCCGGCAACAAATGGCTGGGCGTTCCGGCCTGCGTCGGCAGCCAGATCAAGGGACCCTGCTCGCGTATCGATCTGATGAAGCAGCACGCCGGCATCGACGTCCTGGCCATGTACCCGGCGGGTTCGGCGCCGAAAGCCGATGGCTGGACCACGGACACATTCCTGAAGGCGGCGGAGGCCTGTCACAAGGGCGGCGTTCCCTTCGGCATCGGACTTGGCGAGACCAGCGATTCCGTCGATACCGTCGGGGCGTTCTTCCTGGCCTTCGGGGCGGAGGTCGTCGATGCCAAGGGCAACGTCGTCGTCAAGAACGACAACGTGCGCCAGGCGCTCGAATATTACAAAAAGCTGATGGCCTTCCTGCCGTCGGACGCGCCGTCATGGGACGACGGCTCCAACAACAGGTGGCTGGTCTCGGGCAGAGGCGCCCTGATCATGAATCCGCCGAGCGCGTGGGCCGTCGCCAAGCGCGATGCGCCGCAGATCGCGGAGCAATGCTGGACCCACGGCTTCCCGGTCGGTCCGAAGGGCCGCTTCGCGCCGTTCCTGCCCTACTTCTGGAGCGTCTGGAGCTTCTCCAAGAACAAGCCGGCGGCAAAGAGCGTGCTGACGCGCCTGTCGCAGCCGGATGCGGTCGAGAAAATGGTGGCGGCGAGCGGCGGCTACGACCTGCCAGCCTTCGAGAAACTGACGACCCTGAAGACATGGGCCGAGGAAGGACCGCCGAAGGGCACGCTCTACCACTATCCGAATCCGCACAAGCATCAGTTGCTTTCGATCTCGGCGTCGCCCGCGCCGCCCAAGGTCGCCCAGCAGATCTACACCCAGGCAACGCTCACCAAGATGTGCGTGCGCTTCTACCGGGGCGAGCCCATGGAGAAGACGCTGGCCTGGGCGGAAGGCGAACTCGAAGGCTTCATGCGTAGCTGAGGCGATTTCGCCGCCGCGGCCCGTCGGATATCGGGCCGTGGCGGCGTACATCCGCCTGCCGACACGATGGGAGCCGGCGCCGCGCCGGCTTCTCGACGAGGAAACTACCCTGCTCTAATGAAACTCGCGAGGAAGATGCATCATGGCTGATGTCGCGATTGAGCGTAACGCCGCTCCGCGAACGGGGCGCAAGCGCGCCAGTTTACGAACCGCCCTGAAGCGCAAATCGACCGCGGCCTTCCTGATGACGCTGCCGCTGATCCTGCTGATCTTGCTGCTGGTCATCTATCCTGCCTTCTACTCGCTGCATCTGGCCACCCTGAACAAGTCGATGCAGCGCTTCATCGGACTCGGAAACTTCCAGTTCCTGTTCAAGCGGGAAACCTTCTGGCTGGTGGTCGAGCAATCCTGCATTTTTGCGATCACGGCCGTCGTCTTCAAGGCCCTGATCGGTTTCATCGTGGCGCACTTCGTCCACAACATTCCGGCCAAGGGCCAGCGCAAATGGCGCGGCATGCTGCTGGTGCCCTGGGTCATTCCGCCGGCCATGAGCACGCTGGCGTGGCTGTGGCTGTTCGATCCGTCGTACAGCGCCTTCAACTATCTATTGGCCGGCATCGGCATCGACCGGATTCCATGGACCGGCGAGACCGGCTGGGCCCGCTTCTCGGTCATCCTGGTGAATATCTGGTTCGGCGCCCCGTTCTTCATGATCATGTACCTGGCTTCGCTGAAATCGGTGCCCGACCAGCTCTATGAGGCCGCGGCCATCGACGGCGCCAACTGGTGGCAGCGCATCTGGTACGTGACACTGCCGATGATGCGCAACATCATCGCGATCACCACGCTGTTTTCGCTGATCGTCACCTTCGCCAACTTCGATATCGTGCGCATCCTGACCGCGGGCGGTCCGCTGGACCGGACCCATATGTTCGCCACCTGGGCATTCCGCATCGGTATCGAGGGCGGCGACATTCCGCTCGGCGCCAGCGTCTCGCTGTTCATGGTGCCGATACTCGCAATCGCGGCGGTGTTCATCCTGCGCGACATCAACAAACGCGGGAATGAATCCTGATGACCAGCACCGTCGTGATCGACAAGGCCGCCCCGACCCGCCCCGTCAAACTGCGCAGCATGAGCCGCGATCGCACCTGGGCGCTGCGATGGTCGTACTTCTTCCTCACTTTGTTCGCGGTGTTCGCGCTGGTGCCTCCTCTCTACATGGTGATCACGTCGCTGAAGACCAGCGCCGAAATCTCCGCGGCGACGAACCCGTGGTGGGTTTACCATCCGACCTTGTCGAACTACGTCGAGTTGCTGACATCGAACCAGTTCCTGACCTTCTTCCGCAATTCGGCGCTGGTCTCGATCTTCGTCGTTACCATCACCATGCTGATCAGCGTGCCCGCGGCTTTTGCGCTGGCGCGGATGCGGTTCTGGGGCTCGGCAACGCTCGCGACCGGCGTTTTCCTGACTTACCTCATCCCTGAAACGCTGCTGTTTCTCCCCTTGTTCAAGATGTTCGTGGCGTTCGGCGACCTGACCGGGATCCAGCTGATCAACAAATGGTACGTGCTGCTGGTGATCTATCCGACGCTCACGGTGCCGTTCTGCACCTGGATCATGATCGGTTACTTCGCCTCCATCCCCAAGGAGCTCGACGAGGCCGCGATCATCGACGGCGCGTCCTGGTTCCAGACGCTGACGCGGATCTTCATTCCTGTCGCCTTGCCCGGCCTGATCGCGGCGACCATCTTTGCCTTCACGGTTTCCTGGGCGCAGTTTCTCTATCCGCTGGTTTTCACGACATCGACGGATCAACTGGTGCTGCCGGTCGGTATCGTCACGACCTTGATCAAGGGCGACGTGTTCGCATGGGGCCAGATCATGACCGGCGCCCTGCTCGGCGCCGCGCCGCCGCTGATCATCTACGCGTTCCTGATGGACTATTACATTGCCGGCCTGACCGCCGGTGCGACAAAGGGTTGAACTCATGGCTGACGTGACGTTGCGCAAGGTTGTCAAGAAGTACGACGACGTCGAGGCGGTGCGCGGCATCGATCTCGATATCGCCGATCATGAGTTTGTCGTGCTGGTGGGCCCGTCGGGTTGCGGAAAATCGACCACTCTGCGGATGATCGCCGGGCTCGAGGACATCACCGACGGCGATATCATGATCGGAGGCGACGTCGTCAACGACGTGCCGCCAAAGGACCGCGACATCGCTATGGTGTTCCAGAACTACGCGCTCTACCCGCATATGACGGTCGCGGAGAACATGTCGTTCGGGCTGCGGCTGAAACGCTATCCGAAGGCCGAGATCAAGACCCGGATCGACGAAGCCGCGCGCATGCTCGACATCGTCGAACTCGTCGACCGCAAGCCGAAGCAGCTGTCAGGCGGTCAGCGCCAGCGCGTCGCCATGGGCCGCGCCATCGTGCGTAACCCCAAGGTGTTCCTGTTCGACGAGCCGCTGTCCAACCTCGACGCCAAGCTCCGCGTCCAGATGCGGATCGAGATCAAGAAGGTGCATCAGAAGGTGCGCACCACGACGGTTTACGTTACCCACGACCAGGTCGAGGCGATGACGCTCGCCGACCGGGTCGTGGTGATGAACCACGGCCGCATCGAACAGATCGGAACGCCGAACGAACTCTATCACAATCCCGCCACCAAATTCGTCGCGAGCTTCATCGGCTCGCCGGCGATGAACTTCATTCCTTGCCGGCTCGAGGAATCCGGCGGCAAGCTGCACGTCCGGATCACCGACCGTCTCGCCTTCCCGTTGCCGCCGGCACGCGCCGCCAGATATCAAGGCGTGTCGCGCACCGACAAGCTGCTGCTGGGACTGCGGCCCGAGCACGTCACGGAGGCCAGCCCGCATCCGGAAACCGGCGTCGAGAACTTCGATGCCACGCTCGACGTCACCGAGCCGATGGGAATGGAGACGCTGATCTACTTCGCGCTCGAGGGCACGCAGGTTTGCGGCCGGGTCAATCCCAACGCCGGCGCACAGGATGGCGCCCCGCTCCGATTGGCAGTGGACCTCAACAATATGCACCTGCTAAACGAGGTGAGCGGCGCCGTCATTTGACGGCGGAGTTAACAGTCACCCAAGGGCAGGAAATGGCGACCAACAAGAAGAAAATCTTCGTCACGGAATCGATGTCACAGCAGGGGCGCGCGTTGCTCGACGCACGCGAGGATATCGAACTCGTTGAATTCCCCAACATGATCTCGCAACCGGATTTCCAGGCCAAGCTCAAGGAGCATGCGCCGGTCCATGGTGTCGCCCTCGGCGGCACCCGCTTCGGCGAAACGGAACTGGAAGCTTCCAGGGACATGTTGGTGGTGACCCGGATCGGGGTCGGTTTTGACGCGGTCGATGTGCCGGCGCTGAGCCGCCGCAAGGTGCCGCTGATGGTCGCCGGCACCGCGAATTCGCCCTCCGTTGCCGAGTGCGCATTGTTCATGATGCTGACATTGGCAAAACGCGCGGTGGAAATGCACTCCATCGTCAGGGACAACAAATGGCCGAGCCGGCTCGGCATGCTGCCCTACGATCTCTATGGCAAGACCGTGCTGATCGTTGGCTTCGGCCGCATCGGCACCCGCACCGCCAAGCGCTGCCAGGCAATGGAAATGAACGTGCTGGTTTTCGATCCCTACAAGCCCGCCGCCGACATCAAGGCCGCCGGCTGCGAGCCAGTCACCAATCTCGACGCGGCGTTGCCGCGCGCCGACTTCGTCAGCCTGCATTGCCCGAAGACGCCGGAGACGGTCGGCATGATCAATGCCGCGCGCTTGAGGCGGTTGAAGCCGACCGCCTATCTGATCAATACCGCGCGCGGCGGCATCATCGACGAACCCGCGCTGCATGACGCGCTGGTGTCCGGCAAACTTGCCGGCGCCGGTCTCGACGTGTTCGAACAGGAGCCGCCGCCAGCCGGCCATTCGCTGTTCGCGCTTCCGAACGTCATCTTCGCACCCCATGTCGCCGGTGTGACAAGGGAAGCCGTCGATCGCATGAGCGAACAGACCGCACGCAATATCCTGAGCGTTCTCGACGGCGATCCGTTGCGTCAGAACGTCATCAACCAGGACGTGCTCTGAGCGATCCGGCATGATCAAACCGGGTGACGGCTGAACGATCGAGCGGCCGCCCGGGAATGTTTCATACCGATGAGATCATAAGGAACCCTTATTCCGTATTGCGGGCTAACCGTGCAGATCCGTGCCCGGCATCGCCGGTTTTGCGCCTGAACGGACAAAACTCAGCCTCATTCGGAAGCGAGGAAAAGATACCGGGCGGCAACGGGGACACCGATTCCGCAGACGGAGCTCGATCCGGAGGCCGAATCGTGAGCCAAAACGACCCGACCGACAACGCCCTGGCGGCGATCGCCAGCATTCTCGATCAGCCGCCCGTGATCCCCCGCGAGCGGGAACGGCCTGCCGTTAACGAGGTGGCGGCCACCCCTCCGCCACTCGAAGAATTTCAACCGATCGAAGCAGCACCTTCGCTCGCGGTTCCTCCGCCGCTTGAGACCGCGGCGCCGATCGAAGCGGCCCCCCCACCTGAGGTCTTTCTGCCGTTCGAGGCCGATGGCTATTCCAAGGTCGGGCCCGGACCCATGGCCGCGATCCGTTTCAAATGGACGGTCCGCGAGGACGATGGTGACTATTACGTCGATGAGACCATTGGGGAGAATTCAACGCCCATTGTCAGTGGACCGATGAACAAGGATGCCGCGATCCAGCTGGTCGACGACCGCGAAGCCGCGGCACGTCGCCGGTTCGACCAACTGAAAAGCGAAATGACAGGACGCGCCGCCGTCGCCAATCTGGTGCGCAAAGACAACGGCGAGGCGTAATCGGACGCGCTATCGCCGCGGCCCGAGGAAATCCTTCTTGGCGAGATCCACGCCGGCATGGCGCAGGATGTCGTAAGCCGTGGTGACGTGGAAGAAGAACTGCGGCACGCTGAATGTCAGCAGCAACGACCGCCCGATGAATCTGCGTGTCGCCCCGTTCTTGAATGTAAACACCACCTCCTTGTCTGCGGCGCCGTCAATCTCCGCGCGTGGCAGGCTTTGCACAAAGGCGATCGCTGCCGCGATACGCGATTGGAGCTCGGGAATATCCGGCTCGGCCACCGGAAAAACATGCGGCTCGCGCCCGGCCAGCAGCGCGCAGGCAACCACCGCATGACGGTTGGCCTCCCCGACCTGGCGCGTCAGATTGTACATGTTGGGATAGAGCCGCATATCGAGCAGGATCGCCGGATCGATGTTTTTGGCCTTGGCATAGGTCGAGGCGTGGTCCAGCAACGTCGACAGATTGCCGAGATACGGCACGAAAACATCGACCGACGTTTCACAGAGCGAGATTGTCACGATTGGATCTCTCCGTCTGGCGCGGCGCCGACATCTGGTCTAAATCCTGCGTCATCACAAACAAGGTGTCATCGAATTCACCGGCGGAGAAGAACTGATGCTTCGAATGCTATTTGGTCTGGGCATGGCTGCCCTGTTGACGATGTCAGCCCATGCCCAGCAGCCGGCGCCTTCCCGCCTCGACGACATCATCAAGCGCGGCACGCTGCGGGTCGGCATGACCGGCGACTACCGGCCCTTCAGCTATCTCGACAAGACGACTTCGAAATTCAGCGGCTTTGACGTCGACATGGCGGAAGCGCTCGGCAAGGCGCTCGGCGTCAAGGTCGAATTCGTCCACACCGCATGGCCGCAACTGATGAAGGATTTCGAGTCCGACAATTTCGACGTCGCGATGAGTGGCGTATCGATCACACTCGACCGGCAGAAGAAGGGCCTGTTTTCGACGCCGATCATGCGTGAGGGCAAGACGCCAATCGCCCGCTGCGCCGACAAGGGCAAGTACGAAACCATTGCCGACATCGACAAGCCAGGCACGCGCGTGATCGTCAATCCCGGCGGCACCAACGAACGGTTTGCCCGCGCCAACGTCAAGAACGCGGAAGTGAAACTCCACAACGACAACGTCACGATCTTCGACGAGATCGCCAAGGGCAATGCCGACCTGATGATGACGGATTCGTCGGAGACGCTGTACCAGCAGAAGCTACATCCGGGCGTGCTGTGCGCGGTGCATCCCGAAAAGCCGTTCGACTTCGCCGAGAAGGCCTATTGGCTGCAGCGCGACGTCGCGCTGAAAGCCTTCGTCGATCAGTGGCTGCACATTGCGAGAGAGGACGGCAGCTTCAGGAAAATCTACGCCGCCTGGTTCGATTGATCGGCCGGCAAAATACGCCGGTTTCGCCGCAAATTGACCGTCTATCGGTTGCAAATTAGGCTGCTCAGACGACATTGAACCAAAGCCGCTAGTGCACGACTTACCATCTGAAAGTGATCTGGATCACGTTTTGCGAGCTGCCATTGCGTAGCTTCGGGGGTTGGGATTCCCTGCTCAGGAGGTCAATATGAAGAAGCTTCTGGCGATCGCCGCGCTTTTGCTGGCGAGCAGTGCCGCGCAGGCGCAGTACACCTTCGATTACGGCGGCCGCACCATTCGCATCGATCCCGATCGCGGCACCGTTCAGATCCCGGGCGTCTACGACAATACGCCGAAGGCCAAACGCTCGCGCAACGAGGACGGTGATCGCGATCGCCCGCGCAAGCAGTCGCCGCAACAGGCAAAGACGGACTCCAGGACGCCACCCGACACGGTCGCTCCCGCCGCAGCTGTCCCCGCCGCGCCCGTCCCCGCCGAGCAGGCCGCTGTGCCGCCGGCCCCTGCAACCGTCCCTGCAGCTCCCGCACCGGTCGCGGCCGCGCCCGCTGAACCTTCGACCGCCACTGTCGCCGTTGCCCCGGCGGCGGATCCGGTGACTGTGCCGCCCGCCCCACTGCCGCCCAGCGCACCAGCCCCGCAGGTCCAGCAAGAGCCGCCTCCCGCGCCGAAGCCCGCGCCTGCCGTCGCTGCGGTAACGCCGCCGCCCGCACCGCCGCCGGCGGCCCCGCAGGCGGCAAACTCGCCGCTTGGCGTCTGGCTGACGGAAGAGAAGGAAGGCAAGGTCCGCATCGAACAATGCGGCCCCAATCTTTGCGGCTACTCCGTCGACAAGAAGTCGAACCGCAACGGCGAGCAGGTGCTGATCAACATGAAGCCCGGCAAGGACAACAAATGGAGCGGCCGGATTTTCGATCCGAGTTCCGGCAGCACCTATGATTCAACGCTCGCGCTTAAAGGCACTGACAGCCTTCGCGTTCAGGGCTGCGCCTTTGGCGGCATGTTCTGCGGTGGCCAGACCTGGACCCGCGTGAACTGACGCGCCAACAACGCACATTCAACCAGGGCCTCGCCTTCGCCGGCGGGGCTTTTTGTTTGCGGGTTCTCGTTCGCGTCGACCTCTCAGGCCATCGGTTCACGCTATGGGCGATGAACGGTAGGGCCCGAACAAAAAATCGCGAAAACAACCCCATGCAAAGCAGAACGGGTCTCGGCTCGCTTCATCCGGGAGACGCTACCCGACCTTTGCCGAATACTCGGCGTCCGTGACCTTCTCCATCCAGGTCGCGTAGCTACCGTCGAGCGCTTCCTGCATCGCGATGTGGGTCATGCCGTTGGTTGGCGAGGCGCCATGCCAGTGCTTCTCGCCGGGCGGGATCCAGACGACGTCGCCGGGCCGGATTTCCCGGACCGGTCCGCCCACGGCCTGCACACGGCCGATCCCCGAAACCACGTACAGGGTCTGCCCGAGCGGATGCGAGTGCCACGCCGTACGCGCGCCGGGTTCGAAAGAGACGCGGGTGGAAACCAGCCGCGCCGGCGCTTCAGTGGCGATGATCGGATCCTGCCAGACCGTACCGGTGAAATAATCGGGCGGAGCCTTGCGCGTCGGCCTCGAGCCGGAGACGTGAATATCCATGGCGTTACCTCGCTTTGTTGATGTTATTTCTTGCTCGCCGCGTAGCGCGCCTTGGTCTCGGCATTCATGGGGTAGAGGCCGGGAAGCGCGGCGCCGTTGTTCACTTCGTTGACGATCCAGGCTTCCATCCGCTCTTGCTCGGCGCCTTCGGCCAGAATGAGGTCGAGGAACGCTTGCGGGATCAGCACCGCGCCGTCCTGGTCGGCGACCACGACGTCGTTCG
This sequence comes from Bradyrhizobium sp. AUGA SZCCT0160, assembly GCF_018130105.1. Classification (NCBI taxonomy): domain Bacteria; kingdom Pseudomonadati; phylum Pseudomonadota; class Alphaproteobacteria; order Hyphomicrobiales; family Nitrobacteraceae; genus Bradyrhizobium; species Bradyrhizobium sp. AUGA SZCCT0160. The sequence goes on from NZ_JAFCMD010000004.1 coordinate 137,922, forward strand.
GGAATACCGCCACCCCGCCGCAGCCGATCGGCTCGCCCCAACCGACGAAGGTCAACCCGGCCACCGACGGTGGCGCCGCGTAACCATCGCACCAGACCGGCAGGCCGGTACCGAGCACACCCTCGACGTCACGCACGACGCCGTCGGTGATCAGCGCCGCGACCCCGCGCTTGACCATGCGCGCGCACAGGATGTCGCCGAAGATACCGGCATCCTTGACGCCCATCGCGTCGACCACGGCAATGCAACCCTGCGGCATCGCTTCGATCGCCGTCCGAGTGGAGATCGGCGAGGACCACGACTCGGGGGTGGCGAGATCTTCGCGCGCGGGCACGAAGCGCAGCGTGAAGGCCGGCCCGACCAGCCGCGGCTGTCCCGGGCGCAACGGTTTGGTGCCGCGCATCCAGACGTTCCGCAGGCCCTTCTTCAGGAGGACTGTGGTGATGGTGGCGGTGGACACGCGGGACAGGGTCGCGATCGCTTCGGGTGTCAGGGACATCGGTAAGGCAACGCTCCAATGGGAGGGGATCAAAAGGTAGCGCATCTTGCGGGGCGCGGGCATCGCGTCAAGGGTTCGTTCGAAAGAGTTCGATCACAACAGCTTATCACTGCCATGCAGATTAATTTATTGAACTTGCTCAATGATTTCGCACGAAGCGAATTCCACTGGCGCGCGAAACACGCTACAGCTTGATCTCAGCCCAAGCGTTCCTGAGACCGTCCCTGAGACAGATCCCGAGGCAGTACTGAGGCCATGGCCGCGACGCTACCCCCGCCCCGCCTTTTGCCCAGTGGCGACAGCGCCATCACGGTAGAGTTTTCCCGCAACATCGACGATGCCGCCAACGGGCGGGTGCTCGCGCTCGACCGCGCGATGGCGGCCACGCCGGTTGAAGGCGTCACCGAGACCGTTCCGACCTATCGCTCGTTGCTGGTGCATTACGATCCCGTGCGAATTTCATTTGAAGCGCTTGGCGAGCAGATTCTGGCGCTGGCGCAGCTGCCGGTACCGGAGGCGACAAAGACCCGGCGCTGGCGCATCCCCGTGGTCTATGGCGGCGAGCACGGCGTCGACCTCGAGGACGTCGCCAAGACGCTCAAGACCACGCCCGACGACATCGTGGCGCGGCACGTCGCCGGCGATTACCGCGTCGCCATGATCGGTTTTACGCCGGGCTGGTCCTATCTCTCGGGGCTCGCGGATTCACTGCAGATGCCGCGGCGGCAAAATCCGCGCCTGCTGACGCCAGCCGGCACGATCTCGATCGGCGGCGTACAGACCGGCGTGCAATGCCTGGCCGGCCCGAGCGGCTGGCATCTGCTCGGACAGACCGCGGTTCGAACCTATCAGCTGCATCGCGATCCGACTTTCCTGCTGGAGCCCGGCGACGCCATTACGTTCGTGCCGGTCGACACCAAAACCTTTGCCGAGCAGGACCGCGCCGCGGCAGCGGGCGAGATCGTGGCCGAGTTGATGCCCTCATGAGCAAGCTCGTCATCACCTCCATCGGCCCGGCCAGTTCGGTGCAAGACGGCGGACGCCCCGGCTCGCAGCGCTATGGCCTGGTGCCGAGCGGCGCGATGGACCGGCTGGCGTTGGCGGCGACCAACACGCTGGTCGGCAACGAGCCGTTTGCAGCCGCTGTCGAGATCGGCCCGTTCGGCGCCGCCTTCACCGCGCGCGGCGGCGCCGTTCGCATCGCGCTGGCAGGGGCGTCACGCAACGCCGACATCGCCGGACGCCCGGTTGCGGTCGATACGTCGGCGACGCTGGCCGACGGCGAGACGTTGACGCTTGGCTTTGCCCGCAGCGGTTCGTTCAGCTACCTCGCCATCGAGGGCGGCATCGCCGGCGAACCTGACTTTGGCAGCCTCGCAGTCAACGCCCGCGCCGGGCTCGGCAGTCCCTACCCGCGCCCGCTGCAGAGCGGAGACGAATTGCAGACGAAACCGGCCAGCGGCGCACCGGAACGCCGGATCGAGCTGCCGGCCACGGCAGAGGCGCCGATCCGCATCGTGTGGGGACCGCAGGATGACGAATTCGGCGACGATGCCAAAAGACTCTTTATCGACAGCGAGTGGAAGATTTCGGCCACCAGCGACCGCATGGGTTACCGGCTCGAAGGCCCCGCCATCAAGCATCTGCACGGCCACAACATCGTTTCCGACGGCACCGTGAACGGCAGCCTGCAGGTTCCCGGCAACGGCCAGCCGATCGTATTGATGCCGGATCGCGGCACCAGCGGCGGTTATCCCAAGATCGCGACGGTGATTTCCGCCGACTTCGGCCGGTTTGCGCAGACGCCGGCGGGGCGCGCCTTTCGCTTCAAGGCCGTGAGCATGGCTGAGGCACAAGCCGCGGCAAGAAAGTTTTGGGAATTGCTGCATTCCCTGCCCGATCGGCTGCGGCCCATCGAAAGCTTTGATCTCAACATCGACGCGCTGCAAGATGCCAACGTCGCCGGCTATGCTGTCAGCGCCGTCGACGCGGCCACATGGCAGGTCGCGTCGCCTGCGGACATATCGGGGCCGGACTGATTCAATATCCACTCACCAAGAAGCGGACCAACACCATGACAACCATCGACCTCAACTGCGATCTCGGCGAAGGATTTGGCGCGTGGGAAATGGGCAATGATGCGGCGATGATCGAGCTTGCGACCTCGGTCAACGTCGCCTGCGGATTCCATGCCGGCGATCCCGATATCATGCGCCGCACGGTCGAGCTGGCGAAGGCGCGCGGCGTCAGCGTCGGCGCTCACCCCGGCTACCGCGACCTACACGGTTTCGGACGGCGGCCGATGCCCGGCCTGAAATCATCCGAGATCGAGAACCTGATCGCCTACCAGATCGGTGCGTTGCAGGCGATTGCGACCGCGGCCGGCCACAAGGTCACCCACGTCAAGGCGCATGGCGCGATCTCGAACGTCGCCTGCGAGGACGACATGACCGCACGGGCGATCGCCAACGGCATCAAGGCGGTCGATCCCAATTTGATTTTCGTGGTGCTGGCCAATTCCAAGCTGGTGACCGCGGGCGAAGCCGCCAACCTGCCGATGGTGCACGAAGTGTTTGCCGACCGCGCCTATGAAGACGACGGCCAGCTGGTGTCGCGCAAGAAGCCGGGCGCGGTGTTGCACGATCCCAAGATGATCGCCGACCGGGTGGTGCGGATGGTGCAGGACGGGGCCGTGGTCTCGGTGACAGGCAAGGTCATCAAGATGCGCACCGATACCGTCTGCATTCATGGCGATACGCCAGGCGCGGTCGAGATCGGGCGCGGCGTGCGTCAGGCGTTGAAGGATGCCGGGATCGCGGTGGCGCCGTTCAAGACGGCGAACTGACGTTTTCAGTATCCGATCGCGGCGCCGTCGCTGCGGGGGTCTGAACCGCCGCTCAGGGTCCCGTCGTGCGCGGAGATGGTGATGCCATGGGCGTGGCCGGCCATCTCCTCCCACGGGGCCCAGCGATGGACAGCGTGGCCCCGTTGTTCCAGCACGCGGATCGTTTCCGCGGGAAAGCGGTTTTCCATGTGCAGGGTGTCGCGCGCTTCGCCGAGCGCGAAGCGGCCGGACAGGAATCGCGGCAGTTCGATCGCCTCCTGAATATCGAGCCCGTGATCAATCATCGCCGAATAGAGCTGCAGCTGGATCTGCGGCTGGCCATCCGCGCCCATGCAGCCCAGCACGCTGCAGAGCTTGCCGTCGCGTTTAGCCATCGAGGCGATCAGGGTGTGCAGCGGGATTTTTCGGGGCTCGAGCCGATTGGGATGATCGGGATCGAGCGAGAAGTACGCGCCCCGGTTCTGCAGCACGACGCCAGTAGCTCCCGCCACCACGCATGACCCGAACCCGCCATAGAGGCTCTGAATGAGCGAGGCCGCGTTGCCGTCTCGGTCGACCGCGGCAATGTAGACGGTATCGCCGGCCAGGCTGCCGAATGACGGCACCTCATCCCATTTCAATGCGCGCGCCGGATCGATCAACCCGCTGCGTTGGCGTGCGTAGCCTTTGGAAATCAGAGTCTCGATGGGCACCGCGGCAAAAGCGGGATCGGCGAGCACGAGATCGCGGTCGTGATAGGCGATCTGCTTGGCCTGAACCATCAGGTGCAGGCGGTCGGGTCCGAGGAGGTCCATGCGGCGCGGTTCGAGCGGCTCGAGCAGATTGAGCATCTCGATCACGGTAAAACCCTGCGTCGGCGGCGGCGTGTTGAAAATGGTGACGTCCCGGTAGCGGCCAGTCAGCGGCAAACCCCAACTCGCCCTTTGCGCCTCGAAATCTCCGGGCTGAAAGAAACCGCCTCGCGCTTGCGAGAAGCGCAGCATTTCAGCGGCGACCGGCCCCTCGTAAAAGCCGGACCATCCATGATCCCCGATCGCTTCAAGCGTCCTCGCCAGATTGGGGTTGGTGAGTTTTGTGCCGGGCAACGGCACGGCGCCACCGGGCAGGAAAATCCCGGCGGTTTCGCATTGCCGAAGGAGATCGTCGCGCATCATCTCGATGAAGCTCGCCAGCCGTCCGGTGACCGGAAAGCCTTCGCGCGCATAACCGATCGCGCCTTCCAGCACGCGCTGCAGCGGCAGCCGGCCATGGGCCTCATGCGCCGCGACCCAGCTTGCAACCGCGCCCGGTACCGTCAGCGTTGCCGGGACGATCCCGCGCAGCGGGATTTCTTTCAACCCTCTCGCCGCCATGGACGCCAGCGACGCACCCGCTGCCGCCCTGCCGCCGCCGTTGAGGTAACTGATCTCTCCGCTGCGGCCGTCATGCACGAGCCAGAACGCATCGCCGCCCAGCCCTGTCATGTGCGGATAGACCACCGCCAGTACGGCGCTCGCGGCAATCGCGGCATCGACGGCGGATCCACCTGCGCGAAGCACGTCGACGCCGGCTGATGAAGCCAGCGAATGCGGTGACGTCACCATGCCATGAGGTGCGAGCGAGACCGGACGGCCGGTGCGAATATCCAAATGGGTCCCCAGTTCTGGCGAGCCGCTGGCGATGTCAGCCTAGCCGCGGCTTCGCCGGATCATGTAATTGTCGTAGGTGGCTTCACAGACCTGATGCCACTGATATTGCTCGTTGCGGAACGCCGTCATGGAGTCGTTCAGGGCCTTGAACTTGTCGTTCTTGGCCGCAACCTCCGTAAACAGCTCATTGGTGGCCTTGAAGCAGGCGTCGAGGATGTCGGTCGAGAACGGCCGAAGCTGGGCGCCGGCCGCGACCAGGCGCTTGATCGCCTGCGCGTTGCGCGCGTCATATTTCGCCGTCAGGTCGGCGGCGACCTGTGCGGCCGCGATCGTCATCATGTCCTGATAGACTTTTGGAAGCTCCGCCCACTTCGCCGTGTTGATGTAGAGAAAGCCATTGGCGCAGCCTTCCCACCAGCCGGGATAGTAGTAATAGGGCGCGACCTTGAGGAAGCCGAGCTTCTCGTCGTCATAAGGGCCGATCCATTCGGCGGCATCGATCGTGCCTTTCTCGAGCGCGGGATAAATATCCCCCGGCGGAATCTGCTGCGGCACCACGCCGATGCGGGCCAGCACCTGCCCGGCCACGCCGCCGACCCGGAATTTCAGACCCTTCAAATCATCGAGCGTCTTGATCTCCTTGCGGAACCAACCGCCCATCTGCGCGGTCGTGTTGCCGAACGGCAGGCCGTAGATGCCGTAGGGCTTGTAGAGGTCGTTCATCAGGTCGAGCCCGCCGCCATAGGCGAGCCAGGCATTCATTTGCCGCGTGTTGAGCCCGAACGGCACGGCAGTGCCGAACGCGAACGCCGGATCCTTGCCGATGTAATAGTAGGACGCGCTGTTCCCCATCTCGACGGTATTGTTGGCCACCGCGTCGAACACTTGAAAGGCCGGCACGATTTCGCCCGGGCCATACACGCTGATCTGGAATTTCTGCTCCGACAGATCCGCCATGGCCTTGCTGAACATCTCGCACGCGCCATAGAGCGTATCGAGGGATTTTGGGAACGACGTCGTCAGCCGCCAGCGCACGGTTGGACCGGACTGTGCGATCGCGGGCGCGCTGACAGCCGTTGCGGCGGCGGCAAGACCGGCGCCCTTGAGAAGGTTCCTGCGGTTCATGGCCCATCTCCTGTTTGGATCGGATGCGAAACCAGTAGTATCAGCCGCAGCACGCCCCCTTCTCCCTGACGTCGCGACTTGCATCGTTGCGGTCAGGCGGCAAATCCATCGCCGGATTCTCGGCGAAGAAGCCGTTCGGCTTGAGGGCGAACCCAACATATTCGACCGGCATGACCGGAAAATCCTCGGGCCGGCAGACATGGGTAGCGCCAAAAGTGTGCCAGACCACGATGTCCTCGTTTTCGATTCCGCGGTTCTGCGCCACGTATTTCGGCAAACCGTCGCCGCCGGCATGCTGGTTCGGGAATTCGCCGCTGGCATAGCGTTCGTCAGGCGCATAGCGCGTGACCCAGAGGTGCTTGGTCGCAAAGCCGCCGCGCGCGGTCATGTAGCAATTCTCCTGCGCCAGCATGACCGGCGCCGCGTGCGCCAGCAGCTTGTACCCGGTCGGCCCGCCGACGCTGTTGGTCTGGTTGGGATTGATGATCTTCCAGTAGCGCCCGGTGCGGCCGTCGGCCTCGCGGGCGGCATCCTGTTCGCACGCGAGCGTTCGCGCTGTGGTGTCGAACACGTTGCCGTATGGATTGTCCTTGCCGAAGGGCCGTGGCTTGAACTCGTGCTCGGTGACGCTGTTGCGCTCGCCATCGACCATCATGTGCAGGCGGGCGTTGAAGAAGTGCTGGTGCGTCGGACCGCCCAGCCCTTCCGCGACCATGCCACCCCAGGGATAGGATTGACCGGGCGCTACCGCCGCGGTCTGGATAATGCCGGTCAGCTTGACTTCAAGCTGGATCGTGCCGTCCTGATAGAAATACCAGTAGAAGCCGTAATCATAATTGCCGACGGTCGTGAAGAACGAGATCACGAGACGGCGGGAGCGCCGCACCTCGAAGGTCTCGTTGCGGAATTCATAGTGCTTCCAGAGGATGCCGTAATCCTCCTCGTGCAGGCAGATCGCGTTCTTCATGACAGACGGCTTGCCGTAATCGTCGGCGACCGGAACGTCGAAATAATGGATCTGCCCAAGGCAATCGCAGCCAAGCTCCAGCGCATTGGCGAGCTTGCCCAGACCGTACTCGCCGGCGTCGAACGCGCACTTCCAGAAATGGTTCGCGGTCGGATCGGCGTAGGGCACGATCATGTCGCTGACACTGGCCCTATAGATGATCGGTCGCTCCCGTCCGCTGTCGTTGAAAGCGATCTGATGCAGCACGAGGCCTTCGCGCGCGGTCCAGCCGACGCGGAACGACCAATTCTGCCAGGAAACCTTCCAACCCTCGACGGAGAAACCGGGACCGTCTTTCTGCACGATGTCGAGCGGCTTGACGTCCTCGCGCATTTTCGGGATCGACGCGCGATCATAGTTGCGAGACCGCTTCGGGATCGGAACGATTTCCGGCTCGTCCACGAGCTGCACGACCTTGTCCTCGATCAGATCGACCAGCGCGACCACCCCCTCGATCGGATGGGCATAGCCATTGTCCTTGATATCGCGGCGCCAAAACGAAACCCCACTGACAAGCCTCCGGCCTTTCTCGACGTCCCGGTCGAAGTAACCGGCTGAGAACGGATCGACCTGGACCAGCTCGATGTCTTCGTCCGTCAGCCCGCGACGCTTCATTGCGTGTCGCCATCCGGCATCACGCTTGACGATGTCGCCAACCTTGAACACTTCCTCGATCGTGACGGGGGGCTGGCCATAAGGATGCGCCTTGGTCGGATGCTCGCGCCATGTCGTCACCTGCCGTGACCCGAGATCGACGGTCGCGACATGGGTCGCCCCGGTCTTGCAGTCGAACAGCGTGACCGCCGCCTGCCTCGGCAAATTGGTGCCTGGTGTCCAACCCAGGATGTCGGCCTTGGCCGGTTCCTCGAGCTGGACGTGGGAGAAGCGGGTATCCGCGCCAAGCTGCTTGGCGTCGCGCAGCAGTTCAGACGCCAGCGCGACCTCGGCCTCGCTGAGCGGATCGAGGGGATGCGTTACGGCCGTACCGCCCGGTTCTCTCGTCAGGTCCATATTCACACCTTGCAACATTGGACCGCACGTTAGGGTAACCAGGGTGCACCGTCTTGAATGAACCTGCCAGCTTTTCGACCTTGCCAGCCGGCCCGAATTCGGGCGACGGTGAGCTATCACCCTGTGGAACCGCATCCGCGATGCCGATCAGCGTCTCGACAGACCAAATCCACCCCGCCGAACGCCAGGCGTTTTGGACCGAGTCGATCTGTCGATCATTCGCCCATATCGAGACCAGGCCGATCGGCCCGACGCGGGTCAGCGGTCACTTCGAGTTCGTGGAACTCGGAAGCGTCAAGCTCGTGCGTTTCGACAGCAGCCCGCAATGCTACAGCCGCGACGCAAGGCTCGTGAGCAAGGCGGGCTCGGACGAATTCATGTTCGATTTTCAGCGTCGCGGCCGAAGCTCGATGGCGCAGGCCGGTAACGAAGGCACGATCGAGCCGGGATATGGCGTACTCTATGACGCGCGGCGGCCGTTCGAGGACCGGCTCGATGGACCCGAACAGCGTTCCGAAGTGCTGATCGCAACGGTTCCCGCCGCGACGCTGCTCCGGATGTTTCCGCAGGCCGAGCGGCTATGCGCGAGACCCGTCCCTCTGTCCGGCGCCATCGCGCGCTCGATCGCGGCGTTCATTCGCGCTGCCATCCGTCTGTCGGATGCGCGGCCAGGCCAGCACGAAACGGATATCGTGGCTTATCTGTCGACCCTGCTGCGCCTCGCAACCGGTGACGACCACGGGCTTACCCGCACTGAGCTATTCGGCCTGATCGACACTTATCTGAGAGGCAACATCGCGGCGAATCGACCGGCCCCGGCGATTGCGGCCGCATTCGGCGTATCGGAACGAACCTTCCATCGTGTCTTTGCCGACCAGCAAACGACGTTTGAACGCCACGTGCTCCAGCTGCGTGTCGATCACTTTCGAGACCTGCTGCAGCAACCTGCCCTGTCGCAAACTTCAATTGCGGCGCTCGCCATGCTGTGCGGTTTCGCTGACGGCGCGCACGCGACCCGGACGTTCAGGAGTTTCTTTGGCGTCACGCCGCGGGATTTCCGCGGCGCGATGTCAGCCCAAACTCAGATCGGATAATGCTGCGGGCCGGTCTCGATGGTGATCCAGCGCAATTCGGTGAATTCGGCGATGCCTGCCTTGCCGCCGAAACGGCCATAACCGGACGCCTTCGTACCGCCGAACGGCATTTGCGCTTCGTCGTGTACGGTCGGGCCATTGACATGACAAATGCCCGACTCGATCCGCTTGGCGACCTCCATGGCGCGGGCGATATCGCGGCCGAACACCGCCGCTGACAATCCATATTCGGTGTCGTTCGCGACCCGCACCGCCTCATCCACACTGTTCACGCGCACGATGCTGACCACTGGACCGAACGATTCCTCGCCATAGATCCGCATGACAGAGGTGACGTGATCGAGCACGGTGGCCGACATCAACGTCCCCTCCGACCGGCCGCCGGCCACAACGCGCGCGCCCTTAGCTACCGCGTCCTTGATCAGACCCTGGATGCGGTCGACGGCATCAGCGCCGATCAGCGACCCCAGCGGCGTGCCGCCCTTGCGCGGGTCGCCCGCCACCAGCGAGTCGGCCTTGGTCGCCAGCTTGGCGACGAAGGCGTCGGCGACCTTGTTGTCGAGCACGATCCGCTCCGTCGACATGCAGATCTGTCCCTGGTTCATGAACGCGCCGAAAGCGGCGGCGGCGACCGCGGCATCGATATCCGCATCATCAAGCACGATCAGCGGCGCCTTGCCGCCGAGCTCGAGCAGGGCCGGCTTGAGATACTTTGCTGCCGTCTGGGCGATGATGCGGCCGACGCGGGTCGAGCCAGTGAAGTTGATGCGGCGGACCGCCGGATGCGCAATCAGGGCCTCGATCAGATCAGGCGCATCTTCCGGCGCGTTGGTGATGACGTTGACCACGCCGGGCGGCAATCCCGCATCGCGCAGGCACTCTGCGATCAAACGGTGGGTGCCCGGACAGATTTCCGAGGCCTTCAGAATAACCGTGTTTCCGCATGCGAGCGGCAACGCCACGGCGCGGACGCCGAGGATCACGGGCGCGTTCCAGGGCGCGATGCTGAGCACGACGCCGGCCGGCTGCCGGACCGCCATCGCGATGCAGCCCGGCTTGTCCGACGGGATCACCTCGCCCGAAATCTGCGTCGTCATGGCGGCGGCTTCGCGCAGCATCCCCGCTGCAAGCATCACATTGAACCCGGCCCAACCGGCGGTAGCACCCGTTTCAGTCGCCATCAGTTCGATGAACTGCGCCGTCTTGGCTTCGAGCGCGTCGGCCGCCTTGAGCAAAATCTTTCGGCGCAGGCCCGGCCCGGTCGCCGACCACGCCGGAAACGCGGCCGCGGCTGCATCGGCCGCGCGTTTGGCATCGGATATCTGCGCGGCGGAAGCGCGGGTAGCGACTTCGCCCGTGATGGGGTTGAGGCGATCGAACGTGACGCCGTCAACAGCCTGAACGTCCTGGTTTTCGAGCAGCAGACTGATCTGGTTCATGGCGTGATCCTCCGTGTTTTCAGGTTATGTTCGTGAATTTCAAACCGCGCTTGCGACAATTCCGCCGAGATAGGCGCGCTGTACGGCATCGTTGGACATCAGCTCGGTCCCCGTGCCGCTGCCGGTGATCTTGCCGTTCTCGATGAGATAGCCGCGATCGGCGATGGCGAGGCTTTCGCGCGCGTTCTGTTCGACCAGCAGCAGGCCGACGCCGCTCTCGCGCACCTTGCGCAGGCTTGCGAACAATTCGCGCACCAATAGCGGCGACAGGCCGAGCGAGGGCTCGTCAAGCAGGAGAACGTCCGGATTGGACATCAGCGCGCGGCCGATCGCGACCATCTGCTGCTCGCCGCCGCTCATGGTCCGCACCGTCTGTCCGAGCCGTTCGCCGAGGCGCGGAAACAGCGCCAGCACCCGCTCCCGCCGCGCCGCCTCCCCGTCACGGGCGCGCTTCGGATTGGCGCCGAGCAACAGGTTTTCCGCGACCGTCAAATCAGCAAAGATGCCGCGGCCTTCCGGCACCAGCGCCAGACCTGCCTCGACGATCTCATGCGCCGGAAGACCTGCGATATCGCGCCCCGAAAGCGTGACGCGCTTGCCGGGCAAGCAGGCCACGATGCCGGCGATGGCCTTCAGCAGAGAGGTTTTCCCCGCGCCATTGGCGCCGAGGATGACGACGATTTCGCTGCGGCCCACGCTCAAGCCGGCATCCGTCAGCGCCCGGTGCTGGCCATAGGCGACGCTGATGTCCGCGACCTCAAGCATCTGCTGGCGCTCCCAGGTAGGCCTCGATGACGGCGGGATCTGACAGCACCTTGTCCGGCGTCCCCTCGGCAATCTTCCGGCCGCTGTTCATGACCACGCAGCGATCGCAAAGCGAGCGGATCGCGTCCATGACGTGTTCAACTAGCAGGATCGACAAACCCTCCTCTTTCAACGAGCGGATCAGTGCGATGCCGATCAAAAGCTCGGAAGGATTGAGTCCGGCCAGCCATTCGTCGAGCAGCAGAAGCCGCGGCTTCAGCGCCAGCGCGCGCGCCAGCTCAAGGCGCTTACGGTCGATATAGGTCAGCTCGGTCGCCATGCGTTGATCGGAGTCTTTCAATCCGACCCGCTCCAGCAACCGGGTGGCGGCAGCGTCCATTTCGCCGCGTGCGAAGCGTGCCGGATGAAAAGCGAGACCCGCCCTGACATTCTCGGCACAGTTCATGCCGTCGAGCACGCGCACCAGCTGGAAGGTTCGCCCTAACCCCAGGCGCGCAATGCGATGCGTCGCCATCCCCGCAATATCGTGCCCGGCGAAGTGGATCGCGCCGGAATCCGGACGCAGCACGCCCGAGACGAGATTGAGCGCGGTGGTCTTTCCTGATCCGTTTGGCCCCAGCAGCCCAACGATCTCGCCGGACCCAACCGTCATATCCAGCCCATTGACCGCAACAAGGCCGCCGAACGCCCGGACCAAGCCTTTGATGTCGAGAACGGTTGAGCCTGCGGCCGTCATGCCTTGGCCCCTTGCTCAACGCGCTGTGGCCGCCACTGCCGCCGGAAATTGTCCCACAGGCCGACGACGCCGGCGGGCAGCGCGTACACGATCAACAGGAAGATGACTCCCATGATCAGCGTCGAGGCGGTCGGAAACCGCGCCGCCAGGAACTCGAACAGCAACGTCAATGGAATGGCGCCGAGCGCCGGCCCCCACAGCCGGTGCGCGCCGCCCAGCAGCGCCATGATTACGACTTCGAAGGAAATCGTGGCGTTGAAGGCGATCGACGGCTCGATGTAGGTCCAGCGCGGCGCCATGATCGCGCCGACCAGCGTCATGAACACGGCGCTGATCGTGAACAGCGTCACCTTGGCGACGGTGACGTTGATCCCGCAATGCTTGGCGACGGTTTCGTCCTCGCCGATGATGCGCAGCGCAAAACCGAGCCGCGAGCGCGCGATCAGCCAGCCGATCACGAACACCGCGACCGCCAGCACGAGAAGCTGCCAGTAGATGTCCTTCTGGGTGATGTCGACGAACACGTAACGGCCGAGCACGCGGGACTTGTTGACTTCGAACCAGATCACGAGCTGGCGAATGAGTTCGGCCAGCCCGAACGTGAAGATCACGAAATGCAGGCCGCTGAGCCGCAGCGTCGAAAGGCCCACGACAACGGCCATCACGGCGCCGATCGCGGTCGCGATCAGCAGCACCAGGGGCCAGGGCAGCAGCTCGCCGAGCACCGCCACCGTATAGGCCCCGACCCCGAAAAACGCTGTCGTCGCCAGCGAGACATAACGTGTCGGTCCGGAGAACAGGCCCCATGCGGTCGCCAGCACGGTGAATTGCAAAAGCCCGATCGCGAGTGCGAGGTAATAGGCATCGACGTACGTCGGCAGCAGCGCCAGCACGGCAAGACCAGCACAGGCCGCGAGCGCGGCAGCAAGGCGCATTGCGCTCATCGCTGTGCCCTCCCGAACAGGCCGGCGGGCTTGACCAGCAGCACGCCGAGGAACAGCGCGAAATTCACCGCCAGCGTCAGGCCCGGATCGACGAAGGTTGCGACCAGCGATTCACTCAAGCCCAGCGCCAGCCCGGCGACGAGACAGCCGAGCAGATTGCCGACACCGCCCATGACAACCACGATCAGCGCCTTCATGGTGAAGATCACGCCCGATGACGCGCTGAATGTCAGGAACATGCTGATCAGGACGCCGGCCGCCGCCACCAGCGCCCCGCCAAGCGCGAAGGCAAACGCGGAAGTCCTGACCACATCGATCGCGACCAGCTGCGCGGCCATCGGATCGACCGCAACCGCGCGGATGGATGTGCCAAGCCGGGTGCGCGTCAGCGCCAGATACAGTGCAAGCCCGACGGCAACCGCGAGACCGAACGCGATCAGCCGGTTCAATGCGAGGATTTCACCGAACAGGCTGACCGGGATCGCCAGGAAGGAGTAGCTGAAGTACGCGCCGCCGAACATCGACAGCATGATGCCCTGCACGATGAACATCATGCCGAAGGTCGCCAGGATGCTGTCGACTTCGAGTGCGCCCCGCGTCCTTGCCCGGCGCACCAGTGGCGTGAGCAGGACGCGGTACAGCAACAGGCTCACGCCGAAGCCGGCGGGAATGACGAGCGCCAGTCCAAGTAACGGGTTCAATGCCCATCCCGTGAACAGCCAGTAGGAGGAAAAGGCTGCCGCGACGAGAAACTCGCCGTAGGACAGGTTCATGATCCGCGCCACGCCATATTGGAGCGTCAGCCCCATGGCGATCAGCGCGTACATGCCCCCGAGCATCAGGCCGGTGAAGATGGCGTTCGTCATTGCTCAGTGCCGTCTGGACCAATCGCCGATCACGGCGCCTTCCATGCCGGCTTCGGAATAACGGGCGTACGCGCGCCCTCATTGGTGGCCGGTGCGACGCCGTAGAATTCGCCGTCCTGCCACTGCCCGACCCACCAATATTTGGTCGGCAGGTTGTTCTCGAACTTGACCTTGCCGATGATGGTGTCGAAGGTCCCGGTCTGCAGATCCTTGATGACGGCCTCTCGGTCGATCTTGCCGACGCGTTCGATCGCCTGCTGCAGCATCTGGAGGCTGGCGTAGGTCACCGCACTGGCCCAGCGATCCGGCTCGGCGCCGTTCGCGGCTGACGCCTTGTGGCGCGCCAGATAATCCTTGATCGGAGCGCTGTCGCCGCTCCAGCCGCCGATCCCCATCACGCCTTCCGCATTGGCGCCGAACTTCTGCTTGAACAGCGGGAAAGCAGTACCGACGCCGGTGTAGAAGATTTTTGGATTGAAGCTGGCGATCCGCGCCTGTTCGGTAATCCCGAGCGTATCCGGCGGATAGCTGAAGGCGATGAAGACATCCGGGTTGAGCGCCTTGACCTCGTTGACGATCGGGCTGAGGTCCTGGGTGCCGACCGGATAGGTCTTGTCATAGGCCAGCTTGAAATTGGCTTTTGCCAGCGCCGGACGCGCGGCGCCGGACAGGTCGATGCCAAAACCGTCGGCGACGCTGACCATGGCGACGGTGTCGCCGATCTTGCCTTCGGTGCGCAGCTTGACCAGCAGATCCACCAGCGTGTTGGCGGCGCCGGCGCTGGTGCCGAGCAGCCAGAAGCTATTGGGCCAGCGCTTGGCCAGTTCAGGCGCGCGATCGGTCACCGCCGTGGATGCGAGGTGCGGATAGCCGGCCTTGTTGAGGATCGGCCCGACCGCCAGATTGAGGCCGGTGCCCCAAGGCGGCAGGATGAAGTCGACCTTGTCCTGGGTGATCAACCGCTCGAGCGACCTCGCCGCTTCTTCAGCGCTGGAGCGATCGTCATATTGGACAACCTCGATCGGCACGCGCTTGTCGCCGAGCTTCAGGCCGCCCGCGGCGTTCACCTCCTTCACCCACATTTCGTAGTTCGGCAGCGTCGTCACCGCGGCGCCGCCGGCATTGGGGCCGGTGCGCGAAAGCGCGTAGCCGATCTTGACCGAGCTCTGTGCCAGCGCCGGCCCATCGGCTGCGAAAAGGGCCGCCCCGGTGACGGCGAGTAATCCCGCTGCGAAGCGGGTGACTGATGACCCCATGTTCTCCTCCCAGAGACTTTTGCGTCCATCGCCTTGGAGCGGCGTGCGACCCGATGCAGCCTATGGGAGCATTGTCAGCATAGAATTGGACGCATCCGGGGATTGATTGTATCCTTCCGTCAGAGGGTGCCCGCAACAAGCGGTAGATTGTCACGGTTGGAGTGAGCCATGCAGTTGGGTTCGGGGCTGGAAGCCTTAACGGAGAAGCCGATTCCGGCCCTCCATGCGGAGCGATTTTCCGCCAGCCTTGCGCCGGCAAAATGGGTCATTCGTCAGCGCGGACTTCGCCGTTCCCACCTCTTGGCGATCGAGGCGCGGCGTGGCGCCGTTGCGCTGCGCGGCACCCATGTGGCGTTCGAGGCGCCTGCACTGCTGTGGCTGCCGGCTGATCTCGAGGGCGATCTGCAGGTCGAAGCCGGCGCGCAAGGTTATCTGATCGCAATCTCCGAAGATTTTCTCACCAAGACCGTCGCTGGCAGCGCCGAGGCGCTTCACCTCCGCCGCACCATCGACCGGCTGGTGCTCTTGAAGGCGGGACAGGTCGGCGAAGCTTTCGATGCCGTGGTCCATGGCTGCGACGCGCTGGTGCGCGAACTGCATTCTCCCGGGCGCGGCACCGCGACGATGACGTCATCGCACGTGCTGCTGCTTTGCCTGCATCTGTGGCGCTCCGTCATCTCAGGCGAACCGCCCGACGAAGCCGCGCACCGAGGTGACGGCACCCGCCTGGTCGGAAATTTTCTCCAGATGGTCGAATTGCATTACCGCGATGGCTGGCAGGTCGCGCGTTATGCGGCCGCACTTGGCGTGACCGAGGACAAGCTGCACGCCCACTGCAAACGCGAGAAAGGCGTCAGCCCACGCGCCGTCGTGCATCTGCGACTGATCAAGGAAGCCTGCACGCGCCTGCAGCAGCTCGATCTTCCGGTCGAGCAGATCGGTTACGGTCTTGGATTTCGTGATCCCGGTTATTTCAGCCGGTTCTTTCGCAAGCACCAGGGCGTTTCGCCGGGCGTCTACCGGCGGCGTTCTCGACTGGAGCAGATGCGGCGCGGCGCGTCCTACGCGGCGTGGCCGTAGGACATGAAGATTAGAACGGGTGAACCGAGAGCGAGCTGAACACGATGGCCGCGATGAGCGCAAACGAGCCGTAGAGCGCGGCGGTATGGAATCCGGTTCCGGTCCGGCGGGACAGGGAACGTGCATAGAGGTGCAGGCGGGCTTCCGCCGATAGTTCGCGCATTGTCGATCTCCAACGCAGCATGGGATGCATATGGAATATCGTTCGCGGCAACTTGCAAGCGGGCGCGAAAAATAGTGATACGGCCCCTCCTGTGGACTCACTTTCCAGTGAAAAATTCTCTCGTCCCAATTCCGGTGAGAATTTTATTCGGGCCGATTTGAGCGAATTGGAACCCGCAGCGCTACGATTGTACCCTCATCAATAAACGTCCTGCTGGAACCTGCCCTTTTTCTTGAGTTCCGCAACGAACAAGACAGCTTCGTCGGTTGACCTTGCGCCGAACTGGGCGACGATATCGACCAGCGCGCGCTCGACGTCCTTGGCCATCCGCTTGGCGTCGCCGCAGATGTAGACGTTGGCGCCCTCGGCGAGCCACGTCCACACTTCGCGGCCGACTTCGCGCATGCGGTCCTGCACGTAGAACTTCTTGTCGCCGTCGCGCGACCACGCCAGCGACAGCCGCGTCAGAAGCCCCGACGTTTTCATCGCGTTGAGTTCGTCCTGGTAGAAGAAGTCGCAATCGCTGCGCTGATGGCCGAAGAACAGCCAGTTCTTGCCGGGCGCCCCGGTGGCGCGGCGATCATGCAGGAAGGCGCGGAACGGTGCGATGCCGGTACCCGGCCCGATCATGATGATCGGAATCCTTGGATCTTCCGGCAGCGCGAAGCCGTGGGCCTTCTGTACATAGACCTTGACCTCGTCGCCGGGCTGGATCCGTTCGGCGAGAAAGGTCGAGGCAAGGCCGAGCCGCCTGCGCTTGTTGATGACGTAGCGAACGCAGTCCACCGTCAGCGAGAGTTTTCCAGGCGTCGCATTGTGCGAGGAAGAGATCGAATAGAGTCGCGGCTGCAGCGCTTCCAGCGCTTCGACGAAGGCTTCGGGATGCGGCCGCACATTGGGAAATTTCTGCAGCACCGCCATCACGTCGAGCGTCGCGGCATCACCGTCGGGATCTTCACCCTGCGCCAGCGCCCTCGCCTTCTCGCGCTGCGCGCCGCCGGTGAGGTAGGAGATCAGTTCGAACAGCGAATCCGGCGCCGGTGCCAGCGAGACGTCGTCGAGCAACACCTCACGCAAGGTCTTGCCGCGGACTTGGGTGGTGTGCGAGGCGCCGAGCAAGGCAATGATCTGATCGACATTGCCGAGATCGTTGCGGGCGAAGATGCCGAAGGAATCGCCGACGACATAATCGAGCCCGCAGCCCGACAGGTCGAAGTCGATATGCCAGGTTTCCTTTTCCGATTGGCCCTTGTTGAGCAGATAGCGCCCGAGGAATTTCGCCGGCGCGGGATTGTCGCGCGAGCGGCCCGGTTCTGCGACGACCGCGGGCGCGGCAGCGGCTGGCGCTGCGGCAGCCGCCAATGATAGCGCCGCCGGTGCCTTGTCGATTTCCTCATATAGCGATTTCAGCATCCGGGCGGTTTCCTTGCCGCCGGGAACGCAGAGATTGAGCCGCGCTTCGGTCTTGCCGGCGATCGCGTCCGAATAGTCGTTGCAATTGTAGCCGCACTGGCCGCAGTCCTGTTGCGCCATCGCCGCCATCATCCGCCGCCGCAGCGGGCGGCCCTCCGCGAGTTTCATGCGGTCCGCGATCGGCATGGTCTGCTCGTGCCACGGCGCGCCGTCATCGACATCGCCGCCGTCCATGACGGCAGCGCCCTGCTCAGCCGAGAGCGGCGTCGGCGCATCCGACAGCAGCCCGGCAAAGAATCCGTTCAGCCACGAGCGCTGCGCTTCGGAGAACGGCGCGCTGGAGGGAATGATCTCGATCTTGGGTGGCGGCGTGATCTGGTTCATGAGGACACTTTCACGAAGATTTTTGGGCTTCGGCCAGCTTGCGCAGCGTCTCGCCGTCATGGCGGCGCGCAAATGTCAGGAAGGTTTCATCGGGCAAAGCGCGATGCGCCAGATAGGCCTTCAGCAGCCGCTCGACATAGGCCGGCACGTCCTCGGCCGTGACGTCGCGAAACACCTCCTGCCCGACATCGGCGTCCGGACCGAATCCGCCACCCGTGAAGACATGAAAGCCATCGACCGTGTCGTCGGTATCGCCGACCGGGATGCGCGCGCCGATCATGCCGATATCGCTGATGTAATGCTGCGCGCAGGAATGATGGCAGCCGGTGAGATGGATGTTGATCGGCGTGTCGATCGTCACCCGTGGTTCGCACCAATCAGCAATCCTGGCGGCCGTGCGCTTGGTGTCGGCAAGGCCGAATTTGCAGCCCGCGCGGCCGGTGCAGGCAATCAGGCCGGCGCGGAGTTCAGAAGTCCCGATCGCAAGCCCGATCGCCTCGATCGCGGCCGTAGCCAATGCGATTTTGTCGTCGGGCACACCCGGAATCAGCAGGTTCTGCCAGACCGTCAGGCGGATATCGCCGTCGCCGAGATCCTGCGCGATCCTGGCGAGGCCGCGCATCTGCTCGCAGGTCACTTTGCCGAGCGGCAGCGCGACGCCGATCCAGTTCAAGCCATCCTGCTTCTGCTTGTGCACGCCGATATGGGCGGTGCGGTCGAATTTGGGCCGTGGCGCCAGCGCCTCCGCCGGCACGCGCGTAAAGGCGTCGCCGAGTTTCTCCTCGACCAGCACAAGGAATTTTTCCATCCCCATGCCGTCGATGACATATTTCAAACGCGCCTTGAGCCGGTTGGTGCGGTCGCCGAGATCGATGAAGACGCGGACGATGGCATCCGACACCCTGGTCGCATCTGATGGCTTGACGATGATGCCAGTATCGGCGGCAAAATCCCGGTGGCCGGTGATGCCGCCGATGCCGAGCTTGAACCAGACACCAGGCTCGACGCCAAAACCGTCTTTCACTTCGACGGCGGAAAACGCGATGTCGTTGGTGTCTTCCAGCACTGCGATCTTGCCGGCGCCGTCGAAGGCGACGTTGAACTTGCGCGGCAGTCCCGTCAGCGAGCGGTCGTTGAGGACGTGATAGTGCCACTCGCGGGCGTATTCGCGGGTGTCGAGAATTTCCTGCGGATCGATCCCCGCCGTCGGCGTCCCCGTGACGTTGCGGATGTTGTCGGCGCCGGAGCCGCGCGAGCACAGGCCGAGGTCCTGAATGCCTTCGATGAGTGCCACGGCGTTCTTCGGCGGAATTTCGCGAACCTGCAAATTCGCCCGCGTGGTGACGTGGCAGAACGGGCCGCACAGCTGTTCGGCGAGGTCAGCCATGCCGGCGAACTGCCAGTGCTTCATGATGCCGTTCGGGATCCGCAGCCGGCACATGTAAGAGTCCTGCGCCGGTCCTACATAAAACAGGCCGTAATAGCGCCAGCGGAAATTGTCCGCCGGCGACGGCCTAGCATCGACCAGCGCCTGTTGCTTCAGCCGCGGATAGACATCGAACGGATGCTCCTCGCGCTTCCACTTTTCCTGCTCGACGAGCTTCTTGCCGGCGGCGGTAACCCTGTCCTGCGCCTTGATGTGCGCCGCCTCAGGTCCGCTCGGCTCGGCATTTGCCTTGCCCGAACCGCCGCCGAGCCCGCGCCCGACCCGGCTGATCTGCAGGCCGGTAGTGAAGCCCTCGAGGTAGCGCTTCTGCTCGTCGGTAAAGTCGACTGTGAGCGTTTCCATTTTCATCTGACGTGACGAAGCTCCTGCGGCCACGATCGGTGGCGTCAACGAAAGGGTTTGACCGTTTGGAACTCGGCGCAGCCGCGGTGCCGGGCTTTTGCTCCTGTTCGGTCCGACCAGCCTCGTTGCTGCGGAAATCCATCTTGGACGTTGGGCCGACCGACATCCGCGTCGGTTTGGCTGCACTGCAACATACAAGTTGCGTGCCAAACCGATTTGGTGAAAATTGTAAGAAAGATCAGAGCGTTGGGAGTTGGCTGATGAAACTCTGAAGCTAGCTTCACAGCTACTTGGAAGGCATTTGGCCTAACAATTAGGCAATCAGTACCAGTGCCTAATTTTGCTTCAGCCGAGTCAGGCTGTCACGGCTTCCAGCGTCCGATCTCGAACGCCGCGAGATGTCCGGCGATATCGTCGGGCGTGAAGGCGGGACCGGCAAACGCGCCGACCGCATCCGAACCGTTGCCGGACTTGCCCGGCTGTCCCAAGGAATGTCCCACGGCCGCGTCATAGAGATCCGGCCTGAACACCCCCATGGCGGTCTTGAGCGCGTCCGGCCGCATCGCCGTCTGTCCCCAGCGCACCATCTGGGCATAGAGCCAGGCGGCCTGTGCGGGATCGGGCCGCGCGGCCCCCTCGCGTCCGACCAGCAGATAGCGGCTGCTTTCGCGGATCTTGCCGTCGGGGGAAATCTTCAACCGGCCATCCAGCGTCCGCAGGATCACTTCGGCATTGACGCCGATATATTCCGGCCTTGCGAGGATATGCGCAGCCTCGCTGCGATTGTCCGGCTGCTCGATGAATTGCGCGGCACGCGAGGCGGCCCGGATCAGGGCCGCCAGGACTTCCGGATTCTTGTCTGACCAGCTTTGCCTGACCGCGAGCACCTTTTCCGCGGCACGCACCAGGATGTCGGAGACGAAATGCAGGATGTGACCGACGCCGAGATCGACGGCCACCGAATTCCAGGGCGCGCCGACACAGAACGCATCGACATGGCCGTTGGCCAGGCTGTCCACCATGTAGGGCGGCGGCAGCACCACCAGATGGACGTCCTCGTCGGGATCGACCCCACCCGCCGCCATCCAGAACCGAAGCTGGTAGTTATGGGTCGAGAACGGAAACGTCATGCCGAACGTCAGCGGCTCCGCGCCGGCCTTGCGCCGTGCGGCGACCACCCGGGCCAGCGCCTGCGCCGTCACCAGCGGATTGCGCGCATCACCGTCGATCTCGCCCATGATCGCCGCATGCAGCGCCGGCGAGATCGTAATCGCATTGCCGTTGAGCCCGAGATTGAACGGCGCGACGATCGGCACCTTGACGTGGCCGAGGCCGAGACTCGAGGCGATCGCAACCGGCGCCAGCAGATGCGCCGCGTCGAAATGGCCGATATTGAGCTTGTCGCGGACGTTGGACCACGACACTTCCCGCGTCAGCGTGACATCGAGCCCTTCGGCGGCAGCAAAGCCCTTGTCGACGGCAATGATCAGCGCAGAGGCGTCAACCAGCGGGATGAAGCCGATATGCAGCGGTGTCGTCATTTCAGCAGCTCCGACGCGGTCAGGATCGACTGTGCGATCTCGCCGATTTTCTTCTTTTCGCGCATCGCGGTCGACCGCATCAGCACGTAGGCCTCGTCCTCCGTGAGGCCCTTTACCTTCATCAGGATCCCCTTGGCGCGGTCGATGACCTTGCGTTCCTCCAGCGCGGATTTGGTTCGGTCGAGCTCGTCCTGCAGCTTGGAAAAGGCATTGAAGCGCGAGATGCAGAGGTCGAGGATCGGCTTGATCCGCTCCTTCTTCAGGCCGTCGACAATATAGGCGGAGACGCCGGCATCGACGGAGGCTTGGATCGAGGCGGAGTCGCTCTGGTCGACGAACATCGCGATCGGGCGGCGCACGGCGCGGCTGACCTGGAACATCGCCTCCAGCACGTCGCGGCTGGGGTTTTCCAGGTCGATCAGGATGACATCCGGGTCTTCGGAATAGATCCGCGCCAGCAGGCTCTGCATTTCGCTGATATGGACCACGCGGGTAAAGCCCGCCTCCCGCAGCCCCTCTTCGAGAATGGCCGCGCGGATCGGGCTTTCGTCGACAATGACGATTTTCGGTGACGACTCAGCGCTCATCGATCAACTCTTAACCCGGCGGGCCCATCCATAGCACGTCATGGTCCCGCGCAAAGCCTTGTAATTGTGGGCAATTGGGACTAGCTCGTGCTGATCAATCAGGCAGATAAGATATGCAACAGGCCGCAGCGCCCAAGATCAGCTTTGTTTCATTGGGATGCCCCAAGGCGCTGGTGGATTCCGAGCGCATTATCACGCGGCTGCGGGCCGAAGGCTATGAACTGGCGCGCAAGCATGACGGCGCCGACATCGTTATCGTTAATACCTGCGGGTTCCTGGACAGCGCCAAGCAGGAATCGCTCGGCGCCATCGGCGAGGCGATGGCGGAGAACGGCAAGGTCATCGTCACCGGCTGCATGGGTGCGGAACCCGAGCAGATCGAGGCCGCCTATCCGGGCGTGCTCTCGATCACGGGTCCGCAGCAATATGAGAGCGTGCTGGATGCGGTGCACCGGGCGCTGCCGCCGGTCCATAATCCGCATCTCGACCTGGTGCCGCCACAGGGCGTCAAGCTGACGCCGCGGCACTACGCCTACCTGAAGATTTCCGAAGGCTGCAACAATCGCTGTAGTTTCTGCATCATCCCGAAGCTGCGCGGCGACCTGGTGTCGCGCCCGGCGGGTGACGTGCTGCGCGAGGCAGAAAAACTGGTCGCTGCCGGCGTCAAGGAACTGCTTGTGATCTCGCAGGACACGTCGGCCTACGGCGTCGACATCAAATATGCCGAGAGCCCGTGGCAGGACCGCCAGGTCCGCGCCAAATTCTTCGATCTCGCAAAAGAACTCGGCGAACTCGGCGCCTGGGTACGGCTGCAGTATGTCTACCCCTACCCGCATGTCGACGAAGTCATCGGCCTGATGACCGAGGGCAAAGTTTTGCCCTACCTCGACATTCCCTTCCAGCATGCGAGCCCGGAAGTGCTCAAGGCGATGAAGCGGCCGGCGGCGCAGGAAAAGACGCTGGCGCGGATTAAGAAATGGCGCGAGCAATGTCCGGACCTGACGCTGCGCTCGACCTTCATCGTCGGCTTCCCCGGCGAGACCGATTCCGACTTTGCCTATTTGCTCGACTGGCTCGAGGAAGCCGAGATCGATCGCCTCGGCTGTTTCAAATATGAACCGGTCGCCGGCGCGAGCTCGAATGCGATCGGCAGTCCCGTGCCTGACGAGATCAAGCAGGAGCGCTGGAACGCGCTGATGGCGCGGCAGCAGAAGATTTCGGCGCGGCGGCTGAAGCGCAAGGTCGGCACGCGGCAACAGATCATCATCGACGAAGTCGGCCCGACCGTCTCGAAAGGCCGCTCCAAGGCCGACGCGCCCGAAATCGACGGCGCGGTTTATGTTTCCAGCCGACGGCCGTTGCGAGTCGGCGAAATCGTCACCGCCAAGATCGAGCGTGCGGATCAATACGATCTGCACGGCAGTGTCGCGGGGTTCTGACCCTTCTGCTCAAGTCGACAGCCAGGCCGGCACCCATCGTTCGGGCCGGGGTGCGCGGACAAGGTCGGCTCGCGCCTCGGCAATTGCGACGGGAACGTCATTGATCGCCGGACGCGTCTCATAGTCGAAGCGCGGCAGGATGCGGCCATCGGCCCCCATCGAAAACGACATCGAATACCAAAGGCCGAGATCCGGTTTCGCCCGCCACATGCCGTCGCGCAGACCGCGCAGCAACGGTTCAATCGCGATGGCTTCTTCGATCGGCTGGCGGCCGCGATCCAGCACGCGCACCTGATATTGCTGGCCCGCCATCGTGACCTCGAAAATCGTGCGATCCCACGGCGTCTTGCCAGGTGGCCGGCGCGCAACCAGCTGATCCGCTAGCTTCGTCATCGCCGGATGCGTTTCCCAAAACGCCTCGCGATCCCTGCACCATTTCTCCATCCATTGGCCGAAGTCCGGCAGCCCGGTCGGCGGCTCCGTCAAACTCCGGAGGTTCTTGACGCGCAGACGCTTGGCCAACCAATCGGCGAGTTCGTCCGTCTCATCCTCGGCATCTTCGTGCGGGGTGAAGTCGGTCCACACCACATCTTCCTCAAATCGCTGGATTGCGATCTTGGCCAGCAAACCCTCGAGCGAAGCTGCGATGATTTCGTATTGGCCTTCGGAGCCCAGCACCACGATCGGCGCATTCGCAGCGCTGGTGCCGGCCCCGTACCAAGCGCCGACGACCGAGCCTTCCGGCAACCGCGCAAACAGCGCGAACTGGTCGCGCAGCGGGCTGCCGTCGACGATCGGCGCATTATCGGAAAAGTCCCCGACAAGTTCGTAGCAGCCGACATTGCCCCAATCACGCCCCTTGAGCCAGCCCGCGAAATCAATCAGCAATTGCGGGACCTCGATGCCGGGCGGAAATGCCCGGCGGATGCTGTCGATGTCGATGGGATAGGAATAGTCGTCGGACACTGGGATGACCTTGCGCGGTTGATGGGCGTGCCTTGGTCGGCTGCATCATAGAGCCGGTTCAATTGCGAAGCCTGGAATGTGAACCAAGCCGGACCTTCCAGTCACAAAGGGAGACAATTTTCGGATTGGCAGCGCGAGATCGATGATGGCGAGCTTTAACAAGACAGAGATTGGCTTTGGCGCCGTAAAGGCCATGGTGTGTCTGGCGGCCTTGCTCACGGCTATGCCGGCTTTCGCGAAGCCATCGTCTCCCGCGGCGAAGGCCCGAGCCTCGTGCTTCAACGGTGGTAAGGGCACTCCTGACCAGATCATCGCCGGCTGCACCGGCGTGATCGCGGCGAAGGGTACGAAGCCAAAGGACCTTGCTGGTGCCTACCTCAATCGTGGCGCCAACTACCTCGCCAAGAACGACATCGACCGCGCCATCGCCGATTTCAGCGAACTGATCCGGCGCAATCCGAAGCTCGGCGGCGCCTACACCAACCGTGGCGAAGCCTGGCGCCGCAAGGGCGAGGTCGTCAAGGCCATTGCCGATCTCGACCGCGCCGTCACACTCAATCCGCTCGATTCATTCGCGTGGTTCAACCGCGGGATTACCTATAGCGACAAGGGAGAGCCCGAAAAGGCGATCGCCAACTATGATCTGGCGATCCGGATAAAGTCGGACGACGCATGGTACTACAATAATCGCGGCAACTCCCATGGCGACATCGACCAGAACGACCGCGCGATGGCCGACTATGATCGCGCGATCAAGCTCGACCCGCAATTCGCGCTCGCCTATTTCAACCGCGGCACCTTCTATCGCAAGAGCGGCGACGAAGCCCGCGCGCTAGCCGACCTGAACACCTCGATCCGGCTCGATCCCAACTACGCCGCCGCCTACGGCAACCGGGCGCGTCTGTTCAGGGACAGGGGCGACATCGAACGCGCGCTGGCTGATTTCGATCAATCGCTGCGGCTGGCGCCGAGCGAATATCGCGACGCCTATGCCCGCGGCAACGTTCATTTCGACCGTCGCGATTATTCGCGGGCCCTGTCCGACTACGACCAGGCGCTCAAGTGGAATTCGAGATACGCCTCCGCGCTCAATGCGCGCTGCCTGACACGGGCCATTGTCGGCCGGCCGCAGGAAGGGCTTGCGGACTGCGAAGAGTCGCTCAAGCACAGGCCCGGCGATGCGCATACGCTCGACAGCCGCGCCTTCTGCCATCTCAAGCTTGGCCAACTCGATGCGGCGATCGAGGGTTTCACCGTTGCGCTCGACGTCAATCCGAGGCTGGCGAACTCACTGTACGGCCGCGGCATCGCCAAGCGGAAAAAGGGCGATGAGGCCGGTGCAGAGATCGACATGGCCGCTGCCAGGGCGATCAATGCCGATATTTCAGATGAATTCCGCAGCTATGGGATCGAATGATGATGCCCCTCCCCGCTTGACACAGCCGGCCATTCGGCTGTATGGGGCTGCGCCATGACATTGAACCGGACCAACCGCCGCGCAGCTTTCCGTCGTCGCTCTTGCGACGATGATGGGCTGCGCCATGTCCGACGACACCGCTGATCCACTAAGTTCAGCAACGTTTTCGAGAAGGCCGCACCCGAAAAGTGCGGCTTTCTTGCGTTTCGGCCTGCCCTTTCCCCAAAACCCAACGAGGAGTTCGACATGACCAACGCTGCCCAACCGTTCGATGCCCTGATGAACATCACCGCACGGCCGTCCACCGTCTTCGCCAAGGGCGAAGGCGCCTATCTGTGGGACGACAGCGGCAAGCGCTATCTCGATTTCATGCAAGGCTGGGCGGTCAATTGCCTCGGCCATTCGCCGGCCATCATCGCCGACGCGATTGCCGCGCAGGCAAGACTGCTGCTGACGCCGAGCCCAGCGTTCTTCAACGAGCCCAGCCTCAAGCTCGCCAATGCGCTGGTCGCCAGCAGCTGCTTCGACCAGGTGTTCTTTGCCAATTCGGGGGCGGAAGCCAACGAGGGCGCCATCAAGCTCGCGCGCAAATTTGGCACGCTGTACAAGGGCGGCGCGCACGAGATCATCACCTTCGTCGGCGGCTTCCATGGCCGCACGCTTGCCACCATGTCGGCGTCGGGCAAGAAGGCTTTCGAGCCGCTGTTCGAGCCCAAGGTCACCGGCTTTCCCAAGGCGCAGCTCAACGATCTCGATTCCGTCAAGCGGCTGATCTCGAGCAAGACCGTTGCTGTGATGCTGGAGCCGATGCAGGGCGAATCCGGCGTCTGGCAGGCGACCGATCAATTTCTCAGGGAGTTGCGGGCGCTGACCCAGGAGCGCGGGCTGCTGCTGATCGTCGACGAGATCCAGACTGGCATGGGCCGGTCAGGAAAACTGTTCCACTACGAGCATGCCGGGATCGAGCCTGACATCATGACGCTCGGCAAGGGCATCGGCGGCGGTGTGCCGCTCGCTGCATTGCTGGCGACCGACTATGCGTCCTGTTTCGAGCATGGCGACCAGGGCGGCACCTTCAACGGCAACCCGCTGATGTGCGCCGCCGGCCTTGCGGTGCTCGAACATGTCGCAGCGCCGGGATTCCTGAAATCGGTGGTGGACACTGGCCTGTTTCTGGAAAGCGAATTGCAGAAACTGTCGGCGCGCCACGGTCTCGGCAACGTGCGCGGCCGGGGACTGCTGCTGGCGCTCGACCTCAAACTGCCGATCGGCGCCGCGATCGTCGCGCAGGCATTTGCGGATGGCGTGCTGCTCAACTCGCCGCAGCCGGACGCGCTGCGGTTCATGCCGGCGCTCAACGTCACGCGCGAGGAAATCTCGATGATGATCGATTGCCTGGATACGGTGCTGACCCAGATGGGAGCGGCGCGGATGGTGGCGTAGCTATCGTCGTCCCGGCCTTGAGCCGGGACCCATACGCCGCAGCCGTAGTAAGTGCAGGCGGTATCTGCCGGCTTTTTTCTATCGATAGATCACGCGGTATGGATCCCCCGATGTGCAATTGCACATCTGAGCTCAAGGGCCGGGACGACGCTTTTTCCTACGGCCAAAACCTACGGCCGCAAAATAATCGCACCCGTCGTCGCCCTGCCCTCCAGGTCGGTGTGCGCCTTCGCCACGTCCTTCAGCGCATAAGCGTGGTTGATCGGAACGTGCAGTTTGCCGTTGATGACGGCGGCGAACAACGTGTCGGCGCCCTCCAGCAGGTCGCGGCGGGTGCTGACGTAATCGTTGAGTTTTGGCCGCGTCGCAAACAGCGAACCGTGGTTATTGAGCTCGGCGAGCGCGAACGGAGGCACCGGGCCCGACGCATTGCCGAAGCTGACGAACAGGCCGCGCGGTCGCAGGCACGACAGCGAGCCCGGGAATGTGGTCTTGCCGACGCCGTCATAGACGACGTCGCACAGTCCGTTGCGGCTGATCTGTTTGACCCGCGCGACAAAGTCCTCCTCGTTGTAGAGGATGACGTGGTCGCAGCCATTGGCAAGCGCGAGGTCGGCTTTCGCCTTGGTGCCGACGGTGCCGATCACATGCGCGCCGAGCGCCTTCGCCCATTGGCAGGCCAACAGGCCGATGCCGCCGGCGGCCGCGTGGATCAGCACGCGATGGCCGGGCTCGACCTTGAAGGTCTTGTGCAGGAGGTACCAGACCGTCAGGCCCTTGAGCATCAGCACCGCGCCCTGCTCGTAGGTGATGTGGTCGGGCAGCTTGACCAGCTTGTCCGCCGGGATCACGCGTTCAGAGGCGTAGCCGCCGAGATTGAAATAATAGGCGACGCGGTCGCCGGGATGGAAGTTGGTGACACCAGGACCGACCGCTACCACTTCGCCCGCGGCCTCATTGCCGGGGATGAATGGCAGCCCCGCCGCCTTGTAGAGACCGGTGCGGAAATACACGTCGATGAAGTTCAGGCCGACGGCGTGCTGGCGCATGCGGACCTCGCCCGGTCCCGGCGCCGGCACGTCGACGCTCTCATACACCAGGGCTTCCGGACCCCCTACCTTGTGCACGCGCACGGCCTTGACCATCACCTTTTCTCCCTCGGTATCGGCTTCAAGCGCCCCGGCTCGTGGCGGAGCGAAAGCCATCAAGGCCGTAATGTCAACTCGCGGGGGCCTAAACCCGTTGTTTGACGACTTTTTTGCGATTGCGCCGGGCCAGCACGTTGAACAATTCGACCGCGGCCGCGAACACGATGGCGAAATAGATGTAGCCGCGCGGGATGTGGAATTTGAATCCGTCCGCCACCAGCGCCACGCCGATCAGCACCAGGAACGCCAGCGCCAGCATCTTGGTGGTCGGGTGATCGGCCACGAACTTCGAAACCGGGCCCGACGAGACGTACATGATGAAGCAGGCGATCACGACGGCGGCGACCATGATCTCGATATCCTCGGCCATGCCGATCGCGGTGATGATCGAATCCAGCGAGAACACCATGTCGACGACGATGATCTGCATGATCACCCAGAAAAATACGCTCGCGCTCGGCTTGGCCTCGGGCTCGGCCTCGCGCGCCTCCACTTCGGCGTGAATTTCATGCGTCGCCTTGGCGATCAGGAACATGCCGCCGCCGATCAGGATGATGTCGCGCCAGGACAGCGTCACGCTTTTCACGGTCAGCACAGGCTCCGTCAGGCCGATCAGCCACACCAGCACGCTGAGCAACATGATGCGGAACACCAGCGCCAGCAGCAAGCCGATCTGGCGCGCGCGATTGGCCTGCTCCGGCGGAAGCCTTGAGACGATCACCGACAGGAAGATGACGTTGTCGATTCCGAGGACGATTTCGAGCGTGGTCAACGTCAGCAACGCCACCCACGCTTCCGGGCTGGTCAGTAATTCCATCATGCCTTGAACGATTTCAGTTTGCGGATCACGGCATCGCTGCCGGCGACGTAGATGGCGATTGCGCAGAGGCCGACCGTGATGGGAATGCCCACGGCGAAGTCGCAGGCAAGGGTGTAGGCCGCAAGCACGGCCCATGCGGCCAGCAACCACAAGGTCAGCCAGCGCAGGCGCACGACGCGGATCGGATGCAGCACGTGGAACGGCGCGAAGGTCAGCGCGATCAGGACCGCTACGCCAAGAGTGGCAAGCACCGGCGATGGATGCAGCAGAAACAGATAGAACGCCGCGACGTTCCACACCGCCGGAAAGCCGCGGAAATGGTTGTCGGCCGCCTTCATGCGGCGGTCGGCAAAATAGAGCGCGCTGGAGGTCATGATGCCGATGCCGAGCAGCGGCGCCGCCAGCGGCAACAGCAAGCCGCTCGCGGTGATGGCGTAGGCCGGAACGAACACGTAAGTGACGAAATCGACAACGAGGTCGAGCACCTCCCCGGACCAGTTCGGCTGCAGCCGCACCACGTCGAATTTGCGCGCGAGCGGACCGTCGATGGCGTCGATGATGAGCGCGACGCCAAGCCAGCCGAACATGGCGGCCCAGTGCTCGCGTACGGCTTCCAGCATCGCAATCAGGCCGATGCCCGCTCCAAGCGCCGTGAAGACGTGGACGCCGAATGCGGCCGTCCGCATCCGCGTCGTCGCGGGAGGTGCTTTTGGTTCTTGTGTCTGGTCCATTGCTCCGGCAGTGCTTACAGGAATCGCCCCGTTTTGCATATCGGCGCTTGCGGCCTTCCGCCGCGCGAAGCGGCGGAAACATTTAAGAAGGTCAATGACTTGAAAATGCCGCCGCGAATGTCAATTGTTCCAATATGAACGATGCATCGCCAATTTATGACGCCGTTGTGATCGGCGGCGGACCGGCGGGACTGACCGCCGCCATCGCGCTGGCTGAGACCGGTGCCAGGACCGCCTTGCTCGCCCGCCGCGCCGCCTATGCCGACAACCGCACCACAGCGCTGCTGGGCGCCTCCACCGATCTGCTCGAACGTCTGGATGTCTGGCGCCGCTGCCGGGATCAGGCCGCAGCCTTGCGGACCATGCGGCTCGTCGACGACACCGGCCGCCTGATCCGGGCGCCGGAAGTGCGGTTTTCGTCGCAGGAAATCGGCCTCGACCAATTCGGCTACAATATCGACAACCGGACGCTGATGGCTGCCCTGGAAGAGCGCGCCGCCGAATTGTCCGGCCTGACGCGATTTGACGATGAGGCCGCAGCGGTCGATCCGCAGGATGCGATGGCTGCCATCCATACCCGTGCGGGCGGCTCGCTGTCGGCGCGGCTGGTGATCGGCGCCGACGGGCGGCAGTCCCTGTCGCGCGAGGCCGCCGGCATCGACGTCAAGCGCCGCGACCTGCACCAGTCGGCATTGACCTTCAACATCAGCCATTCAAGGCCGCACAAGAATATCTCCACCGAGTTTCATACCCCGCACGGGCCGTGCGTGTTCGTGCCCCTGCCCGGCAACCGCAGCAGCGTGGTGTGGGTTTCCGCCGCCCCGGAAGCGCAACGGCTGATGGCGCTCGGCGACGACGAACTGTCCGATGCTGCGGAAAAGCAATCGCACTTCATTCTCGGCAGCGTCCGGATCGAGCCTGGACGCAATCTATTTCCACTCTCGATCGAAAGTCCAAAGCAGTTCGCCAGCCACCGCGTGGCGCTGGTCGGCGAATCCGCCCATGTGTTGCCGCCGATCGGCGCGCAGGGTCTCAACATGGGATTGCGCGATGCCGCCGACATCGCCGATATCGCAGGCCACGCGATCTCGATCGGCGAGGATCCGGGCGCGCCGCAAGTGCTGGCGCGCTATCAATCCGCCCGCCGTTCCGATGTTGCCAGCCGGATGTTTGTCATCGACCTCGCCAACCGCTCGCTGCTCAGCGATTTCCTCCCCGTGCAGTCGCTGCGCGCGTTGGGGCTGCACCTGATCGGCTCGTTCGGTCCGCTGCGGCGGCTCGCCATGCGCGAGGGCCTCGCGCCGACATGGAAGCGCGTGGGCTAGGGCGTGAACCCTACTGTAGGCGCCCTGGCGATCTTTACGGCAGCCCCAGCCTTCCGCTCTGGATGAACCACATCACGCTGGTCAGCGTGACGACGGAGGCGAAGGTGCCGATCAGGACGGCGACTGACGCCGGCTCGATCCAGGTGTTGTTCTGCCGCGCGATCACGAACACGTTGAGCGCCGGCGGCAGTGACGCCATCAGAACCGCGGTGGCTGCCCAGGGCTGTGCGAACGGCCCGAACAGCAGCATCAGACCGAACACGATCAGCGGATGGATCAGGAGCTTGACCGCGATCACGCCGGGCACTTCCCAGGGCACGCGATCGAACGGGCGCAACGCGACGGTGACGCCCAGCACGAACAATGCCGTCGGCGCCGCGGCGTTCTGCAAAAACACCAGCGTGTTGTCGATCGCGACGGGGGGACGAAAATGCAGCGCCGCGGCGAGTGCGCCGGCGCCGGCCGACATGATCAGCGGGTTGAGCACGATCTGCCGCACCACGATGCCGAGCGTGTGCAGCAGCGAGCGATGCTCGCGATCGGTGAACGCGATCAGGATCGGTACGATCGAAAACAGGAAAATGCTGTCGCAACAAAAAATCAGCGCGGTCGGCGCGGCCGCCTTGGTGCCGAGCACGGCGAGCGCCAGCCCCGGACCCATATAGCCGATATTGCCATAGGCGCCGGCCAGCCCGGCCAGGGTTGCCTTGCGCAGCGAAAGATCGCCGATCACCCGGCCCGTCACCACGGCAACGACGAAGGCGATCACGGTCCCGAGCGTGGTCGCGATCAGGAATGGCGGGTTGTTGAGTTCCGAAAACGGCGTCTTGGCCATGATGCCGAACATCAGGGCCGGCAGCGAGACGTAGAGCAGGAAGAAATTCATCCAGGCGAGCCCCGCCTCCGGCAGCCCCCTGGTCTTGCCGCAGGCAAAGCCGATGAAGATCACCCCGAAATAGGGAATCGCCAGATTGAGGATATCGGCCATGCAATGGGGGTCTTTTTGTCAGCGTTTCGTCAATGTTTTCTTGGGGCTAGCGCCGGATGTGCCGGCCGGACTTGAGAGTTAATGCAACCTTTTGCCCCTAGCATCGGCCACAATCATGGTCTATTCGACGAGGTATGATCAAAGCGCGCACCGCCAAATTCCAGATCGGTCAGATCGTCCGTCACCGGGTGTTTTCATTCCGGGGCGTGATTTTCGACATCGATCCGGAATTCAACAATACCGAGGAATGGTGGTTGTCGATCCCTGAGAACGTTCGGCCGCACAAGGATCAGCCGTTCTATCATCTGCTGGCGGAGAATTCGGACTCCGAATACGTCGCCTATGTCTCCGAGCAGAATCTGCTGCCCGACGATTCCGGCGAACCGATCCGGCATTCGCAGGTCGCCGAGATCTTCGTCAAGGACAAGTCCGGCGGCTATCGTCCGCGCAATCCCTCTTTGAACTAGTCCACCTCACGTGTAGCCCGGATGGAGCGCAGCGAAATCCGGGTTCTCTGAACGAAAAAGGCGCCCGGTCCCGGGCGCCTTTTTGTTGGTTGATAAAGCGGCGTTACTTCGCCGCCGGATTGGCATTGCCCGGCGCGCCGCCAGCGGGCGGGTTGGCCTCGAGCTTCTTGCGCGCTTCTTCGGCCCGCTTCTGCAGTTCTTCCTGCAACTTCTGCTGGGTCTTTTCGAATTCCTTGGGGTCGGTCGGCGGCCCGTCATAGGCCTTGGCGAATTCGGCCAGCGGCAGCGGCAGCGTCAGCGGCGCGCCGTTGGAGTTGATCGCCTGGACCACCAGATTCTGGCCCTTCTTCAGGTTGGCCAGCAGTTCCGGGCTCACTTCGTAGTCCGACATGCAACCATTCTGGAAGCAGATCACATAGGGGCTCTGCGCCGGGGGATTGGCATCGACGATGACGCGGGTGCCGTGCACGAGCTGCATGCCGAGCGGCAGCGTCACGCGCAGGATCTTCTTCGGCTCGCCTTCCGGCTCGATGATGACGGCCGCGATGACCGGCTGGCCGGACTCGATGCGCCCGTCCTTACCGGTGAAGCAGACCTGCTTGGCGCCGGCGTCCTGCCCCTTGAGGCAGAATTTGGTCCAGGGCGCATAGATCAGCTGGACCTGCTGGTCCTGCGACTGACCGCCTGCGGGGGGAGCACCGGCAGCCGCTGGCGGGGCCGGCTGGCCGTTCGGGGCCGCGGGCGCTTGGGCCTTCGGAGCGGCTTTCGGGGCAGCCTTGGGAGCGGCCTTCGGGGCCTCCTTGGGCGCGCCGGGGGCCGGAGCCGGGGTTTGGGCCTGCGCACCTGCGACGAGCAACGTCGCGGACAATGCCGTCGCCGCCAACAAGGCGGCAACCCGCCCATACGGCCGGACGGCCAAAATACGGAAATTCATTGCGGAAAACCCTTTCTGAACGGGAGCGCCCGAAACCGCTGCAGGCACCGACACCTAGCCGTTTGGGCGGCTGTCTCCTAGTCAATTGAGGCGGATACGTGACAGGCGTCACCGCCTAGTCAATTGCACGCCTTCAATACAGCGGCGGACGAAAAGATCAATGCCGACAAGCATTTTTGGCCGCGGTCTCGGTGGACGCCGAAGCCTGTGGTCAAGGCCTATGGTAAAGCTCACTGGTGTGTGATCCCGAATCAAATCCGCGCGTGCAGATGTTAGTCTTTGGACGTATCCGGCCTGGTATTCTCGCCAGCGTTGTGCTCGCGCTCGGCCTTTTGCCGCTGGCCCTCGCGGGCAAGGCCCGCGCCGGTGAAAGCCATGCGATCTCCATGCATGGCGCGCCGGCCCTGCCGGCCGATTTTGTCCACATGCCCTACGCCAATCCGGATGCGCCGAAGGGCGGCCGGCTGGTCTGGGGTCTGCTTGGCACCTTCGACAGCCTCAATCCGTTCATCGTCCGGGGCCTCGCCCTGCAGCAGATCAGGGGCTTTGTCGTCGAGAGCCTGATGAGCCGCGGCAATGACGAGGCCTTCACGCTCTACGGCCTGCTCGCCAGGAGCGTCGAGACCGACGACATCAGGAGCTATGTCACGTTCCATCTCGATCCCCGGGCGCGGTTCTCGGATGGCAAGCCGGTCGTGGCCGACGACGTGCTGTTCTCCTGGGCGCTGCTGCGCGACCGCGGCCGCCCCAACCACCGCCAGTATTACGCCAAGGTCGCCAAGGCCGAAGCGCCCGACCCGCTCACCGTCAGGTTCGATTTCGGCGGCGCGCCCGACCGCGAACTGCCGTTGATCCTCGGCCTGATGCCGGTATTGCCGCGCCATGCGGTCGATCCCGAAACCTTTGAGGAAACGACCATGACGGGACCGGTCGGTTCCGGTCCCTACCGCGTCACTGCGGTGCGCCCCGGCGCCAGCGTCACGCTGACGCGCAATCCCGACTATTGGGGCCGTGACCTGCCGGCGAACCGGGGCCTGTGGAACTTCGACGAGATCCGGTTCGATTACTACCGCGAGTCCAACGGCCAGTTCGAAGCCTTCAAGCGCGGGCTCTATGATTTCCGCAATGAGGCCGAGCCGCTGCGCTGGCACGACGGCTATGATTTTCCGGCCGCCCGCAGCGGCGAGCTGATCCGCGACACCATCAAGCCGGGGATGCCGCAGCCGTCGGAGTATTTGGTGTTCAACACCCGCCGTCCGCTGTTTTCCGACGTCCGCGTGCGGCGCGCGCTGACGCTGCTGTTCGATTTCGAATGGATCAACCGCAACTACTTCTTCGGCCTCTATACGCGTGCCGGAGGCTTCTTCGCCGGGTCGGAATTGTCAGCCTATGGCCGCGCCGCCGATCAACGCGAGCGCGAACTGTTGAAACCGTACCTCGCGCATATTCCGCCTGACATTCTCGACGGCAGCTTCCGCCTGCCCGTGACAGACGGTTCGGGCCGCGACCGCGCGGCGCTGCGGGCTGCCCTCGCTCTGCTGTCCGAGGCCGGCTACGTGCTCGACGGCACCGTGCTGCGCCAGCGCGCGACCAAAACACCCCTCACCTTCGAAATCCTGGTCACCACGCGCGATCAGGAACGGATCGCGCTGGCCTACGCAAGAGACCTCAAACGCGCCGGCATCGAGGCCAGCGTGCGCGCGGTCGATCCGGTGCAATTCGACCAGCGCCGGCTCGGCTACGAGTTCGACATGCTGCAGAACCGCTGGGACCAGTCGCTGTCACCCGGCAATGAGCAGTCGTTCTATTGGGGCAGCCAAGCCGCCGATATATCAGGCACAAGGAACTACATGGGCGCAAAGGATCCGGCGATCGACGCCCTTATCGCAGCGCTGCTGGAGGCCCGCGAGCGGCCGGAATTCGTCTCGGCGGTGCGGGCGCTGGACCGCACCCTGATGTCGGGCTTCTACGCTATCCCGTTGTTTAACGTCGCCGAGCAATGGATCGCGCGATGGAATCGGGTAGAACGGCCTTCAACCATCGCCTTGACGGGGTACCTGCCCGAAACGTGGTGGCACAGACCGGACGCGCAAACCAAATGACGCAAGCCATCGAAGTGACGCCGTGACCCAGCCAGCCGCTTCGCCCACGCTCGATACGTTGTTCAAGCGGTCGCTGGCACGGCAGCCGGATGCGACGGCGCTGGTCGATCCGCCCAACAAGCAGCGCGTCACCGGGCAGACGCCGAAGCGCCTCACCTACGCGCAGGCCGACCGCGCCATTTCCGCGCTGGCTGCGCATTTCATCGAATCCGGATTGCCCGCCAACTCCGTCATTGCAGTCCAGTTGCCGAACACCATCGAATTCGCGCTGACAATTTTGGCCGCCTATCGCGCTGGCCTCGTGGTCGCCGTGCTGCCCTTGCTGTGGCGGCAGGCGGAACTGACCATGGCGCTCAACCGCACCGCGGCGCGGGCGATCGTCACCACCAGCAAGGTCGACGGCATCGTCTATTCGGATCTGGCCATGAATGCCGCGGCCGAGGCATTTTCGATCCGCCATGTCTGCGGCTTCGGCACCGATTTGCCGGAAGGCATGGCCTCGCTCGACAACGCGATCCTGCGGGAATCGACAACCGCGCGCGCGGTGATCCAGGATGGCCGCAAGGCGGCACTGATCTCGTTCGATCTGACCTCGGACGGTTTCCGGCCCGTCCCGCGTGCCCATCTCGGCCTGATCGCCGGCGGACTGTCGGTTTCGCTCGAAAGCGACGTGCCGCAGGGCGCAACGATCCTCTCGGCGTTTTCGCCGATGTCGTTTGCCGGCCTCGCATCGACGCTGACGGTCTGGCTGCTGTCGGGCGGAACGCTGGTGTTGCACCATCCGTTCGACGAAGAGGTGCTGGAGCAGCAGGTCAACGAGTATGCCTGCGACACGCTGATTGCCCCGGCCCAGCTGGCGCTGCGGCTGGACGAACTCGACCTCGCGGGCAGCCTGCCCTCCCTGCGCAACGTCATCGGCTTGTGGCGCGCGCCGGAACAGGTGTTGTCGAGCGCGTCCTGGTCGGCCCAGCAGGCAACCCTGACCGATGTCTACCTGTTCGGCGAAGTCGGTTTGTTCGGGGCGCGCCGGATTGCGGAGGACGGTTCGCCGGCCTTGATCAAACCAGGACCGCACGGCGCGCCGCGCGAACTGCCGGGCTCCTCGATCGCGGGCGACGTCCTGCTGACGCCGCGGGGCACCCTGGGACTGCGCGGACCGATGATCCCGGTCGCGGCCTATGCGCCGCCGCCGCCCCCCAGCGACTCGCTGATCGCAGCCGCGCCGCGCGATTACGTCGACACCGATTATTCCGCGCGGCTCGACCGCTCGACCGGCGCGATCAACATCACCGCGCCCCCCTCCGGCATCATGGCCGTCGGCGGCTATCGGTTCCTGGCGCAGGACCTGCAGGAATGGGCCCGGCGGCTCGGACAAGGCGCGCTGCTCACGGCATTGCCGGATCGCCTTAGCGGCCATCGGCTCGCCGGCCGGGCCCAGGACAACGCCCGCGCCCGCGACGCGCTGACGGAACTTGGGCTTAACCCGTTGATGGTCGAAGCGTTTCGCGACCGGGCCAATTCCACCTGAGCGCAATCTCGCGGCTTGCGTTGACGCCACATTAAGCCCGGCAAACTAGGATCGCGCACTCATAATGGCGCGCTTGATCCGAGTTGTCAGATGTCCCAGCAAGGCCCGATCCTCGTCGTATCGACCGCAAGGCGGCCGTCGTTTGCCGCAGCGCTCGACGTCGCAAAGCTGTTTCCGGTCGTCGAGGCCGAATGGGCGGACGCAGGTCGCGCGGTCGAACAGCTGCAGCCGGCCGCGGTATTGGCCGCGACGTCCGACGTCGATCAGGCCACGCTTGCCGCACTCGCCGCGCCGATCGCGGCCCACCAACCTTATCTGCCGCTGATCGCGGTCGATCCGCAGGGAACGTTGCCCGAAAACGCCATCCCGTTTTTCCAAAGCCAGGGTGACTCCAGGCGCCTCGTCGCGCGCTTGCGCGCGGCGCTGCGTGTCCGTGCGCTGCACGCGACCGTGATGCGCCGGCTCGTGCCGGCCACCCGGATCGCGCT
The DNA here is from genome assembly GCF_018130105.1 of Bradyrhizobium sp. AUGA SZCCT0160. NCBI lineage: Bacteria > Pseudomonadati > Pseudomonadota > Alphaproteobacteria > Hyphomicrobiales > Nitrobacteraceae > Bradyrhizobium > Bradyrhizobium sp. AUGA SZCCT0160. Next base: position 175,889 of record NZ_JAFCMD010000004.1, read on the forward strand.
GTCGGACATCGATACCTTCAGAGATGCCACGGTGCTGCTGGTCGGCCGCGGCGGCGGCTACCCCACGCTGTCGGTCTCGCTCGGCGAACAAACCGGCGTGGTCGGCGCGCTGAGCATCGAGGCTGCGGCGAAGCATCTCAATGCACGCGACATCGACGGCATCGTGCTCAGCGAAGGCTTTAGCCCGCGCGTGGTCGATGCGTTCCTGACCGTGCTGGCGGAAGACGCCCGCTTCCGCCATCTGCCTGTGGTGGTGACGTCAGGCGATCTATTGCCTGCCTATGAATTGCCGAACCTCGAAATCCTCTCGGGCGAGCCCGCACAAATGGTGGCGACCGCGCTGCCGCTGATCCGCCAGCATGCCTTCGAAGCGCATTTGAGCCGGACCCTGCGCTCGATCGACGCCGAGGGTTTGATCGACGCCCGCACCGGCCTGCTCACACCGACCGCCTTCGAACGCGACTTCGCCAGCGCGGTCTATCAGACCCAGCAACGCGGCGGCGGCCTGTCGGTCGCGCGCTTCGCCTTCGACCCCGCCCACCCCCGCGCCCAGTTCGACGGCGCGCGCATCATCAGCCGGCTGATGCGGCAAATGGATTTCGGCGCCGTTTGCGATGACGGATCGGTCGTGGTCGCCTTCGCCGAAACCGACCTCAAGACCGCGCATACGATCGCGCGGCGGCTGTCCAGCGTCATGCGCCACACCAGCCACGGCAAGCGCGACACCCGCGCAGAACCAACCGTGACGGTCGCGACACTGGAGTCGAAGGATTCCGCGAAGGCGCTGCTCGCGCGCCTCGGCGAAGAGGCGCATCGCGCCGCGTCCTGAATGTTCCGTCCAATCGTCCATGAACCCGCAGGGCCGCTGGAGCGACACAGGTTCGATGTGCTCGCCGCCTAAACCGACGGGCGCGGGCGCTTTGCGCCCACCGTCGAGGAAGCGGCAATGTTGACGAATAACATGGGGCTAACCTGGAAAGCTTCTGGGATCGCGTTGTTTGCGATGGCCCTTGCGCTCGTGGGAGGGCTGTCGCTGTTCAATAAGGCAAACCTCGACACGAAGCCAACCGCCGCCGTCGAACCTGCCATCGCCACCGCGACCAACTGCGCTGAATTCGAGGCGAAGGCCCGTAAGCTGTTCGACCAGGGCAGCGACACCGCGACGCTGAGTGGCACATTCGCGTCCGGCGACCACGTGCACCTGGCGATCGATTTCATCGGCGTCAGCTATTCCTGGGAATCGACCGGCGTGTTGGGAATAATGCCGAACGTCAGCGGCTCCCGCTGGTACAGCTGGCTTAAGTACACCGCGCACCGCAAGGCCACATACTCGCCCGAGCACACGCTCATATCATCCGTGTCCAACGGGAAGATCAGCGGATTGGCCAGGTTGGAGGTGAAGCTCGATGTAGCCACCGCTGGAGATGGCGCGATAACAATCAAGAAGACCAGCGGGCTGTCCATATCGCCGACGGTCGTGATCGCGAGCTGCAAAGCCTCGAATGAGGCGCCCCCGATTGCACGGGGATTGTCGAGCTGATGCGGCTCGACAAAGAAGTGCAGCGCGCCGGGTCGTAGCCGTCCGATCCCGTCATTGCGAGCGTAGCGAAGCAATCCATCTCGCAGCATGCCGACACATGGATTGCTTCGCTACGCTCGCAATGACGGGGATGGTTCGAAGCCCTACGCCGCCTTCTTGTTCTCCGCGAGATTGGCGAGCTGCCGCAAAATCTCCGTCGTGCCCATCAGCCGTTCTTCCGGCGTCTTCCATACCTGCAGGAACACCACCTTCATGTCGGGCCGCACCTTGGCGGCCTGGCCATGCTGGCGAATGAAGAACACCAGCCGGTCCGGCTGCGCGAACTTGTTGTCGCGGAAGCTGATGACGGCGCCCTTCGGCCCGGCATCGACCTTCTCGACATTGGCCCTTCGGCAATAGGCCTTGATCGCGGCGACCTTGAACAGATAGCGCACCTCGTCCGGCAGCACGCCGAAACGATCGCGCATTTCGGCGGCGAAATTGTCGATCTCCTCGTCGGTCTCGAGATCGGCGAGCCGGCGGTACAGCGACAGCCGCACCGCAAGATCGTTGACGTAATCCTCCGGGATCAGCACGGGCATGCCGATGGTGATCTGCGGCGACCAGCGGTCGGCCGCGGGCTCGACCACGCCGGCCTTGAGGTTGAGGATCGCCTCTTCCAGCATCGATTGATAAAGCTCGAAGCCGACTTCCTTGATGTGGCCGGATTGTTCCTCGCCGAGCAGATTGCCGGCGCCGCGGATGTCGAGGTCGTGCGATGCAAGCTGGAAGCCGGCGCCGAGCGTTTCCAGCGATTGCAGCACCTTGAGCCGCCGTTCCGCCTGCGCGGTGATCTTCTGCTGCGCCGGCAGCGTGAACAGCGCATAGGCGCGCAGTTTCGAGCGCCCCACCCGGCCGCGCAGCTGATAGAGCTGCGCGAGGCCGAACATGTCGGCGCGGTGCACGATCAGCGTATTGGCCGAGGGAATGTCTAGCCCGGACTCGACGATCGTGGTCGAGAGCAGGACGTCGTATTTGCCGTCGTAGAACGCCGACATGATGTCTTCGATCACGGTCGGCGGCATCTGGCCATGGGCGACAGCGACTTTCATCTCCGGCACGGTCTTGTCGAGGAAGTCCTTTACGCTCGCGAGATCCTCGATACGCGGCACCACATAAAACGCCTGCCCGCCGCGGTAGCGTTCGCGCAGCAGCGCCTCGCGGATCATCAGGGGGTCATGCGGCGCCACGAAGGTGCGTACCGCGAGGCGATCGACCGGCGGCGACGCAATGATCGAGAGGTCGCGCACGCCGGTCAGCGCCAGTTGCAGCGTGCGGGGAATCGGCGTCGCACTCAACGTCAGCACATGGACCTGCGCGCGCAATTGCTTCAGCCGCTCCTTGTGGCTGACGCCAAAGTGTTGCTCCTCGTCGACGATCAGGAGGCCGAGATCCCTGAACTTGATCGCCTTGCCGAGCAGCGCATGGGTGCCGACGACGATGTCGACATTGCCTTCCGACAGCCCCTTCTTGACCTGCGTCAGTTCCTTCGGCGCGACCAGCCGCGAGGCTTGCGCGACATTGACGGGGAAGCCACGAAAACGTTCGGTAAAGGTCTTGTTGTGCTGCCGCGCCAGCAGCGTAGTCGGCACCACCACAGCGACCTGCTTGCCGTCGAGCGCGACCGCAAAGGCAGCGCGCAGCGCCACCTCGGTCTTGCCGAAGCCGACGTCACCGCAGATCAGCCGGTCCATCGGCCGGCCGCTTTCGAGATCTTTCAGCGTGGACGTGATGGCGCCGAGCTGATCCTCGGTCTCTTCATAGGGGAAGCGCGCGCAGAACTCGTCATAGACATGGGCCTGCACCGGCATTTTCGGCGCTTCGTGCAGATGGCGCTCGGCCGCGATCTTGATCAGTTCGCCCGCGATCTCGCGGATGCGGTTCTTGAGTTTTGCTTTTCGCGCCTGCCAGCCGCCGCCGCCCAGACGATCAAGTTCGACATTGGCGTGGTCGGAGCCGTAGCGCGACAGCAGTTCGATGTTTTCGACGGGGAGGAACAGCTTTGTCTCGGCGGCGTAATGCAGCTCGAGGCAGTCATGCGGCGCGCCGGACACTTCCAGCGTCTGCAGCCCGATGAACCGGCCAATGCCGTGCTCGACATGCACCACCAGATCGCCGGCGGCGAGGCTCGTGACCTCCGAGATGAAATTGTCGAGCTTGCGGCTCGCCTTGCGCGGCCGCACCAGGCGGTCGCCGAGAATGTCCTGTTCGCTGATGACGGCGACGTCGTCGGTCTCGAAACCGGATTCCATGCCGACCACCGCCAGCATGGCCTCGTTGCGCGGTGTCGCCTGCACCGTGCGCCAGGTGTTGACGCTGGTGAGGTTGTTAAGCTTGTGGTCGCGCAGCATGCTGCCCATGCGGTCGCGCGAGCCCTCGCTCCACAGTGTGATCACGACCTTCTTGCGCTGCGCCTGCAGCGCCAGCACATGGGCGACAACGGCTTCGAACACGTTGACGGAGCTATCGGCGCGCTCCGGCGTGAAGTTGCGCCCCTGCCGCGCGCCGGCATCGAACACGTCGGAGCCGTGCTCGGGCACCGCGAACGGCGTCAGCCGCGCCAGCGCGGCCTCTTCAAGGCGGGTCGCCCATTCCGCTTCGCTCAGATAGAGCCGGTCCGGCGGCAACGGTTTGTAGATCGCGCCACCACCGGGATGCTCCAGTGCCTCGCGCCTTGCTTCATAATAGTCCGCGATCTGCTTGAAACGTTCTCGCGCAGCGTCCTCGCCCTGCGGTTCGATCGCGACCGGCGCGCCGTCGAGATAGTCGAACAGCGTGTCCATCCGTTCCTGGAACAGCGGCAGCCAGTGTTCCATGCCGGGATGGCGGCGGCCTTCGCTGACGGCTTCATACAGCAGATCGTCGCGCTGCGGCGCGCCGAAGGTCGCGACATACCCCATCCGAAAGCGACGGATGGTCTCGGTGACCAGCTGGAATTCCGAGACCGGCACCAGGTCGAGCGCGCGCATGTCGAGCAGCGTGCGCTGGGTCTCGGCGTCGAACGTGCGGATCGATTCCAGGCTGTCGCCGAAGAAGTCGAACCGCACCGGCTGGTCGAGCCCGGCCGGAAACAGATCGAGGATGCCGCCGCGCACGGCGTATTCGCCGGGCTCGCGCACGGTCGAGGAGCGGTTGTAGCCATTGTGCTCCAGCCAGGCGACGATGGAGTCCATCGGCACGACGTGACCGGGCGCCACCGACAGCGCCTGCGCCGCCACCACCTCGCGCGCCGGCACGCGCTGCACGATGGCGTTGACCGTGGTCAGCACGATCAGCGGCTTGTCGCTGCCTTGAAGCCGCGACAACCGCGCCAGCGTGGTCAGGCGCTGGGCCAAGACGCCGCCATGCGGCGATACCCGGTCATAGGGTTGGCAGTCCCAGGCCGGAAACTGCATGATAGGCAAATCGGGCGCGAAAAACTCCAGCGCCCGTGCCAGTTGCTGCATGCGGGGGCCATCGCGGCACACCACCGCAAGGCTCACCGCCGGTGGTTTCGGCTTGGCGGCGACCGCGCGTGCGAGGTCAGCAACGACCAGGCCTTCCGCGCCCTCGGCGACATTCGCAAAGGTCAGCGCCCGGCCGGGGGCCAATAGCGCGGCGGGCGATTTGACTGGAGACTTCATGCGTCGTGGTCCACGGCGCGACGCGCCTTGATGCGATCGAACAGCGCACTGGCGAACTCGGGATCGAGCGGCTTTTCGCCGGTCAGCGCGGCATAGAGATCGGGATCGGGCACCTCGAGCAGCCGTTCCAGTTCGGCCATATCGCCATCAGACAGATCAGCGATCTCGGCATCGGCAAAGCGCCCGAGGATGAGATCCATCTCACGGGTGCCGCGATGCCAGCAGCGAAACAAAAGCCGCTTGCGGCGGTCATCGAGCCCACCGCTCGATCGTGTCGAACCCGTCATTGTCCCATTCCCATCCGAACGCCAAAAGCCCGGACGTGCCGGGCGGGGTTGATATAGCCATGGAAGCGGCGAATGTCAGTAGCGTTTCCGGCACAAATCCAAGTGAACCCGACGCATGTGACGTGCGACAACAGGAGGTCGCGGCGGACTTGCAGCTTTTGCGTTTCGCCGGTATGTGATCTGCGCGATCGGTGGCCGATTTTGGTTCGATCAACAGGGAGAAGGCTCGATGACGTTGATGTCTCGCCACCCCGTCGAGGGCATCGCCTAAGGGCGCGTGCGTTAGCCGCGCCGCTTGGGAAATCACGCGCTTAAGTCAGCGAACGCTGTGCTGTGCGCGTCGACGATTCCAAATCTTCTGAAAGCTTTTTAAATGGGCACTTCTCCCAAGATGGACGGCCGTGCGCCGATCCATGTCTTCGCCTCGTCCAAATCCTGGATCGAGGGCAATGCCACGCTTCAACTCGAACAGGTCGCTGGCCTAGCCGGCGTCCGGGCGGTCGCCACCATGCCGGATCTGCATCCCGGCAAATATGGTCCTGTCGGCTGCGCCATTCTGGCCGACCGGATTCATCCGCAGCTGGTCGGCTCCGACATCGGCTGCGGCATGGGGCTGTTTGCGCTCGATATCGCGGTGCGCAAGCTGCGGTTCGACCAACTGGCCGACCGCTTGAGCTCCCTCGATCACCCCTGGGATGGCGATGTCGCCGGTGTACTGGTCGATGCCGGCCTTGACGCCACGACGTATGATGCCTCGCTCGGCAGCATCGGCGGCGGCAACCATTTCTGCGAGATCCAGGCGATCGAGGAAATCCTCATCCCGGAGACGGCCGCGCAGGCGGGACTGGACCGGGATCAGGCCTATGTGCTGGTCCATTCCGGCTCGCGGGGTCTTGGTTACTCGATCCTGGAGCGCGTCCTGTCGAACGGTCAAGCATCGCTTGATCCCGCGAGCGATGAGGGCAAGTCCTACATGGATGCGCATGATCACGCCGTGCGATGGGCCAAGCTCAACCGTCGCATCATCGCCGAGCGGGCCGCAGCGGCGGCGCGTGCGGACCTGCGTCCTGTCAACGATCTGGCCCACAACATGGTCGAGCGTCAGGGCTCTGTCGGCGGCGACGTCCTGGCGCTGCACCGGAAAGGCGCGGCGGCTTCCGATCGCGGGCTGGTGCCGGTGCCGGGATCGCGCGGGACGCTGTCCTATCTGGTGGAGCCGCTGGCTCCGATGCGAACCGAGGCGCTCGCCTCGCTCGCGCATGGTGCGGGCCGCAAATACGACCGGGCATCCATGCACGGCCGCGTGCGGGGCAAGAAATCCGACGTGGCACGGCTGGAGCGCAATCCGTACGGCGGCATCGTCGTCTGCGGGGATCGCGGCCGGCTCGTGGAAGAGGCGCCGGAGGCCTACAAGAACATCGATCGCGTCATCGCCGACCTCGTCGAGTTCGGCCTGGCGCGCGTGGTGGCGACGTTCCGGCCGCTGGTGACGTTCAAGAAGGCGCAATCCAGCGTCGCAGCGAGCAGCAGCAAGCGCGAAAAATCCTGGAAGGAGGATCGCCGATGATCCGGCTTCTCCTGACCAGCGGACGCGGTCCGGCAGAATGCCGGATCGCGCTCGCAAAGACTGTTGCGGCCCTCACCGCCGAAGCGACCGCACTCGGCCTTGATATCGATTGCGTGAATGGACCGAATCCGGACGGGCATGGTCCGGCATCGGCGATAACAGTGATCCACGGCGACGCTGCCGCGGCCTTTGCTCGGCCATGGATCGGTTCGATCCAGTGGGTGGCGCCAAGCTCGCTCCGGCCACATCACAAGCGCAAAAACTGGTTCATTGGTGTTTTCGAACTTCCGGCACCGCCCGAAGCGCCGAAAGCGCCGAAAGCGCACGACGTTCGCTTTGAAGCCTTCCGGGCCGGCGGCCCCGGCGGTCAGCACCAGAACAAGACCGAGAGCGCCGTGCGTGCGACGCACATTGCGACCGGCCTGTCCGTCGTGGCGCGCGAGGAACGCTCGCAGCATCGGAACAAGGCGCTGGCACTGGAGCGGATTGCGGCACTGATCAGGCTGCAGGGCGAACTGGAAGCGATCACCGCGCGGAATGACGCCCATGCCGCACATGATCGCCTCGAGCGCGGCAGCCCGGTCAAGCGGTTCAAGGGCGCCGCGTTTCAGGCATCGTAGGTTCTGCGGCACGAAAAAAGCCGTGGACGTTCGCTACAAAGCCGGGCATTCCCGGCCGAAACGGACTTAGCTTCCTCAATGCGCCCTCCTTTGCTCAATCCGCTGTTTGCTCCGGTCACGACGCTTCCTGGCGTCGGGCCGAAGCAGGACAAATTGCTGCGCTATCTGCTCGGCCGCAGCGAGACGCCGCGGCTGGTCGATCTGCTGCTGCATCTGCCGGCCAGCGTGATCGATCGCCGGGCGCGGCCAAAGATCCGCGAGGCCGTGCAGGGAACCGTGGTGACGCTCGAAGTCACCGTCGATCGCCACCGGCCGCCACCGCCGCGCAATTCGCGGGCGCCCTACCTCGTCTACGCCAGCGACGACACCGGCGACGTGGTGTTGACGTTCTTCCGCGCCAAGCCCGGCTATGTCGAAAAGCTACTTCCCGTAGGCGAGAAGCGCTACGTGTCGGGCACCTTGCAGATGTACGACGGGATTCCCCAGATCGTGCACCCCACCAACATCGTGGATGAAGCGGCTTTTGCGAAACTGACCGGCATCGATCCGGTCTATCCGCTGACCGAAGGCCTCGCGCTCGGCTCGCTGCGCCGCGCGGTCGCCCAGGCGCTGCAAAAACTCCCCGAACTGCCCGAGTGGATCAGCCCGGAAGTGATCCGCCGCTGCCACTTCCCGCCCATCCGGGAAGCGTTCACGAGAGTCCATATTCCGGTCGAACTCACGGACATCCTCCCCGATGGCCCGTTCTGGTCGCGGCTCGCCTTCGACGAACTTTTGGCGGGTCAACTGGCGCTGGCGCTGGTGCGGGCGCAATTGCGCCGGCCGGCCGGCGACCGCCACGCCGGTGACGGCCATCTGCGCAGCAGGATCATCGATGCGCTGCCTTACGCGCTGACGGCGTCACAGCGCGACGCGGTCGCCGCCATCACCGGGGATCTGCGACAGCCGGTGCGGATGCTGCGGTTGCTGCAGGGCGACGTCGGATCCGGCAAGACGGTCGTGGCGCTGCTGGCGGCCGCAGCCGTGACCGAGGTCGGCAAGCAGGCGGCACTGATGGCGCCGACCGAAATTTTGGCGCGCCAGCACATCAAGACCATCACGCCGCTGGCCGAACGCGCCGGCATGCGCGTGGCGATCCTCACGGGGCGCGAAAAGGGCAAGGAGCGACGGGAAATCCTGGCCCAGCTGGAAGCCGGCGAGATCGATTTTCTGGTCGGCACCCACGCGCTGATCCAGGACGATGTGATCTTCAAATCGCTGGCGCTCGCCGTGGTCGATGAACAGCATCGTTTTGGTGTGCGCGAACGGCTGGCGCTGACCAACAAGGGCGAGGCCGTCGATGTGCTGGTGCTGAGCGCGACGCCGATCCCGCGCACGCTGGTGCTGACCTATTTCGGCGACATGGACGTCTCGGAACTGCGCGAGAAGCCGGCCGGCCGGCAGCCGATCGACACCCGCACCGTTCCCAACAGCCGGCTCGACGAAGTGGTCGACGGCGTCGGCCGTGCGCTCAAGGCCGGCAAGCTGGTCTACTGGATCTGTCCGCTGGTGGAAGAGTCCGAGGCCGAAGGCATCGAGCACCTCACCAACGCCACCGAGCGCTTCGAGCGCTTACAACAGCGTTTTGGCGACCGCGTCGGCCTCGTTCATGGCCAGATGAAGGGCGCCGAAAAGGACCGCGTGATGGCCCAGTTCGCCGCCCACGAAATCGGCCTCCTGGTCGCCACCACCGTGGTCGAAGTCGGCGTCGACGTTCCCGCCGCGTCGATCATGGTGATCGAGAACGCCGAACGCTTTGGCCTCGCCCAATTGCATCAATTGCGCGGCCGCATCGGGCGCGGTTCGGAGGCGTCCACCTGCCTGTTGCTCTACAAGGAGCCGCTCAACGAGATGTCGACCGCCCGGCTGAAAGTGATCCGCGAAACGTCAGACGGATTCCGGATCGCCGAGGAAGATCTGAAACTGCGCGGTGAAGGCGATGTGCTCGGCATCCGGCAAAGCGGCCTGCCCGGCTACCGCATCGCCCGCTCCGAAGTCCACGGCCAGCTCATCACCCAAGCCCGCGACGAGGCGCTGCGGATCATGAAGGACAATCCGAAACTCAAGGGCGACCGCGGCGAAGCGCTGCGCTGCTTGCTGTATTTGTATGAGCGGGATGAAGCGATTCCGCTGATCGGGGCTGGGTGACACTCGATCAGCCGTCATTTCGAGCGCAGCGAAGCAATCCATCGCGCGGCATAACGGATAGATGGATTGCTTCGTCGCAAGGGCTCCTCGCAATGACGTGGAGAGAGACGGTGCCCTACTCCACCTTCGCTGGCTGCAGCGTGACCGCGTTGGCGGCACGCGCTGCTTGCGCGGCCTGCGCCGTCGCAGCCAGTGCCGCGATCTTCTTCTGCGGATCGGAGCCCGGCTGCACCACGCCGCAGGACATGATCAGGGTCGCGGCGTCTTCGGCGCTCATTTCGATTTCGAGGATCTTGCTCCTCGGCACATAGAAGAAGAACCCCGTGGTCGGGTTCGGGGCGCACGGCAGGAACACCGAAATGTGCTCGTCATTGCTGGGAAGGCGACTGGAAATCTCCACGCTCGGCGATTGCGAAATCAGCACGATCGACCACATGCCGGGCGAGGGAAACTCGACCAGGCCGACGCGGCGGAAGCTCGATCCCTTCCCCGAGAACAAGGTCTCGAATACCTGCTTGACGCCGCGATAGATCGCGCGCACCGCCGGAATGCGGCCGAGCAGCCTTTCGCCGAGGTCGACCAGCGTTCGCCCGATCAGGTTGGCGGTCAGGAAGCCGAGCAGCGTCAGCGCCACCACGGCGATGACCAGCCCGGAACCCGGCAGGCCGAACGGCAGGTAGGTTTCCGGCCGGTAGGCAATCGGCACGAACGGCCGCACCAGGCCGTCGACCCAGGTGACGAACCACCAGGTCAGATAAAAGGTAATTGCGATCGGTCCGGCGACCACCAGGCCGGTGAGGAAGTAGTTGCGGAAACGGGCCATCAGGCCGGTATGGACGACTTCCGGCGGGATTTCGGCCGGGGTGGACGGTGGCAAATCTTGGGGATTCATTGCGGTTCCAGGTCGCGGGGGCAGCCGGTCTTGTTCCAGCTAAGCCATCCTAGCAGGTTTTTGAAGGCCCGAGATGCCGGCAAGCACACCCCTGCGGCTATTCGACCGTGACCGATTTGGCCAGATTTCGCGGCTGATCGACGTCGGTGCCCATCACCACGGCGGTATGATAGGCCAAAAGCTGCACCGGAACGGCATAGACCATGGACGAAAAGGTCGCGGCCATGTCGGGCAGCACGATGGTGACCAGGGATTCGATGGTCGCCTCCGCAGCCCCCTTGGCGTCCGTCATCAGGATGATGTTGCCACCGCGGGCGGCGACCTCCTGCATGTTGGAGACGGTCTTTTCGAACACCCGGTCATGCGGCGCGATCACCACGACCGGCATGTTCTCGTCGATCAGCGCGATCGGACCGTGCTTGAGCTCGCCGGCGGCATAGCCCTCGGCGTGGATGTAGGAGATTTCCTTCAGCTTCAGCGCGCCTTCCAGCGCCAGGGGATAGCTGGTGCCGCGGCCGAGATAGAGCACGTCGCGGCATTTGGCGATGTCGCGCGCCAGCTTTTCGATCTGCAGTTCGGTCGTCAGCGCCTCGGCCATCAGGCGGGGAACTTCGACGAGGCCGTGGACCAGCTTGGTCTCGTCCTCGTCGGACAATTCGCCGCGCGCCTTGCCGGCGGCAACGGCCAGCGCGGCCAGCACCATCAGCTGGCAGGTGAACGCCTTGGTCGAGGCGACGCCGATCTCGGGCCCCGCCAGCGTCTGCAGCACGGTTTCGCTCTCGCGCGCTATCGTCGAGGTCGGCACGTTGACCACCGAGAGCGTGTGGACGCCCTGCGACTTGGCATAGCGCAGCGCCGCCAGCGTGTCGGCGGTCTCGCCGGATTGCGAGATGAAGATCGCCAGATCGCCCTTGCGCAGCGGCGCCTCGCGGTAACGGAATTCCGAGGCGACATCGACCTCGACCGGCACGCGGGCGAGCCGCTCGAACCAGTATTTGGCGATATGGCCGGCATAGCTCGCGGTGCCGCAGGCGACGATCGCGATGCGCTGCACACCCCTGAAATCGAACGGCAGCGTCACCGGCAGCATCACGCGGTCGGTCGCCATGTCGACGTAACGCGCCAGCGTATGGCCGACCACTTCGGGCTGCTCGTGGATTTCCTTGGCCATGAAGTGGCGGTAGTTCGCCTTGTCGACCAGCGAACTCGACGCCGTGTGCCTGATCGCGTCGCGCTGCACGATCGCATTGTCCTTGTCGTAGATGGTGGCGCCCTTGCGCGTCAGCACCACCCAGTCGCCGTCTTCGAGATAGCTGACGGTGTTGGTCAGGGGCCCGAGCGCAATCGCGTCCGATCCCAGATACATTTCGCCGTCGCCGTGACCGATCGCCAGCGGCGGGCCGTTGCGGGCGCCGATCATCAAATCATTGTCGCCGGCGAAGATGAAGCCGAGCGCGAACGCGCCGCGCAATTGCGACAGCGCCGCCTTCACCGCTTCCACGGGACCGATGCCCTGGCCGAGCAGATTGTCGACCAGATGCAGCACGATCTCGGTATCGGTTTCGGTCCTGAAGACCGCGCCCTTTTTCTCCAGCGCCTCGCGCAACTCGCGAAAATTCTCGATGATGCCGTTATGGACCACGGCGACGCGTTCGGTCGCGTGCGGGTGCGCGTTGTTCTCGGTCGGCCGGCCGTGGGTGGCCCAGCGGGTATGCCCGATCCCGGTATGGCCGGCGAGCGGTTCGGCCTCCAGCCGTTTTTCGAGGTTTTTCAGTTTGCCCTCGGCGCGGCGCCGCGCCAGATGGTCGCCTTCCAGCGTGGCGACGCCGGCCGAATCATAGCCGCGATATTCCAGGCGTTTGAGCGAATCCACCAACTGCTCCGCGACCGGAGCGCGTCCGAGAATGCCGACAATGCCGCACATGCGGTTTAATATCCCCAAATCGTCGAAAAATTGCCGAAGCAACGCCACGTTCCCTTAACGGGAAACGCGGCTACCCACCTACTCAATAATTATTGCGGATTGAGACAGTCTTAAGCGGAAAGCTTAACGTTTGCCATTGGTAAGCGGCGTCCAATGGACTTAGGCGAACCCGGCGCGGAGGGCAATGTCCAGCCCTGCCCGCCGCCTCACCACGCGTAGCGCACCACGCCCTTGCCGGCGTAGCTTTCGGTCACGTTGGAGAACTCGCCCTCGAAGGAGCCGGCGATCGACCAGCCGTTGATCCACTTCATCTCGGCCGAGCCGGTCACCAGCGCTGCATCCGCGGCCTGCCGCGCGCCGTTGACGACGAAGGATGCACCCGGCAGCGTCTGGAACGTGGCGCCGATCGAGCGGTCCGGATTGAAGTCATGCGCCCAGGCCGCGCGGCCGCGCAGCGTGAAGACGCCGTTCTGCACGGCGTATGATTTGTCGGTGCGCAGGCCGAGTTCGCTGCGGGTGCTGGTGACACTCTTGGCGTTGTACGCGAGCGCAAAGGTGTTGGCGCCGACGATCGCCTGCTCGGCGTAAGCTGGCAGTTCGAACGTCGTGAACTGTCCGGCCGCGTACGGCGTCCAGCCAAAACCGTGCGACACGAAGCGATAGCCGCCTTCAACGCGGCCCGACCAGGCGTTGGCGTTGAACTGTGCGCGCAGGCGGTCGATGCCGGCGACCGTCACGGTGCGATCGGTGGTGACATCCTGCCAGCCAAGGGCCAGCGCGCCGGTGATATAGGCCGGGCCGATAGTATGCCGGATGAATGCACCGGCCTGGAATAGGTCGGATCGGCCGGAGCCAAATCCATTGACGCTGAAATTGGTGCCGCCGCCGGCCAATGCAAAACCGGCTATCGTGTTCGGCGAGAGGCGATAGTCGGCGCCGACGGCACCAGCAGCGAGGCTGCTACGCGTGTTGTTCGACCCAAGCACCGTATTGCCGTCCGTCGTCTGCGACCCGCCAAAGCCTGCCGCCCACACGCTCCAGCGTTGTTCGAAACTCGGCGCGATCGGCGGCGCCTTGGTGTAGATCGCCGCCAGCGCATCGTTCGGTTTGCGCTTGGCGGCATAAGCGAGGCTCTCCTCCGCATATGCATTCGGATTGCCACCGCCGCTGATCGGATTGCCACGGCCGGCGATGAACGGATCGGTCATCACCCCCATGAACTGGTTCATCGCATTGAACGTGGTCTGCTGCGAACCGGTGGCGGTCTCGCTGGAGATCTGTGTCAGCCCGAACGGTGTCAATCCGCCGAACACGATCGGAATGCCACCTGTGGTGTTGAAGAAATTGACGATGGCGTTGCCGACGTTCTGCTGATTGACATTGAGCCCCGTGCCCGGCGGCGGCACGAAATTGAGCGCGAGGTTGAGATACGCATTGTTGGCGTCGTAACTCAGGCTCGAGTTGAATCCGCCGGGCAGATTGGTGTTGACCGGACCACTGAACGTACCGTTCACGCCGCCCGCCGCGTTGAGGATGGTGTACTGTTTGGCGACGTAAGTGCCCGCCGCAAAATTCGCGTTCACCGTCGCGCCGCCGAGCGTCGCCGCGCCGGTGACGTTGACGCGATCGGCGTTGGACGGCGAGACCTCGACCAGATAGCTCGATGCCGCCGTAAGCACGAGGCTGCCCTGCACGGTCAAAAGCCCGATCGAATTGCCCGGCGCGAGCGTGCCGCCATTGATCGTCGTGTTGCCGACGGTGCCGTTGCCGCCGAGCGTTGCGCCGGCGTTCACCGTGGTCATCGCCGACGACGAGATCGAACCGTTCACCGCAAGCAGGCCTGCGTTGACGGTCGTGTTGCCGGTGTAGGTGTTGTTGCCGGTAAGGTTGAGCGCGCCGGCCCCGTCCTTCTGCAGCGCGCCGCTACCTGAGACAACGCCGTCGAACTGGACCGCGTCCGAGCGGTTGAAGGCGAGCGTGCCGCTGTTCGCGACGTCGCCGAGGATCGAGCCGGTGGTGCCGCCGGCGCCGAGCTGCAGGGTGGCACCGGTCTGAATCGTCGTGCCGCCGGCATAGGTGTTGGTGCCGGAGAGGACGAGCAGACCCGTGCTGCCGCCGACGGTGTTCGGCGTTGCGACGGTGAGGCCTCCGGCGCCGGTGATCGCCCCGCTCGACTGGCCGCCGCCGGCCAGCAGCGAGGGACCGCTGATGATCACGGTGCCGGCCGACTGAAGATTGGCGACACGCGAGGTACCGAGAATTCCTGGAGACGCGAAATCGATCGTCGCACCGGCGGCGATGTTCGTGGCGGTTGCGTTACCCGCGAAGAAACCGAGCGTGCCGCTGGTACCGCGCAACGTGCCGCCCAGAACATCCACCGTGAAGGCTGGCGCGCCGCCGAATCCGGCGCCAACGTTCGACCAGACCACCGTGCCGGTGCCGCCTGCCTCGCCGAATTGGATCCCGGCCGCGCCGGCGTTCGCGGAAAAGAAGCCCGTGAGGGTCAAGGTCTGGCCATTGGCCGCACTGATGCGTGAAGCTCCGCCGCCGTTCACGGTTATCTGGTTTGTGAGCGAGCCGGTGACAGTCGACCGCAAGGCGCCGGCGTCGAAGCGCACATTGTTCGTCCCGAGCGCAGCGGCGTCCCCGATCTCGACCGTGCCGGACGTGATCGTGGTGCCGCCGGTGAAGGTGTTGGCATTATTCAGAATAACGGTGCCGGGACCCGCGATGGTCAATGCGCCGGCTCCAGCGACCAGGCCGTCGACTGTTAGATGCGCTGCGGAGCTCGCAGTGGTGATCACCGTATTGGAATTCAGTTGCAGCGTTGTGGTGGAAAAAAAGTCCACTGTGATATTGCTGGTCTGAACATTGATCGCCGCCGACCCTGCACTGACCTGCATGATCAACGTCCCGACTTGAAAGCCATAGCCGCTGTTGGCGATGGAACTATCGAGGTTCAGCGTACCGACCGTGAACGGACCGCCGTTCAGACCAACGCCGACGCTGGTGAAAGGACTGACCGCGTTGAACGTCGCAGTTGCGTCGATCGCATCGGGAACGCTGGCGGGCGTCCAGTTGGCCGCGACGCTCCAGTCTCCGGTGCCATTCCAGGTCTGTGCAGCGGCTCGGTCGGTGAGCGCCACATTGGTCAGCACGGCGGCTGCCGCGCTGAACGCCCCCATCGCAATTGGGCGAACGAGCCGTGCCAGCGATCCCGTTAGTGCGGTGTCCGACGTCGCGCGATGGCGCCTGTTGAGCAGTTGCTGCGCCATCGCAATTTCCTAGTAAATATAAGTATAGCGTACGATTCAGGCTCCGACCCTATCGATGCGGGGGATCGGCAGCAACGCGACGGCACCGGTCCGACCGCTTTAAACGGTTGTGCGCTAATTCGGCCACAGCGGCCAATTGAACGAGGAGATAAGCGGGATTTGCAGTGGGCGAACTGGCTTGTAGCGAGCGCCCTCGCCGTCCCGCCTCACCAGGCGTAACGCACCACACCCTTGCCGGCGTAGGAACGAGTGACATTCGAGAACTCGCCCTCGAATGTGCCCGCGATCGACCAGCCGTTGATCCACTTCATTTCGGCCGAACCGGTCACGAGTGCGGCGTCAGCGGCCTGCCGCGCCCCGGTTTGGTCAGATCAAAGCTGCGGGCGACCGTTGGCCATGCGCAGGACCGTGCTGATGGTGGTCAACACGGCCTTCGCAACGTCGAGCACGTTGACGCCGCCTTGCACGCGACCAAGCTCGTCGTCGTTAAGGGATCGGTTGTCGTTCTGCCGCACTCGGCTGTCATTCTGCATATCGATGTTCATTGGCATCCTCCTCATCGGTGCTCGGGCGAATCCCCTCGTTTGCCGCCTCACACTATTTGTTGGGGGGACAGGACTTCCGTGATCCGCCGCACGGACGCTGACTGCGACAAAACAACCCGACGGGCAAATCACTTCTGATTTACGGAAATCGTGTCAAGCCCCGAAATAAAAAATATTTCGCTTTCGCCGTCGGGCAAATCATCTCTACGAGTTTGCGTTATCCCGTCCCACTCAGAGGGCGTCGGCCGTCGTCACGACGAGGGGCGGGTTGCGGTGGACGTAACAGTTGCGATGGACGGTCGCGGCTGAAGCGTACGGCGAAAGCGTGTGGTCCTGGCGCCCGTAACGGCGTCAAGTCTTGCGGAGCGATCTGCAAGGCGACGGTGGCAATAGAGGCCGTCTCACCGGGGAGAGCGCGTTATAAGCCGTAAAGCCATTGCGCAGGGAATGTCGGATGTTCTCCGCTGCCCTGTATGCTCATGTGCAGCTTTTTTAGCACAATCGCACATGAGACCGCGGGTGCAGCGCGCATCCGGCATTCCCTGCGCCCTCTGAATTGAGAGGGCGGGAAGTTTTCAGAAAATCTCGGGCGCAATGCGTCGCGAGAATGCGAACACACGCTCAGTTGTCATCGCCCGGCTTGACCGGGCGACCCAGTATCCCAGAGACGCCAATGATAGAACCGAGAAGCCGCGGCGTACTGGGTCCCCCGCTTTCGCGGAGGACGACAGCGTTGTGCGGAGCTGCTCTATCGCCGTCATTGCCTGCGACAAACGCGAAGCGTTTGCGCAAGGGAGCGACAGCGACGAAGCAATCCATGCCGCAGCTAGCCGAGCTATGGATTGCTTCGCTTACGCTCGCAATGACGTGGAGAGAGCTCGTGCCCTCGCCCTCAACCTTCCTTCTTCGCTTTCGCCCGCAGCTTCATCTCGCGGTAGCGCGCCGCGCCGCCGTCGCGGTTGTTCTGCGGGCTGCGCTCGACGGCCAGCGCATCGTCGGGCACGTCCTTGGTGATGACCGAGCCCGAACCGATATAGGCGCCTTTGCCGATTTTCACCGGCGCCACCAGCGACGAATTGGTGCCGACGAAAGCGCCCTCGCCGATCGTGGTCTTGTGCTTGAAGAAGCCGTCATAGTTGCAGGTGATGGTGCCGGCGCCGATATTGGAATTGGCGCCGACATGGGCGTCGCCGATGTAGGAGAGATGGTTGACCTTGACGCCGGCTTCGAGGTGAGCGGCCTTGGTCTCGACGAAATTGCCGATCCGCGCACCATCGCCGAGCGATGTGCCCGGCCGCAGCCGCGCATACGGGCCGACGGACGCCTTCTTGCCGATCGAGGCCTGCACGATGTGCGAGAACGAATGGATCACCGCGCCGTCGGCGATGCTGACACCGGGGCCGATCACCACGAACGGCTCGATGGTGACGTCGTTGCCGAAGGTGGTGTCGGCGGCAAGATGCACGGTTTCCGGCGCGATCAGCGTCACGCCGGCATCGAGCGCTGCCTTGCGCAGCCGCGCCTGCATCACCGCTTCCGCTTCGGCGAGCTGCGCCTTGGTGTTGATTCCGCGCACTTCGTCCTCGCTGGTTTCAATCACGACGGCCTCCAATCCCATGTCCCTGACGAGTGCAACCGCATCGACGAGATAATACTCGCCCTTGCTGTTGGCATTGCCGATCCGATCGAGGATCGAGAGCGCCTTCTTGCCGTCGAATGCCATCACCCCGGCATTGCACAGCGTGACCTTGCGCTCCTCGGCGCTGGCATCCGCATGCTCGCGGATCGCCACCAGATGCTCGCCCTCGACGAGCAGCCGGCCGTAACCGGTGGGGTCGGCGGCGCGGAAGCCAAGTACGGCGATCGCGGCCCCCTTCTCCAGCGGCGCGCGCATTCGCGCAAACGTCTCGGCCGATATCAAAGGCGTATCGCCGAAGGCGACGATCAGGTCGTCGGCGCCGCGCGCCAGTGCCTCGCGCGCCGCCAGCACCGCATGCGCGGTGCCGAGGCGTTCGCGCTGGACGAAGGTCGCGGCATCGGGACGCCTCCGTGCAACCTCGTCGGCGACCGCCTTGTGATCGGGACCGATCACGACGGCGAGCGAGGCGCCCGCGCCTTTCGGGGCGGCATCCAGCACATGCGCCAGCAGCGACTGGCCGGCCACCGGGTGCAGCACTTTCGGCAGCGCGGACCGCATCCGCGTCCCCTCGCCGGCCGCGAGCACCACCGTCAGGCTGGATCGAGCAGTCATGAGAAGTCCTCTACTAGAGCGTTTTCCAGCGAAGTGGCATCCGGTTCGCGTGAAGAAAACGCGTCAAAACAAAAATCCCTATCGGGGCCAAAAGCAACGGCGCCGTCTTTAGGTGTTTTCGCTGTGAGTGGAAACCCGATTCGCCGTCCCGCAAAGTTCCGGATTCAAGATCATGGCAGAATTCCTGTTAATGTTTGACCTGTGATTCGGCAGGCCTCGGGAGGGCCAAAGACGTTTGGCCAAGAATTCCGACCATCGCGCTGGCGGCCTCGGGACGGACGATACCGGCGGCGTGCTGAGCGGTTTGCTGGCCGAGGAAGAGGATCTCGACCGCCGCGCGCTGTGGCGGCTCGGATCGTGGGGCGTCGGTGCGGTGGCCGCGGTCGTCGTCGCCGTGATGGCCAACCAGACCCAGTCTGGATGGAAGCGCGACCAGATGGCCGCGACCGATCTCAACCAGCGAGCACAGCAGATCCAGAATATTGCCAGTCGAACGGAACGCGAGGCGCGGCGGCTCGCAGCGGCCATCGATACGCTCAACAGCGATCGCGACCGGCTCTATAGCCGCGTCACCGGCCTGGAACGCGGGCTGGACTCCGTGACCGGATCCATCGCCCGCCAGAATTCCGCCGCGGCATCGCCCGCCCCGGCAGCGCCTTCGCCTGCCGAGCCCCAAGCTTCCCAGGCCGCGCAAACTCCCGCCCCCACCGTGGCGCCGGTGACGACGCAGACTGCTGCGGCCGCGCCTGACAAATCCGGTTCCAATCCGATCCCCGCCGAACCGGGTCCGGCGGCGGTTTCATCCGTTGCCAAGGATTCGGCCAAAGAACCTGGCAAGGAAACGGCCAAGGAAACCATCAAGCCCGAGTTACCGAAGATCGAAGCAAAGAAGACCGACCCGATAAGGCCTGAAGCCGCCAAGCCTGAATTGGCCAAAGCTGAGGCAGTAAAGCCTGAGACGGGCAAGCCTGAAGGGATAAAGTCCGATACGGCGAAAATCGATACCGTGAGGATCGAGGCTGCGAAGGCCGACGCTGCGACGCCGGCAACGCCGCTGGTCGCCTCACAGTCCTTCATGGCGCCGCCCGATCCGTCCGCCACGAAACTGATCGAACCCGCCAGGCCCTTGAGTCCGGTGACAGCGAGCCCGATCCCGGAAGTGATGGCGGCCGCACCGGCCACGGACGCCGAGGCGGACGAGGAAACCGGCCCGAGGGTCCCGGTCCAGCGGACCCAATTCGGGGTCGATCTCGGCACCGCCAATTCGGTTCCCGGCCTGCGCGCGCTGTGGCGCGGGCTGCTGAAATCGAGATCGAACGCGCCGCTCGCCGCGCTGCGCCCGATCATCGTCGTCAAGGAAAGCACCAACGGGCTCGGTATGCAGCTTCGACTGGTGGCCGGTCCCATCAACGACGCCGGAGCTGCCGCCCGGATCTGCGCCGTCCTGACCGAAAACAAGCGGAACTGCGAGACGGCGATCTTCGACGGCCAGAGGCTGTCGCTGACCGGCGACAACCCATTGCCCGCGCCGAGCGCAAAACCCGCGCCCCGCCGGCGGGGTGCGGTGACGAAACGCGCCCCTGTCGGAGCCGTGGAGGAGCCGGCAAAGAAGCCGGAAACAGCGGCAACGACCTCAGTCTCGTCCTGGTTCGGCAAGCGGGGCCAATAGATATTTACTTATAATACAAAGGGTTGCGGAAAAATTCTGAACTGTTTTTGATGCCCCTTAATGTCCTGCAGTGACTTGTCCCGGCGGCCATTCCCGACCATATTCGCCCCGCCATCCCTCCGAGCTCGAGAAAATGCCGCTGTGAAAAAAACTCCGTTCCGCCTGACGCCCTATCAGGTGCAGTTCCTGTTGGTGGTCGGTTTCGTCACCGTCGGCTACGCGCTCTATCTGCGCTATCTCGCGGTCGAGTTCTCGACCGTCGCGCTGGCGTGCGACGCCGGGCTGCAGACGATGATCTGCAAGGCCCGTACGCTCGCCACCACCCTGTTCAAGAATTCGGTGTTCGGCATCGTCGCCCTGATCATCGCGGTGCTTCACGTGATGCGACCGTCGATCGTGCTTTTGACCGGCGGGCTGATCGCGGCCGGGCTCGGGATCGTGCTCTATAATGTCGTGCTGTCGGGGCTCGCGATCGGGCTGCTTATTTTGGGCTTTGCGCGGCCCGCGCCCGCCACAGCGTAAGCGCGAGCAGGAAGTAGATCGCGCAGGTCCACATCGCCTGCCAGTTCTGCGGACCTTCGTTGATTCCGATATAGAGCGTGGCCACCACGAGCAGTCCGGCAAAGGCCGATTCGGCGATCGGGCGAGTGCCCTCCTTCGGCCGGTTGACCAGCATCAAGGCGGCAAACGGCACCACGGCCATGGTCAGCGAAGCGAACGGAAAATCGCGATAGCGCGGATCGAACGCAAAACCGAGCGCGGTCTCCGCGCCGATCACCGTGGCGACAACCAGAGTCAGGCCAAGCAGCACTGACAGCACCGATCCGGTCCGGCCATCGCGCGGGCCGAGCAATTCGAGGAAGGTCGGCAGCGGCCGTCCCGACATCGCCGCGTTGGCGCAGAGCATCGGGGACGCGATCGCGGCCGCCAGCAGCGCCCCCCATTGCAGCCAGCCGCCGGTCCCGTAGCTCTCATAGAACATCTTGTCGGCGGCGACGCCGAGCAGCATTCCGGAAATCGTCGCCGAGGTGCCGACCGCGAGCCAGGCGGCCAGCCGCGGCTGCCAGGGCCGCCGCCGCAACGTCAGCCAGCCCGCGAGAAACACGAAAAAGCTCAGCGCCATGCCGCAGCCCATCTGCAGCTTCCAGAACGGGAAATTGCTGATGGCCTCGCCCGGCGGATATTTCACCGCCCGCTGCGCCGCGTCGATCAGGCCCCAATAGCCGCCGACGGTGCCCTCGAGCTGGCGCTTCCACGGCTGGTCGTAGGCCTCGATCAGGTTGACGCGAAAGCCTTCGCGCTTGGCGAGATCGAGAATTTCGGAAACCACCCGCGCCTGGTTGGTGCGCGACGGCAGCGCGCCCTCGCGCATCCGCCCGGCGCTGGGCCAACCGGTCTCGCCGATCAGGATCTCCTTGCCCGGAAAGGCGATCGCCATCCGCTTGCGGATCGAATCGACATGGGAGGCGGCGAACTTCGCGCGCACCGGCATGTCCTCCCAGTACGGCAGGATATGAATCGTGACGAAATCGACCGCGTCGTAGATCTCGCGGTTGCGCAGCCAGAATTCCCAGACATCGGCATAGGTGACGGGAATGGTGACCTGCGGCTTGACCGCGCGGATGTAGGCCGCAAGATCCGACGTCGTCATCTCGCCGCGCAGCAGCACTTCGTTGCCGACCACCAGCGCGGTGATGACACCCGGATATTCCTTGGTCAGGCCGACTGCGACGGCGATCTGCGAATAGTTCTTGATCCGGTTGCTGCTGAGCCAGATGCCCTGAATGACCTTGAGCCCGACCTTGGCGGCGATGGCGGGAACCTGGTCGAGCCCGTTCTCGATCGAATAGGTGCGCACGCAGTCGGTGATCTTGGCAAGTTGCGTCAGATCCTGCGTGATCTGTTCGGCATCGATATGCGTGGTGGGAATCAGCGGCGTCTGCTCGCCCCGGAACGGCGCATAGGAGACGCACTGCAGTTTGGCGTTGGGGTCGATCGGCGCGCGCACGAGCGTGATCGGGGTGGCCAGCCACCACCACAATGCTGCGATCATACCTAGCGATGTCAGGAGAAGCGCCAGCGGCGTACGAAAAGAAATCGGTTCCATCCTCCGGGCGGGGACCGTCGATTAGCCGGTCACCGGCGTTCTGCCAAGAGTGATCTATCAGGAGGATAGACCTAATCCAAACAGCTAGTCCAAAGTCCGCCCCGAGGTACTCCCTGCGACGATTTTACCACGTGACGATAAAGTTGTGACTTTGCTGGACAAAATCCGAAATAACCGTCATGGGAATCCGGCAGCGTCTCCGCCGCAATGGAGACCTATTTGGACGGCAACTAGCCAAGCCATCACGAGCCGTGGGAATTGCCTTTTCGGGAATTCCAGCGGCCATGTAACAAGTCGGGGAATGTATGCGTCGAAGTGGGCCTGATCTCAAAAGTGCGGTTTTGCGCCACCTCGCCGTTGCAGGCCTTGTCCTCCTGATCGGATCAGGCGGGGTTTTGGCCCAGAGCGGCACCCCTGCCCCGGACCAGCCCGGCAAGCCCCCGGCGGCCAATTCGGCAGACGTGAACCGGGACAACCAGCGCAAGACCGACGAATTCGTCGAAGCCACGCAGGCCATCAACGGTCCGGCCGGAAACCCGGAATGCGTCTGGCTCGGCCGCCGCGTGGTCCGCCTGATGTGGCTCGACGACCTCGATACCGCATTCCGGCACCTCGACCTCTATGACCGGTTCGGCTGCCCCGGCGGCCATGTTCAGGCCACCTTCCGCTGTCTGACCCGGTTTGGCGGCCAGATCGACCCCAAGGTCGCCGAAACCCTGTCGAGCCGGATCCATGCCTGCTGGATCAATCCGGGCGCCCAGCCCCAGGCGGCAGCTGCCGCCGGCCCGGCCGCGCCTGCGGCCGCCGGCAATGCGGCGCCAGCGCCAGCCGCATCCCCCTCGCCGGCCCCCAGCGCCAGCCCCGCACCGGCGAAGTAAATCGCCAGTCGGATCAACGGCAACACTCGCGCGGAACGAACGGGATTATTCAGCGTTTGTTCAAGTCCGCGCCCTTAAAACGCCATCGCGTCATATCAGTTGTGAATTCGTGCGGCAGGATTATCCTTAATCTCGCCGCCGTGCCGGTCGAACCTAGGGGACGGGTTCGCTTTCCCACATGCAGGCCCCGTTATGGTTTAACCACCGATGCGCGCCGTCGTCGCCGTTCTGCTGTTTGTAACCGCAGCTCATGCTGCGTTGTGGGGTCTGTTCCAGGAAAAGCAGCCGGCGCCCGATTTCCGCGGCATTTTGCCGAGCGTCTCCTACGCACCGTTTGAGGGATCTGCGCATCCCGACGTCGACAATATTCCGCAAGTCGAGAAAATCCGCGCCGACCTGAAGAAGCTGTCGACGGTGACGCGGGCGATTCGCCTTTACTCGTCGACGGGCGGCGTCGAACTGGTTCCGCCGATCGCTGCTGAGTTCGGCCTCAAGGTCACCGTCGGCGCCTGGATCGACAAGAATTCCGACCGCAACGAACGCGAAATCGACGCGGCGATCACCCTCGCCAAGCGCAACAGCAACGTCATCGGCGTCGTCGTCGGCAACGAAGTGATTTACCGCGGCGAGCAAAAGGTCGAGGACCTGATCGACCTCATCAAGCGGGTCAAGAAATCGGTCAATGTTCCCGTTACCACGGGCGAAATCTGGAACATCTGGCGCGACAATCCGGAACTGGCCTCCTCCGTCGACTTCATTGCCGCTCACGTGCTGCCCTATTGGGAAAATTTCACGGACAAGCAGGCCGTCGATCAGGCAGTCTACCTCTACCAGCTGCTGCGCGAGAAATTCCCGGGCAAGCGGATCGTCATCGCCGAATTCGGCTGGCCGAGCGCGGGCTATAATTTGCGGAATGCCGAACCCGGCCCGTTCCAACAGGCTTCCGTGCTGCGCAACTTCGTCGCCAGGGCCGATGCCATCGGCATGGATTACAATATCGTCGAGGCGATCGATCAGCCCTGGAAATTCTTCGAAGGCGGCGTCGGTCCCTATTGGGGCATCCTGAACGCGTCGCGCGAGCCGAAATTCGCCTGGACCGGCCCGATCGTAAACGAGAACTACTGGAAGCTCGCACTGATCGCCGTCCTCGTCGGCATCCTGCTGTCGCTGCCGATCCTGCGCCTCGACCGGCCGACGGTCATGCAGACCGTCATGCTATCGGCCGCGGCAAACGGCGTCGGCGCCTGGGTCGCCACCGTATTCGCCTATTGGGACGGGCACTATTTCGTGTTCGGCTCGGCCTTCGCGCTGACGCTGGGCCTGATCCTGCTGGTACCGCTGGTCCTGATCGCGATGGCGCGGATCGAGGAAATCGCGGCGGTCGCCTTCGGCCGCGGCCCGCGCCGGCTGATCACCAAGAGCGCGCCGCTGGCGCCCGCCACCATCGGCGAGAACGTCACCTTCCCAAAGGTATCGATCCACATTCCCGCCTATTTCGAGCCGGTCGAGATGCTGAAGCAGACGCTCGATGCGGTGTCGCGGCTCGACTATCCGAACTTCGAATGCGTCTGCATCATCAACAACACGCCCGATCCGGCATTCTGGCAGCCGATCCAGGATCATTGCCGAACGCTCGGTGAACGCTTCAAGTTCATCAACGCCGAGAAGGTGCAGGGATTCAAGGCCGGCGCGCTGCGCATCGCGATGGAGCGTACCGCAGCGGACGCCGAAATCATCGGCATCATCGATGCCGACTACGTCGTGCATCCGGACTGGCTGAAGGATCTCGTCCCTGTGTTCGCGGACTCGCGCGTCGGCCTGGTGCAGGCGCCGCAGGAGCATCGCGACGGTGACCTGTCGCTGATGCACTACATCATGAACGGCGAGTATGCCGGCTTCTTCGACATCGGCATGGTCCAGCGCAACGAGTTCAATGCGATCATCGTGCACGGCACGATGTGCCTGATCCGCCGTTCCGCGATGGATATGGCTGGCGGCTGGTCCAGCGACACCATCTGCGAGGACACCGATCTCGGCCTGACCATCCAGCAACAGGGCTGGCTGACGCACTACACCAACGTCCGCTATGGCGAGGGCCTGCTGCCCGACACCTATGAAGCGTTCAAGAAGCAGCGTCACCGCTGGGCCTATGGCGGCTTCCAGATCGTCAAGAAGCACTGGCGGCGCTTCCTGCCCGGCGCGAGCCGGCTTACCCCCGATCAACGCCGGGAATTCTCGCTCGGCTGGCTGAACTGGCTCGGCGCCGAGAGCCTTGGCGTGGTGGTTGCGATCCTCAACCTGATCTGGGTTCCGATCGTGGCGTTTGCCGACATCGCCGTTCCCGACAAGATCCTGACGTTTCCAATCATCGCCTCGTTCGTCGTCTCGCTGGTGCATTTCATCGCGCTCTATCGCCTGCGCGTGAAGATCAAGGCCGGCCAGATGCTGGGCGCCATGATCGCGGCGATGAGCGTGCAGTGGACCGTGTCGCGCGCCGTTGCCCAGGGCCTGATCACCGAGCACCTCGCCTTTGCCCGCACCTCCAAGGGCGGTCTGTCGCGGATGTCGATCGAATTCCAGGCGTTCTGGGAAGCCGTGATCGGCGTGCTGCTGCTGATTGGCGCTGCCGTGCTGGTCGTCACGAACGGGTACAAGCAGGTGCACGAAATCTACGTGTTCGCTGCCGTGCTGGTGTTGCAAAGCCTGCCGTTCCTGGCCGCGGTCGCGATCGCGCTGTTGGAGAACTCCCGCACCAACTCGTTCGCCTTCTGGCGCAACAGCGCGGTGCGGACGGCGGAACTGATCGGCATCCGCCCGGTCCGGCTGCCGACGGTCGCGCGCCCCTCCCAGCCGGTCGCATCCGAGATTCGCCGGGAAGCCAATTAACGGACGGTGAATCGATCAGCGCAGCCTGCTTCAAGAAGCCGGACTAACCGCAAGCCGAACCTCAGGAATTTGGATCGCACGGCCCAACATTTTCTGGCGCCGGCGCTATTGACCCGCAGGGGCCCGCCCCCTACACAGCGCGTCGAGTGAGCGCGTAGCTCAGGCGGTAGAGCACGTGACTTTTAATCATGGGGTCGAGGGTTCGAGTCCCTCCGCGCTCACCATGAAATCGGGCACAACTTGAATTTTCGCGGTTTTGCCGAAAGTGCTGTGTCGGCACTGTGTCAGCACCCGACATCTCGCCCCATGAATCCAGGAACAGGTTCTTTTGATCTACATCAATGCCCCGCACTGACAGCGCAGCAATTTCCTGTCCGGCAGGGTTTGTAGAAAGAGGTTCGGCCATGCTTCGCTATGTTCTTGCTGCTTTTGCGGCACTTGTTCTGCTCGCCGCCAGTTTGATCCCAGACGATGCCGACGCCCGCGGTCGCGGCGGTGGCGCTTATCGCGGTGGTGGCGGATTTCACGGTGGTGGCTACCGCGGCGGCGCGGTCGCAGTTCGAGGTGCTCGGGGTAGCGCTGTCGCAGTGCGCGGCGGTCGCTACGGTTATGCCGGCTACGGGTATCGTCGGGGCTACGGTGCGCAGCGGTCGGCGCGGCTGCTGTTGGCGCTGCGGCGGCTGGGGCCTATTACGGCGGCGGCTGCGGCTACGATACCTACGGCAACTGGGTTTGCCCGCGCTACTAATCCATGTTGAGGCGGCCGTGCGCCGGTGGCCCGGCGCGCGGCTGCCTGGGTCAAGTCAGGCCAAGACCCTGCCTATCGCGGCGGCCGTTTGGACGCCAAGAGCGGGTGCATCCGGTGGCGAGCCGCGAGTTTCAAGTCGCCGGCTGCCGCTTTAGCCGCCTGCGAACAATAGGACAGCAACCAGCCCGACGTTCATCAGGCCAAGGGCGATGATGCCTGCGCGATAGAGGAATTCGACTGCCATGGCAGGGTGCTCTCACGGGGCATTGCTCGCGAATTCAACACGATATACCCGCTTGCATCCCTTGGCATGTGCAGTTTGTGCCATTCGCTGTTGAGGCAAAACAACAAAAAATTGGCGCACTTTAACAAGCGCGTTTGGCGTAATTCTGCTCATATCTGCGCGCGCTTCGAGCGCGCAATGACAGCCGCGCGGGGGTGGATAGGGACCATGTCTTCCATCGATCTGATTGCTATCGCGATCGATTGGCTCGATGCCTATCGCGCGGGCGACCTTTTCATTGTTGATTGTTATGCCGATGATGCTTCCCTGCAATGCGACTGCGGGGACAAGAAAGAATTGCGCGGCGCGCACGCTATCGCTGCGTACTGGCACCAACGGTTCGTTGAAACGTGTGCCGGCGATCTCATCGATCTGCAATGGAACGGCAGCGATGTTGTCCTGCACTTCCGCGCGTCGGATGAGATTTTGCAAGCGGTTCTCACGTTCAATCCCGACGGGTCGCTTCAGCGTAGTCGGTGCGCTTTGTTCAATAACCAGGCAGCTATAGGGACTGAAAACCCATGAAGGATTATCAAGCCTCTCGAAAACTTCCTAGGGACGCAGCCGAAGCGGAATTGATCCGCGATCTTGCCACCGCAGAAAACGAAGCGCGACACGTTTGACCGGCTGCATCGGCAATTGCCAAGCTCATTCCGATGATGACTTCACCTATCACTTTAAGTCCGGCTCCCGACATAACAAGTTAGGGCAACTTTGAAGCGGCCGGGCGGCAGTTGCCGGCCGTCTGACGGCAAAAGGCGTTGCGGCGGCGCTATTGCTTTTCTGTCGACACGAAGGTTGACGACCCGAGCGTGGCGGCGCGCGGCGGTGGATTGCTGTGGACAACCGACCTTCATCCTTAACTTTGTCGCCCGGGGCAACAGTTGTTGCCCATTTACGCCTCACGAAACCGGCGCTCCGTACCCTACCCTTTGTGGGAAGGGGGCGTCATGGAGTTATTTCGAGCTGAGAAGATCGCCACTGCTCGGGATCAATCAAACCACGACTGCCGCTTCTGCGCAGGAAAACTCACGCTTCTCAAAACGATCATGGAATCTGAAAGCGGAGTGGTCACTCATATGTTTGAGTGCAAGCAGTGCGGAGAGCGCATTTGGACCGAATAGGCCGGCAGGCACGGGGCACGTAGCCAATAGCCCGGCAACCCACCGACGCCCCTCGGGAACGATAGCATCCGCATTTGCGCCGACGACAACTTGTAGACGCTCAGCAGCACAGGTGTCTGGCTGATCAATCGGAGCTAACCGAAGTTGCGGAATCCCCACATCAGGAATCCCAACGTCACCACCAGAATGCACAGGCTGCCGACTGCGACCATGAGGAAGACCTCCCAGCCGGAGAGGCCTGCCTTTTTGGCTTTGACAGCCCCGACGCCCAGCAAGACAAACAACAGTGGGGCGACGAGCAGTGTCATTTGCGCTTCTTGGGCGCCTGTACCGGCAGATCGAGCACGCCAAACAATGCGAGCAGCAGGGCAACTTCTTCCTTCGAGCCAACTTTAATCATCGTCATCATCTCCTGTTCGATGGTTAGTCGGCCTAAGATTTCGCGGGGTTCATGGCGATTTGGTTTCGCGATTGTTTCAACCGCGTTTCGTCGGCGGAATTCTTAACAACCCGTTCATGTGCCCGGATGGCAGGCCCCCAACAAGGAGGGGTCAACCCCCTCCGCGCCCGGCATGAATAGAGCAGCCGTTTAGATTGGAACGGTTTATCCGCATGCGGGTTTTCCGACCGGAGGCCCTACATGACCAAACCCCAGATCGCCCGCGTTTGGCGCGGAAGGACCACTCCAGACGTGGCAGACGAATACGAGGCCTATAATTACGAGGTCGGCATCAAGCCGCTGATCGAGAAGGCCCTCGCCGTCCAGACGTTCAGGGAGGACAGACAAAACGAGACCGAGTTCATCACCATCTCGTATTGGGAAAGCCTGGAATCGATGAGCAGGTTCACGGGCGGAGACCCATCCAGGATCCATCACCTGGAGCGCGACAAGGATTTTCTGATCGAGCTTCCGAAGTCAGTTCAGATTCTGAAAATACGGCATAGCCACGGAATCTAGCGCCCGTCCTGCAGACCCATTAAGAACACTCAACCGGGCAGGAAACCTCAAAGAAGCCACCACTCCGGCAGCCTCCTTCGTTTCGTGATTTACGTCACATCTCCGTTGATTGTGGTCCGCCAAGATCGCAGCCTGCGAGACATCGCAAAAATGGTGCGAGACAATGACCAGTGAAAGTCACGAACTGAGCGTTGAGGAACTTGAGTCCGTTGCGGGTGGCGGGCTCGTCGACAATGTCTTGCCCGAAGCCGAGGCAAGCACGGCCGAGTTTCTGAAGAGATTTGCCGAGGCCTCGCTGCGGTTCAATGCATTCATCAGCAGCGCCGCAAGTCAGGATCCCGCAGCAACTAATCAAGGGTAGTACCCGACGAAAATGGGCTCACCGGCATGGCCGGCGAGCCCAGGACAGCCAGCGCTACGCACTGGCCGATCGAAATCAAATCAGCATTTTTGTCCGTTTGAAAGCCGGCACTGGCCGCTACCGGGCTGGCTCTTTGGGTCTGAGGCCTTCTGGGCCTGCGCAAGCGATCCCCCGACGAAAACAGCAAGCGCGAACGCAATTGCAACGACAGCTGAAAAACGAACCATCAAAACCTCCCTGTTTGGAAATGCCACCTCCGCCCCTTCGGAGACTGGTGATCCGAAGTGTCACGATAATCGTGAGGCCGGTCAAGCCGGGCGGCTTCCTTCAAAGAGCGAAGGGAAGCCGACCTGCCGCAGTAGAGGCCGGATTGTTAAGCCGGAAAGCGAACGGCGCTTGCGAACCAGCAATCACCACATCGTCTGCCGCGCACGCTCCGGCCATTCGCGGTCGTATTTCTCGCCGCCCACGGTGTTGTCGCTCATCTCGGCCAGGATATCGCCTGGTGTCGGCAAGTTCTTCGGATCGACGCGCTTGTCGGGATTCCAGAGATCGGCGCGGACGATGGCGCGGGCGCACTGGAAATAGATCTCCTCCACCGTCATGACTATCACGGTGCGCGGCGCCTTGCCGTCCATCTTGAACGACGCCAGCAGCTCGGGCTCGGCGGAAACATGCGCGCGGCCGTTGACGCGCAGCGTGCTGCCCGAGCCCGGAATCAGGAACAGCAGCGCGATCCTCGGGTCTCGCACGATGTTGCGGAGGGAGTCGCAGCGGTTGTTCCCGCGCCGGTCCGGCATCATCAGGGTCTTTTCATCGTGGATGCGCACGAAGCCGGCGAGATCGCCGCGGGGCGAGCAATCCAGCCCTTCCGGCCCGCAGGTCGCCAGCACCGCGAACGGCGACTGATCCATCAGCGCCCGGTAGGACGGGGTCACGCGGTCGGCGACCTTCACCGTCGAAGCATCGTTGGGAAAGCCGTAGATGGCCTCGAGTTGTTCGATCGTCGAGACGATGGTCATCGCTTCTCCTATTCTACTCGTCCCACTTCTCGCCCTTGATCGCGCGCACAAGCTGACGTGCGTGAAATTCGGCGCTGCCGGTATTGACGATGGTGACGTCGGGCGCGGCTTCATCGACCGTGCGGCTCAAGCGCTGTTCGATCCTGCCGTCGCTGCTGCGGTTTCGCATCGCCAGCCGATCCGCAAGCACGTTCGGCGGCGCGGTGATCGAGATCACCGTGACGTCGGCATAGGCCTGGCGCATCGCTGGAATGATGGTGCGCGAAACATTGCCGACAACAGTGTGCCCGGCGCGGATTTCGTCGTCGATGGCGCGCGATATTGCATAGCGGTGGCCGTGCGCTTCCCAATGCATGGCGTATTCGTCGCGCGCCAGCGCCGCCTCGAAAGTGCCGGCGCTGACCTCTTCATTGTCCTCGGAGGCCGAGGCCTGCCGCGTGATCACGCGGCGCGGGAATGCGATGGTGCCATCGTCGGCGCAGGCGGCCCTGGCAAGCCCGAGCAGCGTATCCTTGCCGGCGCCGCTCGGTCCGACCAACAGAATGAGTCGGCCCGGCCCGATTGCGTCCGCATGGCCCGTTGATGTCGTGAGTATGTCGGTCATGCCACACGCTGCCCTTCCCGCCAGACGCTGCGCACCACCGGGATGTCGCGCGCCACATGGACTCGGATCAGGTCGGCGCGCTTGCCGACCGCGATTTCGCCGCGGTCCGAAAGCCCCACAGCCTCGGCCGGCGTCTTGGTGACGGTGCGGATGGCGGAAGCAAGATCAATTGCGGGAACATGCCGCGGCAATTGCAGGGCTGCCATCAGCAGGCTCGAGGGAATGTAGTCGGACGACAGGATGTCCAGCAGTCCCTCGCGGGCGAGATCGACGGCGGCGATGTTTCCGGAATGCGAACCACCACGCACCACATTCGGCGCGCCCATCAGGATGCCGATGCCGGCCTGGTGCAGGCCGCGCGCGGCTTCCATCGTGGTCGGAAACTCGGCCACCGCGACGCGGTCGCGCACGGCGTCGATGACGTTTTCCTCGGTCGTGTCGTCATGGCTGGCGAGCGGTATTTTGTACTGATGCGCCAATGCTACGATCTCGCGCATGTTGGCCGCGGCATAGGTCTTCTGGTAGGCAAAGCGCCGCTCGAACAGCACGTCGAGCTCGGCGTCGGTCATGCCGCCACCCTTGCCGCGGTAATAGTCGCGCAGCTTGACCTCGTCGCGGAACTGGCGCTGCCCCGGCGTGTGGTCCATCAACGACATCAGCCGGATGTCCGGCCGGTCGATCAGTTCCTTTGCCTCCTCGACGACGCTCGGCATCGGTATTTCGCAGCGCAGATGCAGGAAATGATCGGCGCGCAGCAGGTTTTCCTCACGCGCCGTTGTGATCGCCTTCGCGAGCACGCCTGCCCTGCCATCGACCTCCTCGGCGCCGTCCTCGCGCCAGACCCGCAGCGAGTCCAGCACCGTGGTGATGCCCGAAGTCGCCAACTGTCCGTCATAAGAGACGACCGCGGCGATCGGATCCCAGAACACTTTTGGTCGCGGCACGTAGTGCGCTTCGAGATGGTCGGTGTGCAGCTCGATCAGGCCGGGCATGATCAGATCGCCGGCAGCGTCCTCGGCTTGCCCGGGGGCATCGCCTTCGTCGAATTCGGCGATACGGCCATCTGATATGGCGACCCAGCCGCGCGCGATCACGCGATCGGCGAGGATGATGCCGGCATTGCCCAAAATGGTTTCGTGCTTCGTTGCGCTCATCTCACGTCTCTTCCCTATGCCGCCGAGGCAAACGACGTCACATCGACGATCCGGTCCGCGATCAAATGGCGGATCTCGTCGTCATGGACGATCGCCACCATCGCCACCCCCTCGTGTTTCTTCTGATCGATCAATTCAACCACGACGGCGCGATTGGCGGTGTCGAGCGATGCCGTCGGCTCGTCCAGCAGCAGGATCGGCAGGTCGGATATGAAGCCGCGCGCGATATTGACGCGCTGCTGCTCACCGCCCGAGAACGTCGAGGGCGGCAGCGCCCACAGCCGTTCGGGGATATTCAGCCGCCGCAGCAGGGAGCCGGCCTGCTCGCGCGCTTCTGCGCGGGCAATCCCGTTCACGATCAGGGGCTCGGCCACCACGTCGATGGTCGCGACCCGCGGCACCGCGCGCAAGAACTGGCTGACATAGCCGATGGTGGAACGGCGCACGCTCAGTACCTGCCGCGGTTCGGCGGTGGCGAGATCGATCACGGTGCCCTGGTGGCGGATGCCGATCCGGCCGCCGTCGCAGCGGTAGTTGCCGAAGATCATCTTCAGGATCGAGGATTTGCCGGCGCCCGAGGGTCCCGACAGCACAACGCATTCGCCTGATACAACGTGGAACGAGACCCCGCGTACGACGGGCAGCTCGACCCCGCCCTGCAGATGCATGGTGAAGGTTTTTTCGGCGTTTGTGATGTCGATCATCGCGTTCATTGGCCTAACTCATGCCGGCAAAATCGAGGAGACGAGTAACTGGGTGTAGGGTTCGCGGGGATCGTCGAGCACCTGGTCGGTCAGCCCGGTTTCGATGACCCGGCCGCCCTTCATCACCATCACGCGGTGCGACAGCAGCCGCGCCACCGCAAGATCGTGGGTGACGACGATGGCTGCGAGGCCCAATTCGCTGACGAGGTTGCGCATCAGGTCGAGCAGCCGCGCCTGCACCGATACGTCGAGGCCGCCGGTCGGCTCGTCCATGAACACCAGCCGCGGTTCTGTGACGAGGTTGCGCGCGATCTGCAGGCGCTGGCGCATGCCGCCCGAATAGGTCCGCGGCGCGTCGTCGATACGGTCGGTGTCGATCTCGACACGCTCCAGCCAGGATGACGCGGTGTCACGAATCCGGCCGTAATGATTCCATCCCACCGCCATCAGCCGCTCGCCGACATTGGCTCCGGCCGAGACCGCCATCCGCAGGCCCTGCGCGGGGTCCTGATGCACAAAGCCCCAGTCGGTGCGGAACAGGAAGCGCCGCTCGGCCTCGCCCAATGCAGCAAGATCGCGCAGCACGCCGTCGCGCATCCGGTAGGAGACGCTGCCCGTCGTTGGCGCCAGCTGGGCCGACAGCAACTGCAGCAGCGTCGACTTGCCCGATCCGGACTCGCCGACCACAGCCAGCACCTCGCCGGGATAGAGCGCAAAGGAGACGTCGCGGCAGGCAATCAGCTTCCCATAGGTCTTGCCGAGGTTTTCGGCGACCAGCAGCGGTTGATCGTCGAGGGTTTGCTCAGCCATGCGCCCTCTCCTTGTGCGGTGCCGCGCTTTCGCTGCCGCGATGGCCGGCCGATTGGCGGCTCTCGCAATAATCGGTATCCGAACAAACGAACATCCGGCCGCCCTTGTCGTCGGTGACGATTTCATCGAGATAGGAATCGCCGGCACCGCACAGCGCGCAGGGCGCGTCAAATCGGTAGCGCGTGAAGGGATGATCCTCGAAATCGAGCGACACCACCGTGGTATGCGGCGGGATCGCGTAGATGCGCTTCTCGCGGCCGGCGCCGAACAATTGCAACGCCGCGCAATTGTCCATCTTCGGATTGTCGAATTTCGGCGTCGGCGACGGGTCCATCACGTAACGCGCGTTCACCTTGACCGGATAGGCGTAGGACGTCGCGATGTGGCCGAAGCGCGCGATGTCTTCATACAGCTTGACGTGCATCAGGCCGTATTCGCCAAGCGCATGCATGCGCCTTGTCTCGGTCTCACGTGGCTCGAGGAACCGCAACGGTTCGGGGATCGGCACCTGATACACCAGCACCTGCCCGCCATGCAGCGGCGCTTCCGGTATCCGGTGCCTTGTCTGGATCACAGTGGCGTCCGCCGTGGCGGTCGTGGTCGCGACGCCCGCGGTCTTGCCGAAGAACTTTCGGATCGAGATCGCGTTGGTGGTGTCATCGGAACCCTGGTCGATCACCTTCAGCACGTCCTCGGGTCCCAGGATCGCGGCCGTGACCTGCACGCCGCCGGTGCCCCAGCCATAGGGCATCGGCATTTCCCGGCTGGCAAACGGCACCTGATAGCCGGGGATCGCGATCGCTTTGAGGATCGCGCGGCGGATCATCCGCTTGGTCTGTTCGTCGAGATAGGCGAAATTATACGTTGGCGCGTTCATTCCGCAGCCTCCTGCATCGGCGCCGATTCCGTGGCCTCAGTGAACTCCTTGCGCAGTTTGCGCAGCAGGCCGAGTTCGGACTGGAAGTCCACGTAGTGCGGCAGCTTGAGATGTTCGACGAAACCGGTCGCCTGCACATTGTCCGAATGCGACATCACGAACTCTTCGTCCTGGGCCGGTGCGATCACCTCCTCGCCGAGCTCCCGGGCACGTAGCGTACGATCGACCAGCGCCATCGACATGGTCTTGCGCTCGCTCTGCCCGAACGCCAGCCCATAGCCACGCGTAAAGCACGGAGCTTCGGTGGCCGAGCCCTTGAACTGGTTGACCATCTGGCATTCGGTCATCGCAATCGCGCCGAGCGGCACGGCGAAGCCGACATCCTCGGCCATGAATTCGATCTCGACTTCGCCGAAGCGGATTTCGCCGGCAAACGGATGGTTGCGGCCGTAGCCGCGTTGCGAGGAATAGCCAAGCGCCAGCAGAAAGCCTTCGTCGGCGCGCGCCAGGTTCTGCAGGCGCAGGTCGCGATCCGCCGGGAAGCTGAGCGGCTCGCGCGTGAGGTCGCCGACCGGCGTCTCGGCATCCGCTGCCGGCGACGGCTCGATCAGGCCGTCACGGCCAAGAATGTCGGTCACGCGCGGCGTCGCCGCGAGCGAGGCTTCGCTGGTCTCCGGCGTTTCCGGGGAAAACCCCTCAGCAAGCTGTGGGTCCAGCAAACGATGGGTATAATCGAAGGTCGGGCCGAGGATTTGCCCGCCCGGAATGTCCTTGAAGGTCGAGGAAATCCGCCGCCGCACTTGCATCGCGCCGGTATCGACCGGCTCGGTGGTGCCGAAGCGCGGCAGCGTGGCGCGGAACGCGCGGACCAGGAAGATCGCCTCGATCATGTCGCCGCGCGCCTGCTTGATCGCGAGCGCGGCGAGTTCGCGATCGTACAGCGAACCCTCGGTCATGACCCGGTCGACGCCGAGCGACAACTGCTCGGAGATCTGGGACAGCGAGACCTCGGGAACGTCACGGTCGCCGCGCCGCTCATGCGCCAGCAGCCGATGAGCGTTCTCGATGGCGCGTTCGCCTCCCTTGACGGCAACGTACATAACTAGCCTCCCCTCGCTACCAGCCGCGTGGTGCGCGGTATCGCGACGATCGCATCGTCATGGACCAGCACCACGTCGATGCCGCGCGGAAACAGCGCCACGTTGATGGCGAGCCGTTCGAACAGATCATGCGGCTGGATCGCGGCTTGCAGGATCGCTGTGCCGTCGATGCCGGGGCCGCGCAGCTCGAGGGCGGGACCCTGCGTCAGGCTGTCGATCTGCAGGATCAGCGTCGTCGAACGATCCGGGTATTCATTGCTGCCGAACGCGAAGCGGTCGAGCGCCGGAAGTTCGCGGGGGCTGCCGATCAGGGCAAAGCTGCTGATCGAGGAATCCGCGATCACAGGCGCGCTGGTGTGGAACTTGAGCCATTTGGCAACGTCGGATGTTTCCGACATCCGGCTGTCGAGCCAGATCGGCGTATCATGGTCGAACAGGGTCAGCGCAATAGCCGCGGTGCCGCGCATCATGGCGGCGGGCGTGCCGGCGACGGCCGCAATGCGCTGCACGCTGCCGGGACGTGCCATCGCGTCCATCACGGAGCGGAAGGTTGATTGCGCCGACAACACCTTGTCGGCAAATCCTGCGGGCAGTTCGGCAACCGTCGTCATCAGCCCTCTCCCCGCACCAAGGTGTAGAAATCGACCCGCGTCGCCGCGGCCTCGGCCGCCTTGCGGCTCCGTTTCGCAGATATCGCCGCGCGCAGCGGCGCGATCACCTTCGTCTCAATGAGGCCAGCGAATTCATCCGACTGCACCATGGCGTCGCACAGCGCGATCATGCGCGCCTTTTCCCTGTCGCGGCCGAGCGTGTAGCCGAAGCCGACCTGGCCGGTCGAAAGCCGCACCGCCGCGCGCGATACCGTTGCTTCGCCGAGATTGAAGGCAGAGCCGTCGCCGCCGATACGGCCGCGCACCATCACAAGGCCGTTCTCCGGCTCGCGCAGATTCTCGTGATCAGGCAGCGTGATCGCCGCCAGACGGCCGGATATCTCTGATGGATCGGAGTGCGCCAGCACCGCCATGACCGCCTTGCGCTGCGCCTGCTTGTCGTTCTCGGTTGCCGTCATATCCACCTTGCCGGAATCAAGTTGTCTATGCTAATAGACAACTTCATAACCAAACGCCATGACTGTTTGGTGACAACAAGGTTGTTTTTCGGATGACCGTCCCGGATATATTTGCAGCATGAGCATGCAGGACGCGGCCACCGGTGTGGCGTTGTGGCGGCAGGTCGCCGACGGGATCGAACGCGGCATTGCCGAGGGCCGCTTCGCCGCGGGTGAGAAGCTGCCGGGCGAGATGGAGATCGCCGAGACCTATCGGGTCAACCGCCATACCGTGCGCCGGGCGCTGGCGACGCTCGCCGAACGCGGGCTGGTGCGCGCCGAGCGCGGCAGCGGTACTTATGTCGAGGCCCAACGCCTCGCCTATCCCTTGCGCTCGCGGACGCGGTTTTCCGAAATCGTCGGCGCCGGCGGCCATGAACCGCGTGGCCAGTTGATCGCAGCGTCCGACGATGTCGCTACACGTGAACTGGCGCGGGAACTCGGACTGAAGACGGGCGCACCCCTGGTCCGGATCGAGGCGCTGCGGCTGGCCGACCGGACGCCGATCTGCGTCAGCACCTCATGGCTCTCCGCCGAGCGCTTCCCTGACGCGGGACGGGTCTTTGCCAGCGTGCGCTCGATGACCAAGCTGGTCGCACATTACGGCATCCGCGATTACCGCAGATATTCCACCCGCATCACCGCCGCCATAACCGACGCCAGCGACGCCGCACGGCTCGATCTCGCGCTCGGCCGCCCGGTGCTGGTGGTCGACAGCACCGACGTCGATCCCGACGGCAAGCCAATCGTGACCAAGCGCTCGCGCTTTGCCGCCGAACGCGTCGAGTTTCTGGTGGAAAGCGATTAGGCTTGTAGGGTGGGCAAAGCGAAGCGTGCCCACCTCTTGCTTCCCCAACAAAGGATTGGTGGGCACGGCGCAAGTGCGCCTTTGCCCACCCTACGGGCTGCCATCAAACCACCGCGCGCTGGCCGATGATCGCAAACCGCAGCTTGCCCGAAATCCAGTCGATGGCGGCGACTGCCACCAGGATCATCAGGATCAGGAATGAGACTTTCTGCCATTCCAGCACCCGGATCTGCTCGGCCAGCTGCAATCCAATGCCGCCGGCGCCGACGATGCCGATGATGGTGGCCGAGCGGGTGTTCGACTCGATGAAATAGAGCACCTGCCCTGCGATCACAGGCAGCACCTGCGGCATCAGCCCAAACCGTATTTCGTGCAGCGCATTGCCGCCGGAGGCCCGGATGCCCTCGACCTGTTTCTTGTCGGCGGCCTCGATCGCTTCGGAGAACAATTTGCCGAACGCGCCAAAGTCCGCCACCGCAATCGCCAGCACGCCCGCGAACGGCCCAAGCCCGACAACGTTGATCCAGACCAGCGCCCAGATCAGCGTGTCGACGCCGCGGATCGAATCGAGAAAGCGGCGGACCGGGAAGCGGAAGATACTCGACGGCACGATGTTCTTTGCCGCCAGCAGACTGACCGGCAGCGCCAGCAACGCGGCAAGGGTCGTGCCCAGCATCGCGATCGACAGTGTTTCACCGAGTGCAACGAGATAGACCGGGAGCGAACCGCCGGGATCGGGCGGGATCATCATCATCGTGATCCAGCCGAGCTGGCTCAACCCGGCCAGCATCCGTGCCGGCGAAAACTCCAGCTCTACAAGCCCGAACACGAAGATCCCGAATGCTGCGAGCAGCATCGCGGGGATCGCGAGACGGGAGGAAGCCGGCCGGTCGAAAACCTCGGGATAGCGGCCACGCAAATCCCCGGAGTCCGGTGCCAGCAACCGTGTCATGCCCGTGCCTCCTTGCCGAACAGCCGCCCGCGCGCCCATCCGGTGCCGATATCAATCAGGAACACGGTGACAATGATCATCAGCAGGATCGCACTGACGTCGGAATAAAAGAACTTTCTGACGGCGACGACGAGTTCCTGGCCGATGCCGCCGGCTCCGACGAAACCCATCACCGACGCGCCGCGCACATTGATCTCAAAGCGCAGCAATGTGTAGCTGGCAAAACCCGCCGCGACCTGCGGCACGACGGAGAAGCGGATGCACGCGATCCAGCTCGCGCCGGTCGATCGCACCCCCTCGACCGGCTTCATGTCGATGTTCTCGACGATTTCGGAATACAATTTGCCGAGCGCGCCGACCGAATGGATCATGATGGCGAGAACCCCGGCCATCGGCCCGAGACCGAACGCAATCACGAAGATCAACGCGAACACGATGTCCGGAACGGTACGGCAGAATTCCATCAGGCGGCGAATGGTAAACCGCAGCCATGGCGCCGGCGAGGTATTTTCGGCGGCCAGAAAATTGAGCGCAAAAGCAAGGATCGCCCCGGCCAGGGTACCGACGTAACTGATCAGGACGGTCTCGCCGAGCAGCGCCAGCCATTTTTTCCAACCCCAGAACCACTCGCCGATATCGGACCAGACCCGCGCGCCGCTTTCCAGCGTGCCGATGCGGTCGAAGTAGCTGACGAAATTTCCGATCTTGTTGACGAACGTGACCGGATTCACCTCGGCGCCGATGGCGGCGATGACGAGAACGGCAAAGAATACCGCCGTTGCCAGCGTCATCCGCAGCCGCTTGCGCGCCACCGCCGCACGATACGCGTCGTTGAGTGCCGCAAGTTGCTGGGCTGGAAGGATGGATACGGCTGATGTCATGGAAGGCTGCTGTGCCGGTTATGTCCTGAACGGAAAAAGACCGGGTCGCATGGACCCGGCCTGGTCTCGCTCCGCCGATCGATCAGGACGCCTTCTTCTTGCGAAGATTGTCCACGAACTTGATCAGGTCGATCATGCCGTCCCAATCCTTTGTCGTGGCGGGATTGAAGGCTTTTTTCTGGCCGTCGGAAAGACGCTCGAAGGCGGCCTTGTCCTTGGTCGGTGCATCCGCAAACGCCTTGCCGATGGCGGCCTTCAAATCTGCCGGAAGGTCCGAATTATAGGCATAGGGCCCATTGAGAATGGGCGCGGATTTATGCACGATCCGGAAATCATCCTTCTTCATCGCTGTGCCGTCGGCGTTCTTCAGCATGCCCTTGGTCAGCATCTGGGCCAGCGTGGAGTCGTCGTCGGTGGTCCATTGATTGGCAGCGACTTCGACGGTGCCCTGCGTGAGCGCCAGGATGGCGTTCTCATGGCTGCCGCTGAACACGACCTTGCCAAAATACGTGTCGGCATCGGAGATGCCCAGCTTGTCGAGTTCGAAGCGCGGCACGTTGTTGCCCGACGTCGAATTCGGATCGACCAAAGCCAGATTCTTGCCCTTCAGCTGGTCGATGTTCTTGTACGGGCTCGACGCCTTGACGAAGAACACCGAGTAATAACCCGTAGAGCCATCGGCATTGATGTCGTTGGCGAACGCGTCGGTCTTGACGCCGGTCATCCGCGCGCGCGCGAACGACGCCGAGCCGTAGCTGGCGATATGGATGTTGCCGGAACGCTGGCCTTCGATGACGGCGGCATAATCGTTGGCAATGCGCAGCGTGACTTTCACGCCGAGCTCCTTGGAGAGATAGGCGACGAACGGCGCCCAGCGTTCGGTCACGCCCGAAGCGTTTTCCGCCGGCACGACGGCGAAGGTCAGTTCCGGATATTTGCCCTTCCAGTCCTGCGCAGAAGCGGCGGAGGCCGAAAACGCCAGCGCGGCCGCGCCGGCCAGAACGATACGACGATTGATCATGGTGTGCCCTCTTGTTGTGTTACGCATTTTTTCGGCGGTTTGCAGCTTTGCAAGCGGCCGCCCTGTTACAGACGAAACGCTCAGGCCGCCGCCGCAGTGCCCAGCTCAGGGACGGCGGCTCCATCGGGCGCATGTGCGGGTGCTGCGCCCATGACGTCGTTGGCTTCGAGATCGTAAAGCTCGCGCGCAATGAGGTCGGTCAGCGTCGCCGGCGCCCCGTCGAACACGATGCGGCCCGCGGACATGCCGATCAGGCGGTCACAATAGGCTCGCGCCAGATCGAGCGAATGCAGATTGCAGATCACGGTGATGCCGAAATGCTTGTTGATGCGCAGCAGTGCATCCATCACGATCCTCGTGTTGCGTGGATCGAGCGAAGCGATCGGCTCGTCGGCGAGAATGATATCCGGCTCCTGCACCAGCGCACGCGCGATCGCGACCCGCTGCTGCTGACCTCCGGAGAGCTGGTCGGCGCGCTGGGCTGCAAGCGAAGCCATGTCGAACTGCTCGAGCGCCGACATCGCCAGCGCCTTGTCCCGTTCGGGCCAGGTTTGCGTCAGCGAACGCCAGGACGGGATTTCGGCGAGCCGCCCCATCAGCACATTGGTCAGCACATCGAGCCGGCCGACCAGATTGAACTGCTGAAAGATCATCGCCGAGCGCGCGCGCCACTGCCGCAAATCCTTGCCGCGCAGCGCGGTCACGTCGACGCCTTCAAACAGGATGCGGCCTTCGGAAGGCTCCGCGAGGCGATTGATCATCCGCAGCAGCGTCGACTTGCCGGCGCCGGAGCGGCCGATCACGCCGACGAAGCTGCCGGGCGCGATGGAGAATGACGCATCATCCACTGCGGCTTTTGTGCCGAAACGGCACGTCAAACCTTCCACTACCAGCATGCAATGCTCCAGAATCCCACTCGTGGATCATCGCTAGCGATTGGACTTTACAGTTGTGTGACAATCACGCTGCGGTGCGGCGTCGTCCACACCCTCATCGCCCACGCGATATCCGTCATGCAACCGTCACGAAGATGTCATCATGCCCATTGATGACGTGCCATCGTGACACCACCTTTGTCGCGGAGAGACGCCCGTATGGCCGGCAAAATGCTTTCAGTCGACCCGACCGTCGATCCCACGGCGAAATTGCACGACACCCGGCTCGGTGCCTATTGCGAAGTCGGCGCGCGCACGATCCTGCATGAAGTGTCGATGGACGACTATTCCTACGTCGTCAATGACGCCCAGATCACCTACACTTCCATCGGCAAATTCTGCTCGATCGCGGCAATGACCAGGATCAATCCGGGCAATCACCCGATGCACCGCGCGACTCAGGCGCACTTCACGTACCGGGCCAGCGCCTATTTTTCCGGCGAGAGCGACGACGCCGCGTTCTTCGAATGGCGGCGCGCGCACCAAATCCATATCGGCCATGACGTCTGGATCGGCCATGGCGCGATCATCCTGCCCGGCCGCAACGTCGGCACCGGCGCCGTGGTCGCCGCCGGCGCGATCGTGACCAAGGACGTCCCGGCCTACACCATCGTCGGCGGCAATCCGGCGCGGCCGATCAAGCGGCGGTTTTCGGAAGAGGTCGCCGGCCGGCTCGCCGAGCTTGCCTGGTGGAATTGGGACCATGAGACGCTGCGCTGCGCCCTGCCCGATTTCCGCAAGCTCACGGTAGAGGATTTTCTGGCAAAATACGAAGCAGGCACGGGCTCGGTCCGCGCGCAGATCAGGCATCAGGGTGCAGCATCGTGACTGACATTTTCATCGAAGGCGGCCGAGCCCTGCTCGGCCAAGAAATCCACGAGGCCTCGCTGCGGATCGCTGGCCGTGACATCAGCGCCATCGGCGTCGACCAGGGCCGCGCTTCGCTGGGCATCGACGCCGGCGGCTTGCTGGTGTTGCCGGGGATCGTCGATCTTCATGGCGATGCGTTCGAACGGCAGATGATGCCGCGCCCGGGCGTCGATTTCCCGATCGACGTCGCCCTTGGTGACAGCGACCGGCAGGCGATCAGCAACGGGATCACCACGGTCTATCATGGCACGACGTGGTCGTGGGAGCCGGGCCTGCGCTCTGGCGATAATGCAAGGCGGCTCCTGGAAGCGATCGAGTCGATGCGGCCGCAGCTTTCGGCCGATACCCGCTTCCATCTGCGTCACGAGACCTACAATCTCGACGCCG
This sequence comes from Bradyrhizobium sp. AUGA SZCCT0160, assembly GCF_018130105.1. NCBI lineage: Bacteria > Pseudomonadati > Pseudomonadota > Alphaproteobacteria > Hyphomicrobiales > Nitrobacteraceae > Bradyrhizobium > Bradyrhizobium sp. AUGA SZCCT0160. The sequence goes on from NZ_JAFCMD010000004.1 coordinate 218,886, forward strand.
AGGCCGAGATCATCGAATGGCTGTCGGACGGGCGCATCGACCTGTTCGCATTCAACGACCACATGGATGGGACGGTCGCCAACCTCGACAAGCCGCAAAAGCGCAGCCGCATGGTCGAACGCACCGGGCTTTCGAACGAGGCGTTCGATTTGCTGGTGGCGAGCGTCGTCGGCCGCGCGCACGAGGTGCCGGCCTCGATCGCCCGGCTGGCGAAAGCGGCGCGTGACGCCAACGTGCGCATGCTGTCGCATGACGACGAAAGCACCGAGGTGCGGAAGGCGTTTCGGGCGCAGGGCGTCGGCATCGCCGAGTTTCCGGTCAACGAGGAAACCGCACGTGAGGCGGCAGAGGCCGGCGACTTCATCGTGTTCGGCGCGCCCAATGTCGTCCGCGGCGGCAGTCATACCGGCTGGACCAAGGCCTCCGACATGATCGCCAAGGGCTTATGCTCGGTGCTGGCGTCGGATTACTATTATCCGGCGCAGCTATTGGCAGCGTTCCGCCTCGCTTCGGATGGCGTGCTGCCGCTGGCCGAGGCCTGGCAGCTGATATCCTCAGCCCCCGCCCGCGCCGCCGGCCTCACCGATCGCGGCGTTCTCGCCGCCGGCCAGCGTGCCGACATCATCTTCGTCGATGACAAGGTGCCGTTGCGGCCGCGTGTCGTCGCCGTCATGGCCGCGGGACGCCTGGTGCATCTGACGGAAGCTGGCCGCCTGCGCAGTCCCTCAACGGCGCCGCGCAAGACGGTTGCGGCCGCCTGACGCGCCGAGTCTTTTGTCTTGACGCGTTTTCTTCACGCGAACCGGGCTCCACTTCGCTCGAAAACGCTTTAGTCTGCACCGATGTCGAATTATCCGCGTTACGCGATCTACTACGCCCCGGCGCAGGCCAGCGATCTCAACCGCTTCGGCTCGCAGTTGCTTGGCTATGACGCCTTCGGCGGCGAAGACCTGCCGTTTCCGGTAGATGTCGCCAGCGCTGCGCCGGATTGGCAGGACCTGACCGCCGATCCCCGCAATTACGGCTTTCACGCCACGCTGAAGGCACCCTTGTCGCTGGCACAAGGCAGGACTGAAGCAGAACTCCTCGCGGCGTGTGCCGCCTTCGCCGCAACGGCCCGGGCGATTCCAGTGATCAGGCCGGTGGTCGGCTCGATCAGCGGCTTCATTGCTGTCATCCCGGCAGAGCCGCCGCGTGATTTGATCCGGCTTGCGGCCGACTGCGTCAGCGAATTCGATATGTTCCGCGCGCCGCTCACCGAAGCGGACCGTGCGCGCCGCAATCCTTCCCGCCTGACATCGGCGCAGCGCGCTCATCTCGACCGCTGGGGCTATCCCTACGTGATGGAAGAGTTTCGATTCCACATGACGTTAACAGGCCGGCTTGACGCAAGCCGGCTGGAGACCGTTCTGGCGATGCTGAGGAATAGGTTTTCCACGCTCGGCCTCGAGACGCTCGCGATCGACCGGCTCGCGTTATTCCGTCAGGACAGCGCGGATTCCCGCTTCCGGATCGCCAGGCAATTCGTCCTCATGCCAGGCCAGGGTTAGGCGCATCCGCATTGCCGCCGCGTCAGGCGGATCAGATGTGTTGAGACAGCACTTGCTTCTGCCGTCCATCCGGCCGCGGGTCGATATCCACCGACCATAGATCCAGATTGTCGACATCCTTCAAGGTCACCGTCATGACCTCCGATTGGCCATCGATATCAACCCGGCCGAAGAACTGAAGTCCGAAACACGGCGCGAGGTTTTCGCCCTGCTCCGCGCTGCAGCCTTTTTGGAACGCCACCGCCGGTCCGAACGTATTGTCCAGCGGGGCCGGCGCCCAAGTCCCCGCATGCAGCGGTCCGGAGACGAACTCCCAGAACGGCTCGAAATCCTGAAACACCGCGCGGTTCGGATGGTAGCGATGTGCGGCCGTGTAATGCATGTCGGCCGTCAGCCACACGGTGTTGCTGATGCCCATGCGTTTCATGAAGGACAGCAGATCGGCAATCTCGCATTCGCGCCGCTCCGGCGGGCCGTCGCCAAGCGCGATCGCATCCTCGCTGATCAATCCGATCGGCATGTCGGCGGCGATGACCTTCCAGGTCGCATCGGACGCCGTGAGTTCACGCTTCAGCCAGGCCAGTTGCGCGGGGCCGAGAATGCAGGTGTCGCTGCGGTCGTCGCGATTATTCCACGTCGAATCGCGGTAGCTGCGCATGTCGATCAGAAAGACGTCGAGCAGCGGCCCATAGGCGACCTTGCGATAGATCCGCCCCGCCTGCCCAGCCAGGTTGCGGATCGGCATGAATTCATGGAACGCGCGGGCCGCCCGCGCCACCAGGTGAGAGCTGCCGTCTTCGGCGTAGCCGGTCTCGTCGGCGGTGCCGACCGGCGCCCAGTCATTGGTCACTTCATGATCGTCCCACTGCGCGAGCATCGGCACTTGCGCGTTGAAGGCGCGCAGATTCTCGTCGAGCAGATTGTATTTGTAGTTGGCGCGATATTGCGCGAGGCTGTGGGCAACGACGGATTTGTCTTCGGTGACGATGTTTCGCCACAAGCCTCCGTCCGGCAGCTTCAATTCGGCTTCGATCGGACAGTCGGCGTAGATGTGATCGCCGGAATGGATGAAGAAGTCCGGGCGGTTTACGAGCATGGTCTTGTAAGTCCGCATGCCGCCGCGGGCGGGATCGATGCCCCAGCCCTGGCCGGCGGTATCGCCCGACCAGACAAAGGATACCGCGTGTCGCGCCACCGGCGCGGTACGGAAATGGCCGACCTGTGCCTCACCCGAAATCCCGGACTCGCCGATATCAGCGAAACGCACCCGGTAGAAAATATCCTGCCCCGGAGGAAGGCCATCGAGCAAAAGCTTCGAGGTGAAGTCATGCTCGGGCAGCGCTTCCGACCATGCGACGCGAAGGATGGACTTGAAGCTCTCGTCGATCGAGCACTCCACCTGCATGCGCGCGGCACGATCGGCCCTTGCCCATATCACCGCGGAATCGGCCGAGACGTCGCCCGACGCAATCCCGCCGGCGATGTGCGGACGGTCCGCGGCGCGGCTGAGATAAGGCTTGGCAACACTTCCCAACGCTGCGACCGCGGCGGTGGATGCGGATCGAACCAGCAATTGACGTCTGGTCAAGCCTTGTCCAGTCAGGTCTTGCGTCGCGCGTATTCCAATCGGCATTCAAGGCATCCTCGTCGAATCGCGACGAAGGGTGCCTGTCCAAATTGACCGCAGGTCGAAGGTTTTGCGACAGTCGGATGAACCGCGCGGCCGCATCAGAATGAAGGTGTTCGCAATCTCAGCGGTGAACTCGCCGTCGGTTGCTGAGCGGATGTGCGGATGTGTGGGGGAGGTAGACGAGGCCCGGAGTGCCTAGGAGTCCGGGCCTCGTGAGCCTCCAGTGGAATGGCGTTCACTGTGATGAGCGAACGCCCTGCCCCCCCCCGCTGTTAGCGAGGCCGTTATAGATTGCGAAACCGCGCGCCGCTAACCCGGACGAATACGGATGTCCAAATTGCGATCATCGTGCGCTGCGTGAGAGGACGGCCAACGCAAAGGTTGCTAAACGCGTCGCCGCACGCCTTGTGCCGCCAGGAGCATTTCAAATGAAAACGATTTTATCCGTGTTGATTGTGCTTGGACTATCGCTCGCCGCCGCGCCCGCCTTGGCCGCCGACAACCGCAACGTCTCGGTCATCAACGAGACCGGCTATGCGATCAAGTTTTTGGGTTTCAATTCGCCCGATGACGGCCTCGACGAATGGGAGAACGAACTCGACAAGACCCTGAAGAACCAGGACACCGCTTACGTTGAATTCGATGAGGACGAGGATGAGGACGGCTGCGTCTGGAACATCAAGGTGGATTGGGCGAATTACGATGAATCGGTGCGCTGGAAGAACGTCAATCTGTGCAAATTCAACGTGCTCAGGCTGCGCTACGATTCCGGGACCAAGACGACGTCATTCATCGCGGAGTAATCGATTGGTCGCGTGTGCACGAAACGCAGGCAGCATTGCTTACAAAATCGTCTTGCCCGGAACTGTTCGATAGGGCTGATTTCACGCGGGTCCTTGGCGCGACACCTGGGCACCGCCCAGCCTCGCACCATCTTTCCCATACCCCCCGCCGATCCTCAGGGACGGCGGGGGTTTCATTCTTGGAATCTCCGGAATCCGCAGCGGCGGGCAACAACACCGTGCCCCGTTGAGCCAGCCCCCACGATCCGCAATCAAGCCTGCGAATCGGATATTTTGGAAGAGAATCGGCCATAACGCGTTGAACGTTCCTCCCGCTCTCAATCCGAGCAGCGCACGCCATGAACCGAAACATGCATTGCCCGCATTTTCTTTGGAATAATGGGCCCCGCGCGGTGTTCCGGCCTCCGATGCTGCAATTTGTGATCTTCAAGCGCCGCCGGAACTTTTGCTGGCAAGTGCGCGATCAGAGCGGGAAAATGATTGCAGGCGGACGGGAGAAAACCCGGCCCGCCGCACGCTATCACGCGTATCGCGCCTTGTTCCTTGTGCTTTCCACCGGCTGGAAGGCGAACGATCTGCAACCGCATTAGGCAGGGCTCCTGCGGATCGCCTGGCCTTGTCCCAAGGCAGCGTCAAGGCAGCGTCCCGAGGCAACGCGCCCCCTAGCAGCCCCGACATATCCCGGTGAACTTGCTGGTCTCAACCCGGCCGCGCGGGCGCACGGGTGGCCTCTTTGACCTTGCCTGGCGCGGAACGGTGATCCGTTGCGACGCCCCCGCATAGGGCGGCACGACGACGCGCGAACCCGAGGGCGACGCATTGACCGAACCGTAGCTGGGGGACGGCGCAGGACTGTTGGTGCCGGGCGGCGGGATCCGGGAGGCGTTTCCGATTCCGCTGGGGTCGCCGACCGCGCTGGGATTGGCCGGACCGTAAGGTATGCCGCTGATCGCAGAACTGCCCGCTCCGGCCGAGCCGGCGGGCGGCGGGAACTGCGCGAACGCGGTGCCGGGCACGATCAGGCTGACAAGCATCGCAAAGCCAACAAGCGCCGAATGGCCGGACATTGAATCTCCAGGGAAAGCTGTGGGCCCAACGTTCATGTGGGGCGCTCGTTCCGGGGGTAAAGGTCGCGCCCGTCAATTACCGGAGTAGGCATCTGTAAACGAATCAGACCTAACTTGGCGGCGATCACATCTGGAGATTCGGCGGCATGAACCAGCCCGTAATCCTTGATAATGATATCCGCGCCCTGCAGGAATGGCTGCGCTCGGCTTGGCAGCAACTGGCCGATCCCTCCCTCACCGCCTTTACGCGCCGCGAACTGCGCAATCAGATGAAGCAATGCAGCGCCGACCTGCGAACCCAGCTTCAATTGGTGGCGACGCGCCAGTCACAGCCGGCCAAGGACCAGCCCCGCACCCGCGGCCGGCCGGAGCTTCGTATCCTCACTTGACCCCTTGGGGATCCCATTGGGATCACGCGCCAACCGGCAGCGCGCCGTCGCGGGCCTATGATCGAACGCGCGGATTGCACGGCGAAGTCGGCGAGGAAGCTGCCAATGACGAGAGTGACAGTTTTCTCGGCGGCCTTGTGCGCGCTGCTCGCGACGTCGGCATCGGCCCAAGGCCCGGCCCCCACGACTTTCAAGGTGATCTCGCCGATCTTCGGTCAACTCGTCATGTTCAGCTTGCCCGCCAGTTTCGCCACGGTGTTCGAGAACACCAAGGGGACGAACTATGTTCGCGAGGCCGTGCTGAAGGGCGAGACCGTCAAGAGCTGGACCCAGATGATCACGGTGACCGGCGCCAAGGGGGCCGCCGGCAACGCCGGGGTTTCGCCGGAGCGCTTTGCGGGCTCGATGGTCGGTGGCTTCAAGTCGGCCTGCCCCGACACCTTCGCAGCGCAAGGATTTGGCCCGGCCAAATTCGGCGATCAAGATGCGTATGTCGCGGTGGCAAGCTGCGGCCGGGTCGAAACCAGCGCCGACAAACACAGCGAAACCACCCTGATCGTCACCGTCAAAGGCAGCGCCGATTACTACACGGTGCAATGGGCCGAACGCACGCCGGCGACTGGGCGAAGCACAATTGACGAGACCAAATGGCTGGAGCGGTTGCGCCAATTGCAGCCGATTCGTGTCTGTCCGATCGTGCCCGGCGAGCCCGCGCCCTACCCGAGCTGTGCCAGCAGGAACTAATTGCGGCGACGGCAGGCCGACTTGCCCGGTGCGCCCTTTCGTTGATAACCCTGACTGTTGATAACCCGGACTAGCCGACCCCGGCGGCGAGTCTGACGGCTTTGGTGTGCTATCCGCATATCGGCCTGACTAACGACGGACGGAACATATGCGGATCACCCTCGTCGGCTCCCGCCATTTCGGCGTGACGACCTTCACCATGCTGCGCGAACACGGCGTCGAAATCGCGAGGATCGTCGTCCACGACAACGAAGACCGGCTGGCCGCCGCAGCGAGGGCCGCCGGCGTTGAGGTCGTCGTGCAGGCCGACGCCAGATTCGTCTCAGCGGCGGAAATCGCCCCCGACAGCGACCTGATCGTGACGGCCCACAGCCACGCCCGCATCACCCGCGAGGCGCTCGCCGTCGCCAAGCTCGGCGGCATCGGCTATCACCCCTCGCTGCTGCCCCGGCACCGCGGCATCGCCGCGGTCGAATGGACCATCAAGGAAGGCGATCCGATCGCCGGCGGTACCATCTACCACCTCGCCGACCGGATGGACGCCGGCGCGATCGCGGCGCAGGAGTGGGTTTTCGTCAGGAAAGGCGAGACCGCACGCGAGCTCTGGGAGCGCGCGCTGGCTCCCCTCGGCCAAAAGCTGCTCGGCGAAGTCATCGATTACGCCAGGATCCACAAGACCCTGCCGGCCCGGCCCCAGGACGAGCAATTCGCCACCCTCGCGCCAAAGCTATCCGACGCAAGGCACTGACCAAACGGGGGAATATCCGGCCGTTTCACCCAGTTAAGCATTTCGGCCCGAATCATGGCCCGAAAAAGAGCCCATTATGCGCTTTTATTCGTTCCGAGGCCGGAACCGGATTCACCTTGATGTGTTTGAGTGCACAGGAACTTTCCGCGTTTTTGCGGCGCACCAAAGTTTGAACACATTGTGACCGGATAACGCGCTCATCACACACATCTTTCGGGGATTTGATCCATGCGTTCGAACCGCATCAGCAAGCTTTTTTTGACTTCGTTTCTTGCCACCGCAGCCTTCGCGGCCGCTCCCGCCGCCGCCGCGCAGCCCTATGACGGGCTTTGGCAGGTTACCGTCGTCACCAAAACCGGCAGCTGCGATGCGCGCACCGCCTCAACCGTCACGGTCAGCGACGGCAAGGTAACGGGGTCCGGCGCCCCGGTTTCCGGAACCGTCAGTTCCGGGGGACTTGTGCGAGTCTCGATCAATGGTGCATATGCGAACGGTCAACTCAGTGGCAACTCCGGATCGGGGAAATGGAATGGGGCATCAGCTGGTGTACCGTGTAGCGGTCGATGGGAAGCCTCCCGTCAGTAAGACAGGCCGAACATCAGATTTCTTCGCCTATCCGCGGCGGCTGACAATTGCAGCCGTCGCGTTTTTTATGACTTCGCTTGCAGTCCCAGCAAGTTATGCCCAGTCCTCCGGGCCCTACGCCGGCATGGCCGGCAAGTGGGCCGGCGCCGGCACCGTCACGCTGGACGACGGATCGAACGAACGCATCCGCTGCCGCGCGGTCTATGACGTTGCGGGCGCCAAGATGGACATGAGCCTCACCTGCGCGAGCGACGCCTATCGGTTCAACCTGACGGCCAACGTGGTCGACCAGGGCGGCGCGATTGTCGGGCAGTGGAGCGAAACCAGCCGCGGCATCACCGGCAGCCTGCAGGGCCGCGGCGGCGGTGGCAATTTCCAGGTCACGGCCGTCACCGCCGGCTTCAACGCGAACATCGCGCTCAAGACAGCCGGCAACAAGCAGTCCGTCAGCATCCGGGCCGACAGCCAGTTCCGCGCCGCCAATATTTCGCTTTCGAAGTAAAATCGCAGCGGTCCGCCCGCACTCTCCCGAATACCAAATCGCCCGCTGCAGAGCGGGCGATTTTCGTTATGAGCGGTATTTGCGGTGACTAGCCGGTTTTGGGCGTCTCCAGCCTTGCAGCAGTATCCTTGATGGTCTTTGCGATCAGCAGGGCCTGTTCCTTGTTGAAGGCAAAATCCTGCACCCCGTTATGGGTCGTGAGCGACAGCACCATGATGTCGGGTTGGGCTTCGGGCCAGCCGGTTGCAAAGGCCGTCACGAAACTCGCTGAAGTCGATCGGGCTTCTGAAGTCGAGCGGTTGGTCATGGACTATGTTTCCTGTGTTGTTCGGGTGCGCCTCAAGTCCGATTCAGGATTTGGGCACTTAAGATCTGGGCACGTAAGCGGTGACTTCGAGTTCGACCTTGGCCCTGACATCGACCAGTCCGTCGATATAGAGCAGCGTCGATGGCGGGAAGTTGCGACCGAGCGTCTCCTTCCAGGCCGCGCCGATGCCGGCGCCCGCCGCCTCATATTCGCTGCGGCTGGTCAGATACCAGGTCAGGCGGACGATGTGTTCGGGACCGGCCCCTGCCTCGCCGAGCAGCTTGATGACCCGTTTCAGCGCCGTGCCGACCTGCGCGGCCATGTCGGGGTGATAATCGCCCTTCTCGTCGCCGCCGGTCTGGCCGGCCAGCACGATCCATTTGCCTGGACCGTCGACCTCGACACCGTGTGAAAAGCCGCGGGGTTTCGACCATTCGGCCGGTTGTAGGATACGCATGGATGAGTCCTCCTGAGACGGGCGATCCTTAGCACCGATCCGGCGCCGCCTCCCACAGCGAAATTGGCGCCCGCGCATCGCTGCGTCCGCAGATTTGCACGTTGCAAATCGCCGGGCGCTCGCCGATACCGGCCTGCCCCTCCAAGTCAACCAACTCAGCCGTCAGCATGGACCGCACACCTTCCAAATCACTGGCTGCGCTGTGGATGTCGGGCTGGCTCGCCTTGATGCTGATTATCGTGGTCGCTGGCCGCGAGGCGATGCGGGAACTGAATGTGTTCCAGCTGATGGAGATGCGCACCATCCTCGGGTTCTTCATGCTGTATCCGCTGATCCGGGCCAGCGGCGGGTTCTCGGTGTTGAAGACCGCTCGGCTGCACATGCATGTCGTGCGCAACATCGTTCACTACGGCGCGCAACTCGGCTGGTTCTTCGCGCTGACGCTGATCCCGATCGGTCAAGTCGTTGCGATCGAATTCACGATGCCGATTTGGACCGCGATCCTGGCGGCAATGTTTCTCGGCGAGCGCATGACGGTGTGGAAGGTCGCCGCCATTGTGCTCGGAGTCGTAGGCGTCGTGATCATCGTTCGTCCCGCCACCGGCGAAGTCAATCCGGGACAATTGATTGCGCTCGCCGCCGCCGTGGGCTTCGGCGTTTCGGTCGCGATGGTGAAGTCGCTGACCCGCACCGAGCAGGCGGTCGCGATCATCTTCTGGATGCTGGTGGTGCAATCTGTGGCCGGATTTATTCCCGCGCTCTACGTCTGGAAGTGGCCCCCGGCCTATATCTGGGGTTGGGCGGCAGTGATCGCGTTTTGCGGCACATTCTCGCATTACTGCATGGCGCGGGCGTTGCGGCACGCCGATGCAACGGTCGTGATCCCGATGGATTTCCTGCGGGTTCCCTTGACCGCCACCGCGGGCTGGCTGATCTATTCGGAGCGGCTCGACCTGTTCACCGTGCTCGGCGCCATCCTGATCCTGGCCGGCAATCTGCTGAACTTGCGCCCGACCAATCCGGTTCCCGCGCGGGCAGCAACCTGAATTTGGATTTTACCCACCAAATTGTGATCTGGATCTCATGAGATATTGGATAGATTCAATAGCTTAAGAGCGAATCATACGGCTCCCGGATCTGGGCAGGCTGCCCATTTTTCTGGCGCGGTGTGTATTTTTTTCGTGTAACCTGCGGCCAACGTTGCCGCCGAAATCTTTTTTCGATTCTGCCAGGGGGATTTTTCTGATGCGCTTCCCAACCCTTGTCCTTTCCTTGATCTGCATGGTCTTCACCGCCGGCGCCGCCAGCGCCGAAAGGCGGGTTGCCTTCGTGGTCGGGAACGGCACCTACAAGCACGTCGCCGCGTTGCCCAATCCGTCGATCGACGCGAAGGCGATGGCGGCCGCGTTGCGCAATGTCGGTTTTGAAGTGGTGGAAGGCTCCAACCTGACCCGCGACAAGATGACGGAGAAGCTGCTCGACTTCGGCAAAAAGGCGCAGGGCGCCGACGTGGCCGTGTTCTTCTACGCCGGCCACGGCATCGCCGTCGGCGGCACCAATTACCTGCTGCCGATCGACGCCGACATCAAATCGGAAATGGACGTCAAGCTCGGCGCAGCCATCAACATCGATCTCACGCTCGACCAGACCATGAGCGACGCCAAGGTCAAGCTGGTGCTGCTCGATGCCTGCCGCGACAATCCGTTCGCCGCCAAGATCAAGTCCAACGCGCCGTCGACCCGCAGCGTGTCGGTGCAGACCGGCCTTGCCGAAATGAAATCCGGCGAAGGCACGCTGATCGCGTTTGCGACCGGCCCCGGCCAGACCGCGCTTGACGGCAAGGAAGGCGGCAACAGCCCGTTCACCCGCGCGCTGCTCGCCAACCTCACCCAGCCTGGCGTCGAGCTTCAGCAGGCGATGACCAAGGTCCGCGCTCAGGTCCAGGAGGAAACCAACAAGGGTCAATTGCCCTGGGGCAACACCAACCTGACCGGTGCGGTTTACCTGAACGGTGCGCCCGCGCCTGCCGCGCCCGGAACGGCGCCGGCTGTGGCTGCCGGTGCACCGGGCAGCGACGTCGAGCTCGAGTTCTGGCGCTCGATCAAGGATTCGAGCAAGCCGGAAGAGCTCAACGCTTACGTGGCTCAGTATCCCAACGGTCAGTTCAAATCGCTGGCGCTGGCACGGATTGCCTCACTTGAGAGCAAACCGGACAATGCCACGCGCAACCTGACCGCCGGCATCGATCCGGCGACGTTCAAGGAAGAAGCCAACCAGACCACTGAGGACCAGATTGGCCTCGACAAGGGCCAGCGCCGCGACGTGCAGCGCCGCCTGAACGGTCTCGGCTTCGACACCAAGGTGTCCGGCAATTTCGATGCCCCGACCCGGGCCGTGATCACGCGATGGCAGGCCGCCCGTGGCTACCCCAAGACCGGCTACCTCAACAGGCTGCAGCACAAAGCCCTGTTGACCGAGATCGTGGCGGCGCCGCCGACCGCGAGTTCTGACGAAGAGCGGCCGAAGCGCCGCGCTACCAGCGGCGGTGGCCAGCAGCAGGCACAGCCCCAACCTCAGCCTCAACGCCAGTATCAGAGTAATCCCGATCCGGCCGGCGCCGGGCGCTTCATCGGCGGCGTCGTGGGCGGCATGCTGCGCTAAGCGCTCAAAGACAATTCACGGCAAAAAGCCCGGGATCATCCCGGGCTTTTTCATTCGGAGCTGGGGTTGGATAGCCCCAAGCAATCCGCGCGGCCTTCGGCAAGTTTGACGAACTTGTCGCCGCCCGACGTCAGCCGGCACATCTCCACTTCCTTGCCCGCGGGCACCGACTTGGCACAGGTGATCTGCGGATTGTTATCGTATTTGGTGGTCGAGAATCTGCACGTGACGATGCAGGAAGCGTGGCGGGCGAGCGGGTTCGTCATCGAGATGCTGGCGATCTCCTCGCCCGGCAGGATCGTGCAGGTGAACGGCGCCTGATCCGCGATCGCCGGATCGGCGAGGCAGCCGCCGATCGCCAATCCGAAGCAGCTCAGGACAACCAGCCGGAAGTGGGCCAGGACAGGACGCATTCGCGCGGATCTGTTTCGCGGGGCTATTTGCCGGCGGCCTTGCGCAACGCCGCGTTGATCCGGTCCTGCCAGCCGGCGCCGCCTTCCTGGAAATATTCGAGCACATCCTGGTCGATGCGTAGCGACACGAGTTCCTTCACGCCGGGAAGCGCCGTCGGCTTCGGTGGCGCCTCCACCACCTTGGTGGTGGTGCGCTTGAACGCCGCTTCGGCCTCGCTGCGGGCGTCGTTCAGGGTCCTCGGCCGTCTCGGCTGGTCCGCCATCGCTAAATTCCTTCAAACAATACAGTCGACAGATAGCGTTCGGAGAATGACGGCACAATGGCGAGAATGGTCTTGCCGGCGGCCTCCTGCCGCTTGCCGATCTCGAGCGCGGCGGCGATCGCCGCGCCTGAGGAGATGCCGCCCGGAATGCCTTCGTTGCGTGCCAGCGCGCGCGACATCTCGATCGCAGTCGCCGAGTTGATCTTGACGATTTCGTCGATCACCGAACGATCCAGAATGTCCGGAATGAAGCCGGCGCCGATGCCCTGGATCTTGTGCGGCGTATGCTGCCCGCCCGACAGCACCGGGCTTTCCTCCGGCTCGACGGCGATCACCCGCAGCGAAGGCTTGCGCGGCTTCAGCACCTGGCCGACGCCGGTGATGGTGCCGCCGGTTCCGACGCCTGCGACAAAGAAATCGATATTGCCGCCGGTGTCGTTCCAAATTTCCTCCGCGGTGGTGCGGCGGTGAATTTCGGGATTGGCGAGGTTCTTGAACTGCTGTGGCATCACGGCGTTCGGCGTCGTGCGCACCAGCTCTTCGGCGGTCGCGATCGAGCCCTTCATGCCCTGCGCCGCCGGCGTCAGCACGATCTCGGCGCCGAGGAAGGCCAGCATTTTGCGCCGCTCGATCGACATCGATTCCGGCATCACCAGTTTCAACCGGTAGCCTCGTGAGGCCGCAACGAATGCCAGCGCAATGCCGGTATTGCCGGAGGTCGGCTCGATCAGCACGGTGTCGGCGTTGATCACGCCGGCCTTCTCCATGGCGATCACCATCGCCGCGCCGATGCGGTCTTTGACGCTTGCCGCCGGGCTGAAATATTCAAGTTTAGCTAAAATGGTAGCGCTGACACCGTGGGCTTGCGGCAGTTTGCGCAAGCGGACGATCGGCGTGTCGCCGACGGCATCGACGATGCTGTCGAACACCCTGCCCCGCCCGGGACGGTGCACTGCACCCGTGGCTGACGATGCCTCCATTACAACGCTCCCATAGTGATAATATGCCCGGAATTCGGGGCTCTCTTACTTAGGAGGTGGCCGAGCTGATGCGCAAGTCCGAAACGTCAGAGTCAAAATTCGCTGCATCGCAAAATCGAAAGTTCGCCAATAAAGTCGTTCCAACGCATTTGTGTTGCGACAACGTCAAATAAATCGGTTTATACTTTCGTCGTGAGTTGAGCTTCCGCTTCAGGTCGCAAGGAGGTCACGATGCCAGCAATTGCTGAAGTCCTGTCCGTCGCGTCTAGGCCCGACCCGCGTGGCTGTGATTTACCAACCTGCCCGGTATGTGCGGACTCCATGGTGGCCGCGGAAGCTTCCGCCTACATGTATGACCACGTCATCGGTTACCTCTGGACCTGCGATACCTGCGGTTACGGCTTCGTGACCAAGCATTCGATCCGGAGGTTCGCCTGTAACTGAGGTCTTCACCTCACAGCAATGTCACCGCGCGCCCATCCGGCGCGCGTTTGTTTTTTGAACGCTTCAAAGCTGCCGTTGCCGATCGCGTCCCGCATGCCCTGCATCAGGCTCTGATAGTACGCGATATTGATTTCAGACAGCAGCATCGCGCCCAGCGTTTCGCCCGACCGCACCAGATGATGCAGGTATGCGCGCGAGTATTCGCGCGTCGCCGGCCACGTGCTCTCCTCGTCCAGCGGCCTCGGATCGTCGGCGTGGCGGGCATTGCGCAGATTGATCTGGCCGAAGCGGGTAAACGCCATGCCGTGCCGGCCGTTACGGGTCGGCATGACGCAGTCGAACATGTCGATGCCGCGCGCCACCGCCTCCAGCAGATCCTCGGGCGTGCCGACGCCCATCAGATAGCGCGGACGATCCTGTGGCAGCCGGGGCGCGGTCTCCTCGATCATGGCAAGCATCACCGCCTGGGGTTCGCCGACCGCAAGACCGCCAATCGCGTAGCCGTGGAACCCGATCTCGACCAGCCCGCGCGCACTGGCGTGGCGAAGCTCGGGCACATCGCCGCCCTGCACGATGCCGAACAGCATGTAGCCGGGAGGCGCGCTCTCGAAGGCGCGTTTTGAGCGCTCGGCCCAGCGCAACGAGAGCTGCATCGCGCGTTCGATGTCGGCGCGTTCGGCCGGCAGCCGAACGCATTCGTCCATCTGCATGGCGATGTCGGAGCCGAGCAGCCGCTGTACCTCGATCGATCGTTCCGGCGACAGTTCGACCTTGGCGCCGTCGATATGTGAGCGGAAGGTCACGGCGTGCTCGGTCACTTTGCGCAGCTCTGAAAGCGACATCACCTGGAAGCCGCCGGAATCGGTCAGCATCGGCCCCTGCCAGCCGGTGAATTTCTGCAAGCCGCCAAGGGCGGCGATCCGCTCGGCCCCCGGCCGCAGCATCAGATGGTAGGTATTGCCGAGCACGATATCGGCGCCGGCATCGCGCACCTCGCGCCAGTGCATGCCCTTCATCGCGCCCGCGGTGCCGACCGGCATGAAGGCCGGCGTCCGCACCACGCCGTGTGGGGTGGAGAGCCGGCCGAGCCGAGCCCGGCCATCGGTAGCGAGCAGCTCGAAATGATTGGGAGCGTCCATGGGTGAGCTTATGGCGTAACAAGCGCGCCCTGTTCAACAGGCCATTCGGCCTCTTTTTCCCTCCAAAACCCGTTGACGACGGCAAAAGTCTCCCGCATAAGTCCGCCCCATGAACGCGACCACCAAACGTACCGCGAAAACCAAAGCACCCTTGGGGGGCTCGGGAGCCGTGCGCGCGTAACCTGACGATCGCATCATCTGAACCGAAGCCCCGCCTGAAAAGGACCGGGGCTTTTTTATTGCCTGCAGCACACACAAACCAAAGGAAGACGAACGTGAGCAACGATCCAGTAGTGGCCATTGTCGGCGTAACCGGCGCCGTCGGGGCCGAATTCATCGCCACCATGGACAAGCGCAATTTCCGCGTCGGCAAGCTGAAGGCGCTAGCGAGCGCGCGCTCGGCCGGCCAGACCGTCAACTTCCGCGGCGAGCAGGTGATGATCGAAGAGCTCACCCCGCACTCCTTCCACGGCGTCGACATCGCGCTGTTCTCGGCCGGCGGCAGCATTTCGAAGAAGTATGCGCCGATCGCGGTGAAGTCGGGCGCCGTCGTGGTCGACAATTCGTCCGCCTTCCGGATGGATCCGGAAGTGCCGCTGGTCATTCCCGAAATCAACGCGGGCCGCATCCGCGACCACAAGGGCATCATCGCCAACCCGAACTGCTCGGCGATCACGGCGCTGGTGCCGCTGTGGCCGATCCACCGGCAAAACCGCATCAAGCGCATGATCATCTCGACCTATCAGGCCGCCAGCGGTGCCGGTGCGGCGGCGATGGAGGAACTCAAGGAATCGACCCGCGCCAGCCTCGAGGGGCGGCCGTTTACGCCCAAGGTGATCCCGCTCCCCTACGCGTTCAACGTGTTCAGCCACAACACCGCGATCGATCCTGACACCGGCTACAACGACGAAGAAACCAAGGTCATCAAGGAGACGCGGAAGATTTTCGAGGACGAGAAGATCGCGATCGGCGTCACCTGCGTGCGGGTGCCGGTGCTGCGCGCGCATTGCGAGGCCATCACTTTCGAATGCGAGCGCCCGATCTCGGAGGACGAGGTACGCGCGATCCTGTCGAAGGCGCCGGGTGTCAGAATCGTCGATGATCGGGCGAAGAATTACTTCCCGATGCCGATCGACGCTTCAGGCCAGGACGACGTGCTGGTCGGCCGCATCCGCAAGGATCTTAGCGATCCATCAGGTCATTCGATCGCGATGTTCGTCTCGGCCGACCAGCTGTTGAAGGGCGCCGCGCTGAACGCCGTCCAGATTGCGGAATTGCTGCCGCAGCGCGCGATGGCGTGAGGTGAACGCGTGGAGTAGGTTAGATCTCGCTGACCAACTCCACGCTTCGCGCATCATTTTTATGCGGCGAAGCATGCTCGCTTTTGTGCGCGAGGAGATCGCTGATGATGCGGCTTTACTACTATCCCGGCTTCATCAGCCTCGTTCCGCATATATTGCTGGAAGAAATCGGGCTCCGTATCAGCTCATTTTTGTCAATCTGAGCGGCGGCGCGCACAAGGGCCCCGATCATCTCCGGCTGAATCCAAACGGTTTGATCCCGGTCCTCGTGCAGGATGACCTGGTCTTGTACGAGTCCGCAGCCATCTGCCTGCATTTGGTCGATACCCATCCGGGTTGTAAGCTGGCTCCGGCCATAGGGACTGGCGAACGCGCGCACTTTTATAAGTGGCTGATGTGGTCCTCCAGTACGTTACAGCCTGCATTGTCGATGTATCTGCATCCCCATAAATGGGCCAACGATCCGGCCATATTTCCCGAGTTGCGAGCGTGTGCCGAACAGAAGGTGTATGGCTTGTTCGATTTGCTCGACGGTGCGCTCGAATCTCACGGTGGCCAGTGGCTGTTGGGTGATACTTACTCGGCAGTTGACGCCTGCGCGCTTACCCTGTGTCGATGGTCACGTGGAATGCCGCGTCCGGGAACAAGCTGGCCCCATGTCGGTCCGTACATGAATCGCATTCTGGCCAGACCGGCGGTTCAACGCGCGCTGCAACAGGAGCATTTGCAAGAACCCTGGATTTGAGCTGACGCGCCTTCGTTGCGTCGTCGGAAATGAGAAATTCCTGACATCGATGAGAGGCGCGTCGCCTGCTGGCTTCACGGCGAATCGTTGGTTAAGTTCGCGATCGCTACCGAAATTGAAGGCTGACGATGCCGAAACGAAGCTGGGTCTATCTCGTCGGGCTGGTCTTGATCTGCGCGATAGCCGGGTCGTGGTACTATTATTACAAGAGCAAGTGCCACGGCATGGATGAATGCGCCGCCCAGGCCGCCGAAAGTCGGGAGCGGGACAAGCCGAGCGAGCCGCGTTGATCGACATAGGAAGGATCGACGGACCGCCGTTGTAGCGCCCCTAGGCACGCGACCGCGTAAATGTGTTGGTGGGTGCGCTGCGTTCTGGCCGCCCTGCGCCCTGCGCGAATATGCCCATAAAACCAGCCCGCCTTTTGCTTTCAAATGCTCCGGCCGCGTAGTAGCGTTCGCCCTGGTCCCCCGGCGACAGGACGTGTCACCGGGGGATAGTCGTCAAAGCGGAGCTGATTTGCTGTTTCCGACCGATCTCGCATCGTTTCTCGATCTCATACGCCAGCACGGCGATGCGGCCTACAGCCTCATGTTTGCTTATGCGGCCTCGCACAGCCTGCTGCTAACGCTGTTCGCAGGCTACGCCGCGCATGCAGGCGCACTTAATTTCGGCACGCTGATCGTGATTTGCTGGCTCGGCACCTTTACCGGCGACGTGATCAGATTCTGGGTCGGGCGGCGTTATGGCACACGCTGGCTCGGATCCTTTCCGAGGCTGGAACGTGCCGTCCAGATCGCAGCCCGGCTGGCCGACCGCCACTATGCCTGGATGATCCTGTTCCATCGTTTTCCGCACGGCATTCGCGGCGTCGCGGGCTTTGCGTATGGGATATCGCAGCTGCCCTGGTCCACTTTCCTGGCGTTCAATTTCGTCGCGGCGGGCCTGTGGTCCTGCACGGTCGTCACGGCCGGCTACGCTTTTGGTCAGGTCTCGGAGAAAATGATGAGCGATGCTTCCTCCGGCGTCGCCTTCGCGCTGCTGGTCGTGTTCCTCGGCCTGTCCTGGTTCTTGAGCAAGAAGCTCGAGCGCGCCGTCGAGCGAAGCTAGACGAGAGCGTTTTCGAGCGAAGTGGATACCGGTTCGCGTGAAGAAAACGCGTCAAAAAAAGCTAGCAGCGTCGATCACTCCCGCGCGCGAAACAACAGGCAGGCGTCGCCATAGGAATAGAAGCGATAGCCGCCGGCGATGGCGTGGGCATAGGCCTGCTTCATGGTCTCCAGCCCGCTGAACGCCGACACCAGCATGAACAGTGTCGAGCGCGGCAAATGGAAGTTGGTCAGCAAAATATCGACCGCGCGAAAGCGATAGCCCGGCGTGATGAAGATCGCGGTCTCCGCGCCAAACGGCTGGATGGTGCCGTCCTCGGTGGCCGCACTCTCGAGCAGCCGCAACGATGTGGTCCCGACCGCGACGATGCGGCCGCCTTTGGCGCGGGCCGCATTCAAGGCCGCCGCGGTCTCGGCCGAGATCGAGCCCCATTCGGCATGCATCCGGTGTTCCGACGTTTCTTCCACCTTGACCGGCAGGAAGGTCCCTGCCCCGACATGCAGCGTGATCCGGTGCAGTCCGACGCCGCGCTCGCGCAGCGCCGCCTCCAGCGCCGGCGTGAAATGCAGCCCTGCGGTGGGTGCGGCGACCGCCCCCTCATGGGCCGCGAACATGGTCTGGTAATCGGCGGCATCGCGATCGTCAGGCGTGCGCTTGGAGGCGATGTAGGGCGGCAATGGCGGCGTGCCGAGGTCGGCGATCGCCTGGTCGAGCGCAGGTCCATGAAACGAGAACGACAGCGTGATCTCGCCCTCTTCGCCCTTGGCCTCGACCTCGGCGTCGAGATGGCCGAGCAGGCAGACCTTGCCTTCATTGCCGAAGCGCACCACGTCGCCCGGCGCCAGTTTCTTGGCCGGCTTGACCAGCGCCTGCCAGCGCGAGCCGTCGAGCCGCTTGATCAGTGTGGCCTCGATCTTCGGTTCGGTCTCGCGGCCAATGCGGCGTCCCTTGAGCTGGGCCGAAATGACCTTGGTATCGTTCACGACGAGCTGGTCGCCAGGCTGCAGCCAGTCCGGCAGTTCGGCCACGGCCCGGTCGTGCAACACGCCGTCCGGCTGCACCACCAGCATCTTCGCGGAATCGCGCGGGCTCGCCGGCCGCAGCGCGATGTTGGCGGGGGGCAGTTCGAAGTCGAAGAGATCGGTGCGCATGGCGCAATGCGCTCCAGCGTTGCCTCTCAGCGTCATTCCGGAGGCCGCGTGAAACGCGGCAATCCGGAATCTCGAGATTCCGGGTTCGCATCTTCGATGCGCCCCGGAATGACGGCTGATGATCAGCCCGCGTCAGCCGCCATATGCGCCTTGACGATCTTGTCCGGGTTCTGCACCGGCTCGCCGCGCTTGATCTTGTCGACGTTCTCCATACCGTCCGTGACCTTGCCCCAGACCGTGTACTGGCCGTTGAGGAAGGACGCGTCGTCGAAGCAGATGAAGAACTGGCTGTCGCCGGAATCCGGGCTCGCCGCGCGCGCCATCGAGGTGGTGCCGCGCACATGCGGCTCCTTGTTAAATTCGGCCTTCAGCTTCTTGCCGGAACCGCCGGTGCCGGTGCCCTGCGGGCAACCGGTCTGCGCCATGAAGCCCTCGATCACGCGATGGAACACGATGCCATCGTAAAACCCTTCGCGCACCAGTTCCTTGATGCGGGCGACGTGGCCCGGCGCCAGATCCGGGCGCATCTCGATGGTGACGGGACCCTGCGTGGTCTCAAGGATCAAAGTATTTTCTGTGGCTGCCATGCTCTTCTCTCATCAGGTTTGGGTGGACGTTTGCGGGTTCGAAAAGGGACCGCTAAAGGCCGGCCGGCAACGGCACCGCCCAGTCCCTCGGTAAATGGCAACGGCGTACAGCGTTGCAATGTTTCCATCACCGCGATGCGGTATTTGAGCCGGTCGTTATCGCTGGCGTGTTCCGATTCATAGGTAATCTTGGGCTGGCCGAGAATGGCGCCTTGACGGTTGAAGCTGACGACCACGGTGATGTCGATCGGGTTGGCTTGCGACAGCGGCGGTGGCTTCCAGCACGAATGCAGCCGCACAAAGATGTCCTTGAGCGTGTCGAGTTGCACCGGTTGTGCCGGCGCCTGCGCCGTCGATACCAGGCACAACAGCAGCGCGGCAAACCCGAGGAGCGGTTTGCTGCGTGACGCTCTCATGGCTCACTTGATGTCGGATGCGACTTGCACCTTCACCATCTTGTCAGGGTCGGTGACCTGTCCACCGGACGATCCCGGTGGCGCCTTTTTCAGCTTGTCGACCACATCCATGCCGGACACGACCTCGCCGATCACGGTGTACTGGCCGTTCAGGCTCGAGCCTTCCGCGAACATGATGAAGAATTGCGAGTTCGCGGTATCGACGCTGTCGCCGCGCCGCGCCATACCGACGATGCCGCGGGTGAACGGCACCTTGGAGAACTCCTGCTTCAGGTTCGGATATTTCGAGCCGCCGGTGCCGTTGAAGTTTTGGCCGTCGCCGGTCTGCGCCATGAAGCCGTCCATGACGCGGTGGAACGGCACGTTGTTGTAATAGCCCTCGCGTGCCAGCTGCTTGATGCGCTCGGCATGCTGGGGCGCGAGGTCGGCCCGCAGCTTGATCACGATGCGGCCTTTCGTCGTGTCGATCACGACCGCATTGGCCTTGTCGAGATTGGCCGGCAGCGGCTGGGCGATCGCGGGAGCCGCGCAGATCAGCGCGGCGACAAAAGCGAGAATGCGGATCATGAAAACTCCGGGATCGAGAGAGTAAGGCTTTGAGAGCGCAGAACAGGCGCTAGCTGGCGAATTTGGCCTTGAGTTTGGCTGCGATCGAGGGCGGCACGAACGCGGAAAAGTCGCCGCCCATGCCCGCGATTTGGCGTACCAGTGTGGCGGTGATCGGGCGGACCGCGGGGGACGCCGGGACGAACACCGTATGCACCTCAGGCGCCATAGTCTGGTTCATGCCGGCAAGCTGCATCTCGTAGTCCAGATCGGTGCCGTCGCGCAGGCCCCTGATCATGATGGTGGCGCCGGCCGCGCGGGCCGCCGTGACCGTCAGATTGTCGTAGGTGGAGGCCTCGAAGGCGCAACCGGCGCTCTTCGCGATGGGGGCGCATACCTCCTTGAGCATCTCCAGGCGTTCATCGGTCGAAAACAGCGACTTTTTGCCGGGATGGACGGCAACGGCGACGATCAGGCGGTCGCACAGGGTCACAGCGTGCTGGACCACGTCCAGATGGCCGTTGGTGACGGGGTCAAAAGAGCCGGGATAGAGCGCGATACGGGGCATAGAACCCTCCTAACCCGCCCCGGGCGGCCCGGCAAGCCGGCCACTCTCTTGTTTTGACCCGTTTTCTTCACGCGAATCGGTACCCGCCCCGGATCAAGCCCGGGGCAGGCTTCGCTCGAAAACGCTCCGGTTCCCCGCAAACCCGCCTTTTTATTTGGGATCGGCCAATGAACCACTGTGGGGGTCGGCGCGTCTGCTTAGGCGAGCCGGCAATGTTTCGTCCTCTCCGGGGCCACGAAACAAAACTCGGCCCGGACGAAACCATTTTCGGGCTTGGCGAAGACACCCGGAAACGCCGCCTGGGTACACATCCATCAACGAAACGACGGGCCGAACGGCCCATGACAGGGGACCGTCATGATCAAGGCACTTTCCGCAATCGCCTTTGCCGCGCTGATCGCCACCGCATTGACCATTTTGCCCGGCTTTGCCCCCTCGGTCGAAGCCAGCGTGCCGCAGGCGCTTGCCAAGGGTGACCGCCTCGACATCCGTACCGTCGGCAAGAATTGCTCGCAGCAGGCTTGGCCGAATTTCGAGGCTTCCTGCCTCCGCGCCGCCGGCTCCAAGTCGTTTATCCGGGAAGCTCGCTTGGTTACCGCCGACCGCACCCCATAAGACGCCAACCTTTCCAATTAGCCATCAGATTGCTCTGATTTGAAGTCCTCGGGATGCCCCCCGAGGACTTCGGCGTTTCAGGAAGCAATCAGCATCCATTTTAGGGAAGGATCAGTGCTGCAATCGACGCGCTCGGGCCCTGTCATCCCAGCGGCTCAGCATTTGAGCGAGATCGCCATGCGCCTGTTTGGCGGGAGCCTGGTTGGTATTCGCGGGCTGCGGCCGCCCCGCCTCTACGTAGTTCTTCCATCTGCGGGCGCTCTCACGCCGTTTTCGGGACATACGGTCACGCGTATAATATCCAGCAGCGTAGGCCGCTCCGAGCAAAACCAAAATAACAAGGACGTCCAGCATCTCATGTGCTCCGCGCGCAGGGCCTGAGGGGGCCGGACAGACAATCGGGCATGATCAAGCAATCATCCAGATCATGACCTTCCAGAACGACAAGCCGAGCACGTACAACCACCCCGTCATCACAGGAACGACCAGCACAGCGTAAAGTGCGGCGACGAAGACGCTGTCGAGATCGGATCGGCCCGCCGTCTCTACACGACTTTCCTCGACGCCTGGATGACGCGGGTCTCTATCGATCGTGACGCTCGGGTATGCCGACATGATTGAGTTCCACAATTTTATCGCGACCGCCAGCCGGTGGTCGAGGTAGCGGCGACGTTTGGCAAAAGTTTGATTGCATGGAACCAGGCTCTCGAATGTCGCCGCGTTCCCCTGCATCAAATCCTCGCGGGGCGTGCCGCGTTCTTCGGCGTGCCGGCCATCGTTGCCGCGGACAACGGGATCGGATGATCGAGGCTTGCCTGCTCAATGAAGACTCGCTTTAGCCCCGGCGCCACCAGCGGCTCACGGCCTCATTGTCCTGGCCACGCGGAACCCGAGCGTGTCGAACTGAACCTTGCGGTGACGTGCGAAGCGAACCGCCGCCCGAGCTAGTTCCGTCTCGTTGTGCCAGGACGCACCGCGAATGGTCCGATAATCCCGATCGCCCTCGATCCATGCCGAGCCGTCTGCAGGCGCGCCGTTGTAACTGTCGTGCCAAACGTCTTCAGTCCATTCCCATACATTCCCGTGCATGTCGTTCAGGCCGAAGGCGTTGGGCTTGAACGATCCAACGGGCGCGGTCTGCAAGCTCCACTTGTCGCTGCAGCCGGCGCAGTTGGCGTTTTCCGCGCCGGGTTCTTCGCCCCAGGCGTAGCGGCTGCTGGTGCCGGCGCGCGCGGCGTATTCCCATTCAGCCTCGGTCGGCAGTCGATACTCTCTGCCGGTCAATTGCGAAAGCCAGCTCACATACTGCCTGGCGTCGTCCCAGCTCACATTGACCACCGGCATCGCGCCACGACCCCATGCATCGGTTGCGCGCGCACACGCCGAGGCGGCCACGCAAGCGTCCCATTGCTCGAACGTCACCTCGAATCTGGAAACAGCGAAAGGTACGCGAAATATCACTTCGTGCTGCGGACCTTCGCTGGTCCTGCGGTCTGGTTCGTGATCGGGTGAGCCCATCATGAACCTGCCCGCGGGGATCACAACCATCACCGGGCATCCGCGCGCGCATTCTCTGAATTCAGAGCCCGGCGTTGACGCCATTGCTCTCTCTGCGTCGGCGGAGAGCACAGTCGGCTGCGGAGCGGAACGGTGCGGTCCGATAGCTTCCTGTGCGATGAGGCGTGCATAGGGGAATTGAGCCCCTGCAAGCAGCAGCGCAGAGAGACCAATCAGGATTCCCTTTGTCGCAGCGCGCGGCTGTCGCTTTCGAGCCAGGACGGCCAGAAAGGTCAACATCGCTTCCAGGCGATCCATCGAATACACTTTCGAAAGGATAGCTCTCAATCTGTCATATCGCAGCAAATTCGGACGGCGTAACTTAGAACCGCACAAAGGGGTATGTCCACGAGCACCGCTACCCGGGGGGCGCCGCCCTCGTCACGGGCGCGCCCACATATCCCGGCGCTACCAACTATCGGCGCTACCAACGCCGACCGCCTAACCGGACTGAACTTCGGCCTGATCCTGACCGATTTCTCCCGGGGATTGGAGACGAAAGCCATGAACGAGCTGCTTGCGAGAGTTCTCGATGCGCACGGCGGTCTGGAGCGCTGGCAAAGATACAATAAGGTCGAGGCCACCATGGTCACAGGCGGCGGCCTCTTTCCCCTCAAAGGCCTGTTGCAGGATAGCAATCCGCGGCGCATGACCGTGTGGCTGCATGAGGAGCGCTCGTCCGTCACGCCGTTCGGGGCTCCCGATCAGCGGACGATGTTCACGCCGGATCGGATCGCCATCGAGAAGCTCGACGGTACGCTGGTCGCCGAGCGATACGCGCCTCGGGATTCGTTCGCGGGCCACCAGATGCACACACCCTGGGATCCGCTGCACCGTGCCTACTTCAACGGCGAAGCAGTATGGACATATCTGACGACGCCATTCCTGCTGGTGATGGACGGGGTCCGTGTCGAAGAGACCGAGGCCTGGCGCGAGGGGCCCGAGACCTGGCGCGTGCTGCGCGCCCGCTTCCCCGGCTGGATGGAAACCCACTGCATGGTGCAGGACTTCTTCTTCGGCGAGGACATGATGCTGCGCCGTCATGATTACAGCGTGAACATCGCGGGCGGCTTTCCGGCCGCACAGCTCACGTTTGCGCATATCGAAGCGGACGGTATTCGCCTTCCGAGCATGCGGCGCGCCTACGCACGCGGTCCCGATCGCAGACCCGTCACTGACATGCTGCTGGTCTCAATCGATTTCAGTGCGGTCGCCTTCACGTAATCATCCGCCGGTCGAGGCTCGCGCGATCGCGCGCTGAGGTTCCACATTGAAACAAAAATTGATCAAATAAGGCAAAATAGCGGGGATATTTCCCAAAAGCGTCTTGATTTTTCGCTCCGCTTTTATGGGGCGCGTTCTGTTTGATGGGTAAGAAGACATGACCGATCAACAATTGACTGTTCAGGCGATTAGCGAAGCGCAACGCATACTGGAAGAATACCTTCGGCCCCGGCCGCAGAACAATGAAACTATCCTCGACAGCTTGGTGGAAGTTCTCGGCCGCCCCGACTTGGTAGTCGCTGTAAGCCGCTTGCAGCAACAAGTGCGCAAATGAGGAAACTCTCACCAATCGCGCTGGCCGTTTGGATTGCTACGCTCTTGCCAGTTGGGATGCCAAACGCGCAGGCCAAACAACAATGCAGCGCCGCGATGCCGTCGAATACGCACGGGCGTTGGTGGTCCTATCGTCTGATCGATGGACGAAAGTGCTGGTACGAAGGCAAGCCCATGCTGTCGAAATCGTTGCTGGAATGGCCAAAGGAAGCATCCCCGCAACCCGTTTCCGCCGCAGCAGTTACAAGCGCGGTTACAGCGAAGCCTGGCAATCCATTGGACTCGCAAGCCTGGGCACTGAAGGAGTTTGATACTTTCGAAGCGCGATGGCGCGAAAGGGTGAGCATGCAATAGGCGTTGCCGCCAAAGGCAAGGCTTGAAGCGCCGGGATCTCGCTAACGCGCCACGGACATTTGGTTCTTGGCGACTGGGAAGATTGCTTGTCTTTCAAAAGCGGAAATCAGCCATGCGAACGGCTGCAGATTTCAATCTCTATTACGCCACCCCTGACCCCTGGCATATTTCCCACGCCCAATTCAGGGACAAGGTGTTGCGCCGATGCCTGAAGCCATTCATCCGGGACAAATCCGTTCTTGAACTCGGATGCGGCGAAGGCCACTTGACGCAAGCTGTCTTTGACAAGGCACGCTGGGTGGTTGGCATCGACATCAGCGACGTAGCAATTGCTCGCGCCAAATCGCTGAACCTGCCAAACGCCAGATTTGAAAGCGCCGATTTTTTGCAAGCCTCATTCGAGGGGTACGACGTGATCGCAGCCCTCGAATGCGTCTACTATCTGTCCCTGCCCGAGCGAGAAGCGTTCTTGGAAAAGGTCGCCAAGGAACACTCCGGCAAGATACTTTTGATTTCGGGTCCAATCGTCGACTACAGAAGACACTTCAGTCACAAGCGATTGATGTACGAGTTCACTAGTCTGGGGTTCGCTCCCCTTAGATTTCATAACCTGTCCGTTTACTGGCATCCGCCTTCATCTCGAATTATCGCCAGCCTGATCAAGCTGCCACTTGGACACATCGTGCTCGATTGGATACCGGAGCCGATGATCTATCAAAGGCTGTATGCGCTTCGAGCACCGAAGCAGCGCTGACTGGGTTTATCCGATAACCCGACAACGCGATTTTCGTGTGGTCTCTGCCGGACCTCGGTCGACGCGGGCGACTGCCGTGTCCAAGTTGGTTCATTAGCGCATGTAATCGCTTCCCTTCGCCATGAGGTGGCAAGATGAACGAGCTATCGCTGGTCAATGACAGCCTTCTGAAGCAGCGCCTCACGGAGCTGGACTCAATAGCGAGCTGGACGCCGCATATCCTTTCGGGCCTTGAGCGATTTGTGCGCACCGCCGGCGACTATGATCTCTTTCGCGTCAATCCTATCAAATACGCGACAGCAAACGGCCTAAGTGAGTCCGAAGGAATCCAGCTGTTTGTGCACGCCGCAAAAGTCGGTCTGTTCGAGATGCAGTGGCTGCTCACCTGCGCCTATTGCCCGCAGGTTGCAGGCAGTTTTCGGGAGCTAGACCAGGTCCACCCACGTTTCAAGTGCGAGTTCTGCAACGCGCTCAACGATGTGGCGCTCGACGACTACATCCAGGTCACCCTTACGATCTCGAATGCCGTCCGCGATATCGTATTTCGTCATCCTGAGATGCTGTCCGTGGAGGACTACTACCTGCGTTATAACTTTTCCAAGGACTTCAAGCCTCCGCACGGAATGACGCACGAGCAACTCGTCGCAGCACTGTCACGGGGATTTGCCGATATCGAGGCCAATCAGCAGAGCAGGTTCGAATTTGACGTAACCGCCCGCCGTTTCGAGGTGCTCGATCTCAGCCACAAGCTGCTTCTGGTTTTCTTTGCGAACGGTGAGCCGGCGGAACCCCAGGGAACGCTGGTCCGGCTCGAATCGGGTCGATTCATAGTTCCCGATCGGCCGACTGGACCGAGAGAAATGGATCTTGGCGACGGGCGCTTTGCGTTTCGACAGACGGTCGATCTTAGCCCCGGCAAGCACACCATTCAGATCGAGAACCGCACCAGCGATCGCGGACGCTTCTGGTTCCTCCAATACCCTTACCAGTTCGAGCCCCATCTGGTCGAGTATGAGCCGTTTCTTTCCGGCAAGCGGCTGCTGCTCACCCCGTGCTTCGGCGAACTCTACAAGACACAGTTGGTGGATGAGCGGGAGAGCCTGGCAGTCTCCGACATCACCTATCTGTTCACCGATCTAAAGGATTCCACCCCGTTGTATGAAAGCGTTTGCGACGTGAATGCCTATTTTCTGGTGCGTCAGCACTTCGACATCCTGAACAAGATCATTCGGGAGCGATCTGGCACCATGGTCAAGACGATCGGCGATGCAGTCATGGCTGGCTTCGAGCGTCCGCAGGACGCCGTTCTGCCTCCATCGAGATGATCGAAGAACTGCCACGGTTCAACCAAACCGCTTCACGACCACTCGGCCTCAAGGTCGGTGTACACAGAGGCAGAGCCATCGCCGTAAGGCTCAACGACCGGATGGACTACGTCGGGCAGGACGTGAACATCGCCGCCCGCGTGCAAGGTCTCGCCCGCGTCAACGAAATTTGCCTGACGGAATCGGTGATGGAGGCGCCCGGAGTCAGTGACGTCGTCAAAGGCCGACCGGCGTCGCGCGACTACGAGAACTTGAAGGGCATCGGCCAGAAGATGGAAATTTATCGGATTGAAATCTCTCCGGTGTAGAAATGAACGACCGCTGGCCGCTTGGCGGCAGGCCCACGTGCCGCCAGACCAACATACCGCTTGTCGGCATCAGGCAAGGGCACAAGTCGCCGCTGCGGTCGCTTCCGTTCTGAAACCGCCATTAACCCATGATGATGAGCAACTCTTCACACGTTGATTGAAGCGCGCTATCGGTTCGACGCGACGACTGTTTCCGGCGTCAGACGTGTGGCTCACGCAAATTCAGGGGCGCTCACGCGCTGATCGGCCCCAGGTCCGCCGCTGGTCAAAGGCGGGCATGCTCGCAACCGCAGCGCTTCGTCGACAGGGCCGTCCCCGCCCTTAATCCTCGATCACCTCGTCGGCGCGGGCGAGCAAGGTCGGCGGAATGATCAGGCCAAGTGCTTTCGCAGTCTTAAGGTTGATGACTAGTACGTATTTTGACGCTTGCTCCACTGGAAGGTCTGCCGGTTTCGCGTCTTTGAGAATCTTGTCAATGTAGCTTGCCGCGCGTCGATAGAGGTCGCTGAAATCCGCGCCATAACTCATAAGACCACCCGCGTCCACGTTTGGTCTGTACGCAAATATCGCGGGCAGCCGATACTTCAATTGCAATTCGGCCAAGAGTGGTCCCTGTGCGTTGAAGATCGGGGAACCCAAGACGAGAACACCACGGACGCTTTCTCGTGTCATTGTCGAGAATGCTTTCTCGATTTCCGTGACAGTTCCAGCGGGAGTTATGACTAGTTCGACGCCGAGTTTTTCGCTCGCAGCTTTAATCGCATTGATAGCGGTTGGATGAGAGGGGGTCGTGGGATTCCAGAGAACACCAATTCTCCTTGCGTGCGGCAGGGCTTCTCTCAAAATCTCCAGCTCTTTGACGGAGAGTTCAGTGAGAAGCATCGACAGTCCGGTGATATTGCCGCCCGGCCGTGAGAGGCTCGCCACATCCCCAAGCCCGACCGGGTCTGCATGTGTTGCGAAGACAATCGGGATCGTTTTGGTCACCTTTCGGGCAGATTCAACATGGGTTGAGGCGGGGGCGAAAATAACATCAACTTTCATGCTGGTGAGTTGGGCGGCGAGATCATGCATTTGATCAGCCCGCTCCGCCCACCGGAACTCAATGAGAATATTCTTGCCCTCAACGTAACCGAGATCGCGCAAGCCGCTCCGCAGAGCCTCAACTTCCCTCGTCCAATTAGACGCCGGGCCAAATCCCAGATACCCGATCCGCCACACCCTCCCCGACTGTTGCCCGCGCGCCGCTAGCGGCCAACCAGCCGCCGCGCCGCTCAGAAGCGAGATGAACTCGCGTCGTTTCATTGTAGATCTTGCCCACGATGACCTGAACGCAAGCGTAAGCAATTTCCCGCGCGGCTCAAGCGGTCTGATGCCCGCTGTGGGTCAATAGCGTCGGTTGGCCGCGTGCCGCAGCGGCAGGACGTGCGCCACGTACTGGTCCGGCCGCACGATCAGCATGCACCCTGCTTCGCGATCTGCCGCGCACCCTCCCGGGCGCTCCGGCGGAGCAACGAGCGCCCGGCAAGCTGACTTCCTTCAAGCTCGCCTCAAACCGGATTTAGCTCCTCCGAAATGAGGCCGCGCCTTGACCAGGCGCTAGCCGCCATTCCCGTTCTCGCCATTCTCGCCGTCGTCACCGATATGCTCGACGGAGACCACGTGCTCGTCCTCGGCGGTGTCGAACACGATCACGCCTTGGGTCGAGCGGCCGGCGATGCGGATGCCCTCGACCGGACAGCGGATCAACTGGCCCTTGTCGGTCACCAGCATGATCTGGTCAGAGTCCTCGACCGGGAACGAGGCCACCAGCTTGCCGTTGCGGTTGTTGACCGACATCGCGACGATGCCTTTGCCGCCGCGCCCCGTGGTGCGGTATTCGTAGGACGAGGTGCGCTTGCCGAAGCCGTTGACGGACACGGTCAGCACCACCTGCTCCTGCGCCGACATTTCGGCATAGCGTTCCTGGGAGAGCTGGAGCGTACCTGAAATCTCCTCGGCCTCGACATCGGCGGGCTCCTCGGTGCCGGTCTCGCCGGCTACCGCGCGGCGCATCTTCTGATACGCCGACCGCTCGTCCGACGTGGTCTCGACATGGCGCAGGATCGACAGCGAGATCAGCTTGTCGTTTTCGGCAAGCGCAATGCCGCGCACGCCCATCGAGGTGCGGCCGGTAAAGACGCGCACGTCGGTGACGGGGAAGCGGATGCACTGGCCGCCGGCCGCCGTCAGCAGCACGTCGTCATGCTCGGTGCAGATCTGCACGTCGACGATCGCCTCGCCCTCGTCGAGCTTCATGGCGATGATGCCGGAACGGCGGACATCGACGAAGTCGGACAGCTTGTTGCGGCGGACGTTGCCGCCGGTCGTGGCGAACATCACGTCGAGATTGCCCCAGGAGGATTCATCCTCCGGCAACGGCATGATGGTGGTGATGCGTTCACCCTGCTCCAGCGGCAGGATGTTGATCAGCGCCTTGCCGCGCGCGTTCGGCGCCGCCATCGGCAGCCGCCAGACCTTTTCCTTGTAGACCTGGCCGCGCGAGGAGAAGAACAGCACCGGCGTATGGGTCGAGGCCACGAACAGCCGGCTAACAAAATCCTCGTCGCGGGTCTGCATGCCCGCGCGGCCCTTGCCGCCGCGGCGCTGCGCCCGGTAGGCCGACAGCGGCACGCGCTTGACGTAGCCGGCATGCGAGACCGTGACCACCATGTCTTCGCGCTGGATCAGGTCCTCGTCCTCGACCTCGTCTTCCTGCTCCATGATGACGGTCTTGCGCGGGGTGGCGAAATCGTCCTTCACCTCGGCGAGCTCGGCCTTAACGATGGCCTGCACCCGCGCACGCGAGCGCAGAATCTCGAGATAGTCGGCGATCTCCACCGCGAGCTTGTCGAGCTCTTCGGAAATCTCCTCGCGGCCCAGCGCAGTCAGGCGCTGCAGGCGGAGGTCGAGAATGGCCTTGGCCTGCTCGAACGACAGCCGCGCGGTACCTTCGGCAGTCATCCGGTGCCGAGGATCGTCGATCAGCGTGATCATCGCCTCGACATCCCGCGCCGGCCAGTCCCGCGCCATCAGGCTGTCGCGGGCGGTGGTGGGATCGGGCGAGGCGCGGATCACGCGAATGATCTCGTCGATATTGGCGACGGCGATGGCCAGACCGACCAGGATGTGGGCGCGGTCGCGGGCCTTGTTGAGCAGGAACTTGGTCCGGCGCGTGATGACCTGCTCGCGGAACGCGATGAACAGCGTCAGCAGGTCCTTCAGGTTCATGGTCAGCGGGCGGCCGGAATCCAGCGCCAGCATGTTGGCCGGGAAATTCGATTGCAGCGGCGTGAAACGATAAAGCTGGTTCAGAACGACATCCGGAACCGCTTCGCGTTTCAGTTCCACGACGACACGCAGGCCCTCGCGGGAGGATTCATCGCGCAGGTCGGCGACGCCCTCGATCTTCTTCTCGCGCACCAGTTCACCGATGCGCTCCACCATGGTGGCCTTGTTCACCTGGTAGGGAATCTCGGTGATGATGATCGCTTCGCGGTCCTTGCGGATGGTGTCGATCGAGACCTTGCCGCGCATCATGATCGAGCCGCGGCCGAGGTGATAGGCCGAGCGGATGCCCTGGCGGCCGAGGATGATGCCGCCGGTCGGAAAATCGGGGCCGGGCACAATGTTGATGAGTTCGTCGATGGAAAGCGCCGGGTTGTCGATCAATGCCACGCAGGCGTCGATGACTTCGCCGAGATTGTGCGGGGGAATGTTGGTCGCCATGCCGACGGCGATGCCGCCGGCGCCGTTGACCAGGAGGTTCGGGAACTTGGCCGGCAGAACCGACGGCTCTTTCTCCGAATTGTCGTAGTTGGCCTGGAAATCGACGGTGTCCTTGTCGATGTCGCCGAGCACGGCGAGCGCCGATTTCGTCAGGCGCGCTTCGGTATACCGGTAGGCAGCCGGGGGATCGCCGTCGACCGAGCCGAAGTTCCCCTGCCCGTCGATCAGCGGCACGCGCATGGAGAATTCCTGCGCCATCCGGACCATCGCGTCGTAAATCGACTGGTCGCCGTGCGGATGATATTTACCGATCACGTCACCGACGACGCGCGCGGATTTGACGTACTTCTTGTCCGGCGTGTGCCCCTGCTCGTACATCGAATATAGAATGCGGCGATGCACGGGCTTGAGGCCGTCGCGGGCATCCGGCAGCGCACGCGCCACGATCACGCTCATGGCGTAATCGAGGTAGGAGCGCTTCATCTCGTCCAGAATGGAAACGGGACGAATATCGGAAGGCACCGGCGGCTCGCCGGGCTTGTTCTCATCGTTGTCAGACAAAGGGGGAAATCCGGGTCAGTTCTAGGCTGGGAATCATATAGCGTATCGGGGGGCTTTTAACCACCCCGGGGCGCTCCCGGCCAGCTGTTTTTCCCTTCGTTTTTTCATGGACTTACCGGGCAATCGCCGGGTTCCGGAGCGCCCGTCATGGAGAGGCGAATAGCGAATGGCGAATAGCGAATGGAACCCCTATTCGCCATTCGCTAATCCGTCACTGCCCGAACACCACCGCATGCATGATCCGCCCGGGGACGAAGGTGAACAGCCCCGCAACGACCAGCGCGCCGGCAAAGATCGAGATCATCGTGATCTTGTGGCCGCGGACCTTGTGCCGGCGCGCGTACCACACGCCGAGCACCAGCATGACCGGCGTGAAGATCGAGAGCAGATGGATCGGGCTCCAGGGACCCAGCAGCCTGATCTCGTGGATCCAGAACGAGGAGATCGCGACCACGGCCATCAGGCCAACCCAGATCCAGCCCAGCGTCCGGTGCGGCAGCGTTCCCTTCGGGGCCGCGAACTGGACGACGCCCAGCGCGAACGCTGCCATGGCCGCAAAGGCATGAAGCGGGATCGCGGGAGCGGCATCCAGCAACGGCGCGAGGCTCATGACGGACGCTCCCCAAGGCTCCATCCCGCGGCCGCCGGCTCGACGGCATCACGCGCGGCGGAAAACGCTAAACTGATCTCTTAATGTAAATATCCTTTACATCGGCGGGAGTCAAAGTGCTGCGGCGCACAACGACACATAGCTGAATCAAACTGTTGGGTCAGCTTCTCAAGAATAAACACCAGCCAACCGAGCTTGCTCGAGCCGCCGATTTTTCGGCGGCTCACAAGCTCCGGTCAGGCCTGAACGGTGCCCGATCAGAACGGGATGTCGTCGTCCATGTCGTTGTTGCGTCCGGCGCCGGCTGCAACCGCGCGCCGCGGCGCGGAAGTGGCCTGGCCGCCGCCAAAATCGCCGCTGGAATCGTCGGAGCCAAAGCTGCCGCCCGCGCCGCCGGAGCGGCCGTCGAGCATGGTCAGGGTCGAATTGAAGCCCTGCAGCACCACTTCGGTCGAGTATTTCTCGACCCCGCTCTGGTCGGTCCATTTGCGGGTCTGCAGCGCGCCCTCGATGTAAACCTTGGCGCCCTTCTTCAGGTACTGCTCGGCGACCTTGCAGAGCCCTTCATTGAAGATCACCACGCGGTGCCACTCGGTCTTTTCCTTGCGCTCGCCGGTGCCCTTGTCGCGCCAGGTTTCCGAGGTCGCGATGCTCAGATTGGCGATCGGCCGCCCGTCCTGTGTCCGCCGGATTTCCGGATCCTTGCCGAGGTTTCCGACCAGGATCACCTTGTTCACGCTTCCCGCCATCGTCGCTCTCCACTCAAAATCGGTACCAAAAACTGCTGCGCCACCGCTGCAATCGGCCGGCACGGGCCGCCCGATTAGCCGCCTCATCCGCATCAGGGACATTTGAGACGACCCTATACGCCCGATGGCCGCCCCGACTTAGCGATCCCTCGGCAAAGCAGCGGTTATCCACATATAGCATTGCCCGCAGCATTGTTCCAGTTTTGTTCTACGCAACCTCAGGTCATCCACACCCGACCGGTATTCCGGTATTTGCTCCGTGCCGGGAAGCCGCGCGGAGCCGGAGCTGCATGGCGGATATTCTAAACAAATCATTACCTTGAAGGTCTGCACTTCGCCCGCGAGTGTTGCATTTCGGAGACGGCATTTCCGGTTGAATTGGCGTATGGCTTGTCCAGCGGCGCGGCGCTCGCGTCTTGGACAAAAACGCTTCGGGACCAACGGGAAGCGGACAAAGGACTGGGGACTATTTGAAATGAAGAAGTTTTTGCTTGGTACTGTTGCTCTCGTTGCCTTTGCGGCTCCCGCCGCTGCGGCTGATCTCGCTGCGCGTCCTTACACCAAGGCCCCCCCGATGATCGCGGCAGTCTATGACTGGAGCGGTTTCTACATCGGCGCCAACGGTGGTTGGGGTTCGAGCCGCAAGTGCTGGGACGCAGTGACCGCGGCTGGCGCATTCATTGCCAACGAAGGTTGCCATGACGCGACCGGCGGCACGGCCGGTGGTCAGATTGGTTATCGCTGGCAGGCGGGCACCTGGGTGTTCGGCGTTGAAGGACAGGGCAACTGGGCCGACTTCCGCGGCAGCAATGTGAGCCTCTTCGTCCCCGCCACGAACATCCGCTCGAAGATCGACGCATTTGGCACGTTCACCGGTCAGGTCGGCTGGGCCGCCAACAACGTGCTGTTCTACGTCAAGGGCGGTGCGGCCGTGACCGCGGATCGCTTCGACATCAGGAGCAATGTCGCCAACGTTGTGGGTGCCACGACCGGTGACGATACCCGCTGGGGTGGCGTGGTCGGTGTCGGCCTCGAATATGGTTTCGCGCCGAACTGGTCGGCCGGCATCGAATACAATCACATGTTCATGCAGGATCGTACCCATACCTTTGTGAGCAACGGCGCTGTCGCTGCCATCGGCCCGGCCGGCGTAACGTTCAACGAGCGCATCCGTCAGGACGTCGATCTCGTCACCGTCCGCGTCAACTATCGCTGGGGTGGCCCGGTGATCGCGAAGTATTGAGCTTCGCTGCATCAGACGATTTCAAAAGGCCGGCCTCGCGCCGGCCTTTTTCTTTTGGTTGCGGTTTTATTCGCGGCGACGACGTCATCCTGCCCGCGGTTCCGCTGCCATCTGCTGCCATTGCAGTTCCCTGGCACTCCTTGCAAAACAAACCGTTGATGGCTTGCTGCGAGCACTGGAAATCCCGGCCCGTTCTTCCTACGTTCCAGCTTTCTGCCATCGGCGCCCGGCTAAGGTCTTCCCTGGCCATGCGCGCCCAACGTGGCGCGCCTCCACGCGCCTGGAAATGCCGATATGGATGAAGTGCTGAGGGCGAAGCGCCAAACCAACGCCGGCTCGGGAACGCGCGCGATAACGATCCGCGGCGCGCGCGAGCACAATCTGAAAAACATCGACGTCGAGATTCCCCGCGACAAGCTTGCGGTGTTCACGGGCTTGTCCGGCTCCGGCAAATCCTCGCTCGCCTTCGACACCATCTATGCCGAGGGTCAGCGCCGCTACGTCGAGTCGCTCTCGGCCTATGCGCGCCAGTTCCTCGAGATGATGCAGAAGCCGGATGTCGACCAGATCGACGGCCTGTCGCCGGCGATCTCGATCGAGCAGAAGACGACGTCGAAGAACCCGCGCTCGACGGTCGGCACCGTTACCGAGATCTACGACTACATGCGCCTGCTATGGGCGCGCGTCGGCGTGCCCTATTCGCCCGCAACGGGCCTGCCGATCGAGAGCCAGCTGGTGTCGCAGATGGTCGACCGCGTGCTGGCGCTGCCCGAAGGCACGCGGCTCTACCTGCTGGCACCGGTCGCGCGCGGCCGCAAGGGCGAGTACAAGAAGGAGCTCGCCGAATACCTCAAGAAGGGCTTCCAGCGCGTCAAGATCGACGGCAGCTTCTATGAGCTCGCCGAAGCGCCCACGCTCGACAAGAAATTCCCGCACGACATCGACGTCGTCGTCGACCGCATCGTGGTCCGCCCCGACATCGGCCAGCGCCTCGCCGAAAGCTTTGAGACCGCCTTAAAACTCGCCGAAGGCCTGGCGGTGATCGAATACGCCGACGCGCCCGCGGGCGCTGCCGAGGAAAAGAAGTCCGACAAGAAAACGGCAAAGATCCACAACAAGACCGGCCCGGAACGGATTTTGTTTTCGGAGAAATTCGCCTGCCCGGTTTCTGGCTTCACCATTCCCGAGATCGAGCCCCGGCTGTTCTCGTTCAACAACCCCTATGGCGCCTGCCCGGCCTGCGGCGGCCTCGGCGTCGAGCAGCATATCGACGAAGACCTCGTCATCCCCGACAAGGAGCTGACCTTGCGCAAGGGCGCGATCGCGCCCTGGTCCAAATCGTCCTCGCCCTATTACATCCAGACGCTGACCGCGCTCGGCAAGTTCTACAAGTTCACGCTCGACACCAAGTGGAAGGACCTGCCGAAGAAGACGCAGGCCGCGATCCTGCACGGTTCCGGCGACGACGAGATCAAGTTCTCCTATGAGGACGGGGTGCGCTCTTATGACACCAAGAAACCGTTCGAGGGCGTCATCACCAACCTCAACCGCCGTTTTCGCGAGACCGAGAGCGAATGGGCGCGCGAGGAGCTGGCAAAGTATTTTTCGGACATTCCCTGCGAGGGCTGCCACGGCTACCGGCTGAAGCCGGAGGCGCTGTGCGTCAAGATCGGCGGCAAGCATATCGGCGAGATCAGTGAACTCTCGGTCAAGCGCGCCGGCGAATGGTTCGAGAGCGTGCCCAAGGCGCTCAACGCGCAGCAGAACGAGATCGCCATCCGCGTGCTGAAGGAGATCCGCGAGCGGCTGTCCTTCCTGCTCGA
Organism: Bradyrhizobium sp. AUGA SZCCT0160; assembly: GCF_018130105.1. Classification (NCBI taxonomy): domain Bacteria; kingdom Pseudomonadati; phylum Pseudomonadota; class Alphaproteobacteria; order Hyphomicrobiales; family Nitrobacteraceae; genus Bradyrhizobium; species Bradyrhizobium sp. AUGA SZCCT0160. The sequence goes on from NZ_JAFCMD010000004.1 coordinate 255,216, forward strand.
CGTCGGCCTCAATTACCTGACGCTGTCGCGTTCGTCCGGTACGCTCAGCGGCGGCGAAAGCCAGCGCATCCGCCTCGCCTCCCAGATCGGCTCGGGGCTGACAGGCGTGCTCTATGTGCTGGACGAGCCATCGATCGGCCTGCACCAGCGCGACAATGCGCGGCTCTTGGAAACGCTGAAGCGGCTGCGCGACCTCGGCAATACCGTGATCGTGGTCGAGCATGACGAGGACGCCATTCGCCTCGCCGATTTCGTGCTCGACATCGGCCCCGGCGCCGGCATGCATGGCGGCCACATCGTGGCGCAAGGCACGCCCGCCGAGGTCATGGCCAATCCGAAATCGCTGACCGGAAAGTACCTCACCGGCGAATTGTCGGTGGCGATCCCCGAGCGCAAGCCGCCGAACCATCGCCGAACCATCAAGGTGATCAACGCCCGCGGCAACAATCTGAAAAACGTCTCGGCCGAAATTCCGCTCGGCCTGTTCACCTGCGTGACCGGCGTCTCCGGCGGCGGCAAGTCGACGCTATTGATCGACACGCTCTACAAAGCGATCGCGCGAAAACTCAACAACGCCAGCGAAGGCGCCGCGCCCCACGACCGCATCGAGGGGCTGGAGCATATCGACAAGATCATCGACATCGACCAGTCGCCGATCGGCCGCACCCCGCGTTCCAACCCCGCGACCTATACCGGCGCGTTCACGCCGATCCGCGAATGGTTCGCCGGCCTGCCCGAAGCCAAGGCGCGCGGCTACGAGCCCGGGCGCTTCTCCTTCAATGTCAAGGGCGGTCGCTGCGAGGCTTGCCAGGGCGACGGCGTCATCAAGATCGAGATGCACTTCCTGCCCGACGTCTACGTCACCTGCGACGCCTGCAAGGGCAAGCGCTACAACCGCGAGACGCTGGAAGTCCTGTTCAAGGGCAAGAGCATCGCCGACGTGCTCGACATGACCGTGGAAGAAGCCGCCGAGTTCTTCAAGGCCGTCCCGCGCGTCCGCGAAACCTTCAAGACGCTGCACCGCGTCGGCCTCGACTACATCCATGTCGGCCAGCAGGCCACCACGCTATCCGGCGGCGAAGCCCAGCGCGTCAAGCTGGCAAAGGAACTCTCAAAGCGCGCAACGGGCCGCACGCTCTACATCCTGGACGAGCCCACCACCGGGCTGCACTTCCACGACGTCGCCAAGCTGCTCGAAGTGCTGCACGAGCTGGTGTCGCAGGGCAACACGGTCGTCGTCATCGAGCACAATCTCGAGGTGATAAAAACCGCCGACTGGGTCATCGACCTCGGCCCCGAAGGCGGCGACGGGGGCGGCGAAATCGTCGCCTGGGGTCCGCCGGAGGATATCGTGAAAGCGCCGCGGAGCTATACCGGCAAGTTTCTGGAGCCGGTGCTGAAGCGGGCGGCGGGAAAGCCGCGGAAGAGTACGGGGGCGAGTGAGGCGGCGGAGTAGACAACCGGACGTGAGGAGAGCCATTTGAGCGATACGCTCACTCAGATTCAGGCTCTTGTGACGCGGGGTTTGCTCCGCATTTCCGATCACGGCTATGACGAGCTTGCCAAGGATGATATATTGGTAACTGAGGTGCTGGCTGGTATCGATACCGCTGTTGTTGTCGAGGACTATCCGGCGGCAATGCGGGGACCCAGCGTTCTCGTTCTACAGTGGGACATCTTGCGGAGGCCGGTTCATGTGGTTTGGGCAATCCCAAAGGATCAATCGGCTCCTGCGGTACTAGTCACGGCATATCGACCCGACCAAGAGCGATGGTCATCTGACTTCATGCGACGGAAGAAATGATGCTCCGAAAAACCGTCAAACTCATTCACGAAGGCCGTTATGCGGCAGAAGTCCCGGTTGAGCTCATCGAGGACGATACCGGATGGTCGCCATACCTTTCCTTGGAAGATGCACAGAAGCTTGATGCCGTCCGGCTGGCGTTGCGCAGAGGTGAAATCGCGGAAGCCGCAAGGCATGGCCTGGTATTCGAATTGACGCCAATTTCCGCTTAGCAGGTTGGCTCGTAGGGCGGAATAGCGCGGCGTATTCCGTTCTTCTGCGCCCTAAGCCGCGTCCGCCGGCCTCACCCGCTTCGCAATCTCCGCGCCCTTCTCCCGCTCAACGACGCCGATGTCATATTGGCCCTGCAAGTCGAGCCAGAACTGCGCCCCATTGCCAAAATAGCGTCCAAGGCGCACCGCCGTGTCAGCCGTAATCGAACGGCGACCGTTGAGGATGTCAGTGACGCGACCTGAGGGTACGCCGATATCGAGCGACAAACGGTTGGCACTGAGCTTGCGAGCGGCTAGTTCGCGCTTCAATAAACGACCGGGGTGTACGACAGGAGCCATGACGGTCAACCTTTGTGGTAGTCCACGATCTCAACCTCGTGGGCATCGCCTTTGTGAAACTCGAAACAGATACGCCAGCGCTCGTTGACCGTCATCGCCCACTGCTTCTTGCGATCACCCTTGAGCTTGTGAAGGCCTACGCTTTTCAACGGACTTAAGTCGCTGAGTGACTTTGCTACGTTCAATGCCACCAACAGATCGATCGCAGCTTCGAAATCCAGCCCGCGAAATTGATTTGGCTGTTCGCCGTCCCAAACCTTGCGGGTCGCGGGATCGGATCATGGCATAAATATACTACGTCAAGCGGTGAACAGCAAGGATAGAGAACGAATAGAACAGCGTAGGCTCCACTATCCGCGGGCGGCAGGTTACCCCTGGGTCGGGCATTTGAATTGACACCACTCTCTGCCTGGACAAGCTAGGTCCATGCCCAGCCCGATTTACACCTTGTTCCGCAATGCGATCCTGGCCGAACAGCAGGTGGTCTGCACCTATGAAGGCCGCCATCGCGAATTGTGCCCGCATATCCTGGGTCTCAACAAGCGTGGTGAGGAAGTCGTGCTGGCGTGGCAATTTGCCGGACAAAGCAGTGGCAAGCTACCGCAGTGGCGGTGCCTGCGGCTTGCCGACGTCAGAAATGCCAATCCGCGTAACGGGCCATGGCACGCGGGAGGCTCTCACCGCACCGAGCAAACTTGCGTCAGCAGCATCGACCTCGACATCAATATTCACGTGCGCAAGTTGCGGTAGCGCGGCCGGCCAGTGTCGCGGACGTCCTTTGCAGTAACGCGCTGCTCGCCCTCGCCCTACACCGTCCAATAATGCGGGTGCCGGTAGGATCGCGAGCGGTCGCCCCAGTCGAAGCCGTCTTCATCGAACTCGGACGGGCCGGCGCGCAAATCGTCCAACGTCAGCTCGACCACGAAGGCCTGACGCGCGGGATCAAACCTGAGTTCGTCCCACCGCACGGGATAATGGTGATGGGTGGCGAGCAGCCCGCCGGTTTTTATCACGGCATACGCGACGGTTCCGCGCACCTTGTCCAGCATCAGTCGTTCGATCGTGCCGAGTTTTGCGCCGTCTCGGCCGTAGACGTTCGCCTGCTCGACGCGATCACTGGGCACCAGGGTATGCGGCATGGCATCCTCCCTGTTTTTCTCTGTTCTCCCGGCATTATAGCACCATGAGCCCGGCATGCGCGGGCCCGGCAACCGCGGCGCACGGACGCATGTAGGATGGGTAGAGCGCAGCGAAACCCATCAATCCCGCGCGCGGAGGGATGATGGGTATCGCGGAGCCTGTCATCGGGCGCGCATTCGCGCGACCCGTTGGCTCCACCCATCCTACGACCTCTACCGCCGCAAAAACGTCCCGAACGCCCGCGGTCCGTCGCCGACCTTGATCTCACCGGTCACCTTCAGCTCGACCGCATCGATCACGCTGATCGAGTTGCTCTCCCAGTTCGCCACGATGATCTGCCTGCCATTCGCCGTCGCCGCGATCCCTTCCGGATAATCGCCGACATGGATGCGCTTGACCGGCGCAAGCGTCGCGAGATCGAACACGCTGACGGTGCCGTCATACTGGTCGCTGACGAAGCCGCGGCCCTGGGCAAGTGCGACCGCGTAGGGGCGCAGGCCCGTCTTCACGCGCCCGATCTCGCGGTTATCCGCGATGTCGATCACGGAGACGTCGTTCGATCCGACATTGGCGGTGTAGGCCCGCCGGCCCTCCGCATCGATCGTGATGCCGAACGGGCGCGTGCCGACCTTGATGACCGCCTGGCGTTCGCGCGTGGCGGTATCGATGACGGATACGCTGTCCGCATCGCGGTCCGCCGAGAGCAGCAGCCGCCCGTCCGGTGTTACCGCAAGCCCCGACGGCGATGCGCCGACCGCGATATCGGCGATCACGCGCTGCGCTTTCGGATCGATCACCCGCACCGCCGCGGCGTACCAGTCGGCGACATAGACCGCGCCGCCATCCGGCGCCACCGCAACGCCGAGCGGACCGCCGCCGACGTTGATCTTGCCGACCACCTGGCGTGCGGCGGCATCGATCACGGTGAGCGCCTTGGCGTCGGGGCTCGTCACATAGGCGAAGCGTCCATCCGGCGTGATGGCTACCCCTGCCGGCTTGCCGCCGATCGCGATGGTCGCGACCGGCCGCGACGTCGCGAGGTCAACGACGGTGAGATTTTCGCTGAGCTGATTGGTGACGAACGCCTCCTCGGCCCGGGCGGCCCAGACCGTGCCGATGCTGGCGACCGCAGCCGCCAGAACGACATAGCGTTTTCCAGCGAAGTGGACCCGGTTCGCGCTCAGAAAACGCGTCAAGTCAAGACTCTAGCCCGCACGGTCAGCTTCCGCTTTCGACCTTCTTCTTCAGCGCCTCGAGGCCCGCTTTGTAAAGCCCGCTCACCGCCTTCACGGCGGCCTGGTCGCTCAGCTCCGGCGGCGGATCGTTGTTGGGAAAACCGCGGTAGAACGCGCCGGCCCACTCCAGGCTGCTTCCCTTGCCGTCGGCGCTGGGCGTGACCGTCAGGGTGGACGAATAGTTGGTGACCGGCAGCACCTTCACGTCGACGGCCGTGATCCGGTAGGAATAGGTCATCTTCTCGGCATCGTACTTATAGAGTTCCTCATCGACGGTCGCACCACCAGCCAGCGTCAGCCGCCGCGTGGCCTCGATCTCGTTGCCTTTGCTGCCCTCGGTCTTGCTGACCGGCTGCAGCCAGCTCATGTCCTGGAAATTGCCGATCACGGCCCACACCTTGGCCGGCGGCGCGTTGATCTCGATCGATTCCCGCACCTTCTGGCGGGTCGGCCCGTGCGCCCAGGCCACCCCCATGACTGCCAGCGCCGCCACCACGGCCCCCACCCTCGCGGTCGTTCTCATGTCGTTTCCTCTTGGTCCTTATGGCCGCGCAGGCGCGCGGCGGCGTTATGGCAACGCATTTTCATACCAAAGGAGGCTGGTTTGTGGCGCCGCCGGACCGCGCGGCGTATTCAGCCTGGAGCACGCTCGCGCGGCGCAACTCGCTTCGCTGGTGCGCCCTACCTCTCCCGCTTCTCCAGCGACGCGGCAGTCCGCTCCAGAAACCCGTTCATCCGCCGCGTCTCCGCGACCTGCTGCTCGTAAAGCTCGATCGTGGTCGAGCCGGAAGATCCACGCGCCTGCATGCCGTTGCGGCGCGCGAACCAGCACCACACCGCGATCAGTAGTACGAACGGCAGCCATGCGACCGCAAACGATATCCATTCATTCATAAGAAACGTCTCCGATTTCGATCACACCGGGCAATTGACAGCGACAGCGCGCTACGATGGTGGCTTGCCGCTCGAGCTCGCTCACATGTTTCCTTAGTGCGGTCGGCGGTTTCAAGTTCACCCGGCGCTATCAGAACTGGTCGACATCCCGGCGCTGCGGCATCCACTCGTCGACCACCGCTTCCACAAATCCGGCCGGATCGTTGCAGAACTCCCGCATTACCCGGTAGTGGTCGGTCTGTTCGACGGTCACAGGCTCCAGGCCATACTTCGATAGCCGCAGCAGGCGCGCGCCGGGATAGGCCATCAGCATTGGCGCGTGCGTTGCCATCACGACCTGGCAATGCGTCGATTGTTCCATGCGGTACATCAACTTCAAAAATTCCATCTGCCGCGCCGGCGACAGCGCGGCTTCGGGTTCGTCGAAGATGAACAGGCCCTGCCGCTGGCAGCGCTCTTCGAAGAAGCGCAAAAAGCCCTCGCCGTGCGAGTAGGACAGGAAGTCCGAGCTGCTTCCGACCGAATCGAGATATCTGGCGATCGAGAAGAAGGTCTCGGCGCGGAAGAACCAGCCATTGGTGATCTTCGGCAGCCAACTCGCGCGCAGCGCCTCAGAAAGCTCCCCTCCCATCTTCTCACGCGCATCCGAATGGTCGACGGCCCGGTAGCCCTTGCCGCCGCCTGCGTCGTCAAAGCCCGAGAGCACGGCAATGCCTTCCAGCAGCGTGGATTTGCCGGTGCCATTCTCGCCGGCGATGATGGTGATGGGCCGGTCGAACTCCAGTTCGAGCCCATCGCGCAGGAACGGCAGGCAGAACGGATAGGCCTCGCGGTCGGCGATAGCAGCTGGATCGAGCCAGACGCGCCGGAGATATGGCGCGGGCATATCGATGACGCGGTTTCGTCTTTTGCTCATGCAAAGGGCCTGCGGACGACCAGGAATGGTCAGCGCATCCAATACGCGTGGCGAAATGAAATCAAGAACAGAAAGGGAATCGCTCTCCCAAGCCAGGTCTAGAATGTGCCCGAAGTCACAGAGCGACACGACCGCATCGCGTAGCCCCTATCATCGCGGCGGGAATGGTCTCGCTCCAGGCAATAAGGGGAATGACATGACCAATCTGAACAATGACATTCGCGAACTCGCAACGGATGAGCTGAACGGCGTCAGCGGCGGAAGGTCCGACCTCGGTCAGCAACTTCAGTTCGCGCTTCAGGAAGCGAACAACGTCTATTCGAGGGCCTCGAAGGCTCAGTCGGACATGAGCTCAAAGTGGTCTCAGACCCTCGACGGCATTGCCCAGAATTTGAAGTAACGAGTCCAGCCCAGCCGCCTCCTCCGTCATTCCCCGATGCGCAATTGCGCATCTGAGGGCGCGCCTCTTGGCGCGAACCCGGAATCCATCAGGCCGCACACGCCGACGCCCGATGGATTCTCTGATGTGCAATTGCACATCAAAGCTCTCGCTACGCGAGCTCCGGAATGACGACGGCGAGTATTTCTCGACTGCGACAAAACAACACGACGGGCAAATCAATTCTGATTTATCGAAATCATGTCAAGCATAAAATTTCTGTAAATCAAAAATATTCTTGTTGCCGTCCGACCCAAATCAGTGCGCATCTATCGCCATCCCGTCCTATCAAGAGGGGCGTCGGCCGTCGTCATGACGAGGGGCGGGTTGCGGTGGACGCTGAAGTTGCGATTGACGGTCGTGGCTGAAGCGTACGACGAAAGCGTGTGGTCCTGGCGCCCGTAACGGCGTTAAGTCCTGCGGGAGCCAACGCTTCCGAGGGGCGACGGTGGCAATAGAGGCCGTCTCACCGGGGAGAGCGCGTCATAAGCCGTAAAGCCATTGCGCAGGGAATGTCGGATGTTCTCCGCTGCCCTGTATGCTCGTGTGCAGCTTTCTTAGCACAATCGCACACGAGATCGCGGGTGCAGCGCGCATCCGGCATTCCCTGCGCCCTCTGATTTTGGGGGTGAAGATCACCTGCAAACCTCGGGCGCAATGTGCCGCGAGAACGCGAAACTATATCCGCGTCGTCCCGGCCTTGAGCCGGGACCCATAACCACAGGGAGAAGTTTTGCGAACGGTCTCTGCTACTGAGCTTCATCGAGAGATCATGCGGTATGGGTCCCGGGTCAAGCCCGGGACGACGAATCATAGACGACGTCGCTCCGCAATAGCTGCGTCGTCCAGGCTGTTTGAAATTCGAATCCAGCTTCACAGCACCGGGCAGGACAAGCGCAGGATGACCAGCCCCAGCTCAAGGTAGTGAACCGGTTCCGTACTGGCGACGTCAGACTTTGTGCCTGCTTTTGCGGATCGGCCGCCGTGTTATGGCGATAGGAACCGACCGCTGCGAGCCAGGTTGAATATCGGCGGAGAAAGACTGGATGACCGCGGACCTGCATCGGCAGCGCCTACTGAATTTCCTCGACGTCTACTATGCCGGCGACATCGAGGGCGCGCTGGCGCGCTGCACCGACGATGTCGAATTCGTCGCCAACGCCCCGGTCGACCTGCTTCCCCACATGGGTCATCGCCAGGGCACGGAAGCGATGCGCGAAATGTGGACCACCGTTCACGCCCGCTATTCGGAGATGCGCTGTGAGGTGCCGATACTGGTCGCCGAGGGCGACAGGGTGGCGGCGAACATCCGGGCGTTCTTCCGCAAGCGCAGCAATCAGCGGATGGTGCAGTTCGACATCGCGGCGTTTTATACCTTCCGCGACGGCCGCATCGCCCAGATCCGCGAGATCATCGACACCTTCGACATGGTCGAGCAGGTGCTGGAGCGCGACGTCAGCGCGATCCTGAGGAACGATAAGCCGGAGTAGAGCCGGCCTTTGGCCCTGGCCCTTCGGCCTATTTCCCCCGCGACATTGAACCTCACCACCCCGGCGGCGACACACCACAAGGCTTTTTCCGGGGCAAAAGAACATATGAAGATCGCATTGCTGGCTCTGCTTGGTTTGGCGTTGGGCGCGCTGGGAGGTGCAGCGCTTGGAATCGGGGCCGGGCTGGCCTGGGTCGAAATCTTTAAAGTCACGAGTTTTGAAGGCTATAACGGCATGCTGGTGTTCTTCACCTTCATGCCGCTGGGCGCCGCGATCGGCGGCATCGCGGGCGCTTTACTGTTCGGCGTGATCGTTCAAGGACGCCGAGATCGCCATCGAGCGCGAGCCGGCGCGCCGCCGGGGGCGGTAAAAACGGGCGCCAGGGCGGTAAAAACACGCCGCATCCCGCATTTGTGCAATGCAGAAACGTCGGTTGTATTTTGGCGAAAAACGCCTATTGTTAGTATACCAATGAATTTAGCGACTGGCACGGCGTCGACGCGGACGCCCTGGGCCGTTGCCGTTTGAAATCAGTTTCAAGGACCAATTCAAATGACAGAGCATAGTCTCTGGCGTTTTTCGCGCGCGTTGCATCGTGCGATCAATGAACGCCAGCCCGCCGATCTCGAAGCCCTGCTCGACGAGGATGTCGATTGGGCGATCTATGGCCCGATCGACATGTTTCCGTTCTTCGGCTCGCGCCGGGGCAAGGCGGCCGTGATCGAGGTAGTCAGGCAGATCGCCGAGAACATCCGCGTCCATCGCTTCGACCGCGAGTCGATCATGCTGGGGGTCGATTCCGCCGCATCGATGATGCGCTACTCACTGACCGCGCTGGATTCGAACAAGCCGATCAGCCTACGGGTCGCGCATTTCGCGCAGTTCAAGGCCGGCAGGCTGACCAACCTGCGCGTGCTGGTCGACACCTTTGACCTGGTCGAGCAGGCGGCGGGTTATCCCATCCATCTGCCGCGAATGGCGGTCTGACCCACAATTCCTTTCGTCATGGCCGGCCCGAAGCGCGTCTTCGCGCCAGAGGTCGCGGGGACCCACGTCCTCTTCACCAGCCCCTGGAGACGTGGTTGCGACACCAGCGTGACGCGCGCTTCGCGCTTGATCGAGCAGCGAAGCAGCGCCGGCGCTGACGGCCCGGACATGACGGAATGCGAGGGCGCGCGAATGCGCCCTCGCCATAATTTCGCACCACCGCCGACGCATTCTCTGCCCGATTTGGAATGCGGGCGGGTTATGACTTCCACGACACGATTTGGCTGGATCAGGCTGCCGTTGCTGGTGGCCGGCTTCAGCCTGGCTGCGGTGCTGGCCGTGGCGGCGCAAACGCCGCCCGCCGATGAGGATACCGAGGAGCCGGCGGAGGAAGCGGCCGACGTCGCGGCGGCGCCGGATGTCAATGACCCCGATATCATGAAGGATATCGACGTTTCCAAGCTCGACTGGAGCCAGCTCGATCTCGATGCCGCGCCCCTGACCGGGCCTGCCGCAAAAACCCGCGCCGCGTCGAAAGCCGCGGCCGCGACCAGCGCGGGTACGGCCTGGTCGGCGAACGAAAAGGCGAACGGCAGCTCCGCGGTGTCGGTCAAGCAGTCGCTGACCCCGTTCTGGGATGCGCGGATCGGCGCCGACATGACGGTTGCCCGGCAAGGCACGCTGACGGCCCAGGAATTGCTGTCGGAAAAACTCGCCAATGGCGGCAGCCTGCCGCAATCGTCCGGCACCGCCTGGGCCGCGATCACGGCGCCGGGTGTCGGCTCGATCTGGGACAAGACGTCAGTCGAAGCCCGCGTCGATCCCGGCGCGGACCAGGGCAAGCTCGGCACCTCCTTGAGCAAATCGCTGCCAATCGGCGAGGAATATTCGCTCACGCTGCACAACGGCTACAATCTGATCCAGCAGGGCATCGTTCCGGTGCCCGGCATCATCAGCCATCCAACCCGCAGCTATGAGACCGACCAGTCGGCGCGCCTGAGCATCGCCGACACCGGCACCAGCTTCATGGCCGGCCAGACGCTGTCGACCTCGGACGACAAATGGCTGCGCAAGGTCGGCGCCGAACAAAAACTGTTCGACGGCGTCACCATCTCGGGTTCGGTCGGCGAGACCCCGTCGGGCGTCATTAACAAGAGTTTTGGCGCAGGCTTCAAGCGCAGCTGGTAAGCCCCTGCAGTTCTTCGCCAATCCTTTTCAGAATGATGCAGCATTGCCGCATATTGGCCCAGATGCGGTCAAATTCCACCCTACTGATAGGAACGCTTCACTTCGTCGTGCGGGGGACGTCCGCGCTCGCTTTTCGCGAAACAGAGGAATGGCCGATGAACGCTACCAATCGAACCGAACAAATTGAATCAACTGAGGATGTCGTCGACAGCAACCTCGCTGCGGTGTCGGAAGTCGAGGCCGGGATCCGCGACTTCGTCCGCAACGATATCGCCTATCTGCGCCGTCCGCCTGCCGGTGCCACGGAAACCGTGCCGCTCGATGCCAGTGCGGAAGCCACCGTCAACAACGTCAACTCGCTGATCCAGCGCGTCGCCGGAACCTCGCTTGCTGAAATCGAGAAGCTGATTTCGGAACTCGAGAGCCTGCGCGATCTCTTGCATGCCGAAGGTCAGCGCGTTCAGCGCGAAATCTCCGGCTATGCGCAGCTCAGCCAGGCGGCGATGAAGTCGACGCGCATGATTGCCGACAACGTCACGCAGTGGAAGCGCGCCGCCGACGGGCTGCGCAACAGCTGATCCGGAATCTTTTACTGATTCCAGACCGTTGCAAAAATCCTACACCCGCCGTCTTCTTCAACAGAAGGCGGCGGTTTCGTTTGATATGTAACTGTTTTGAACTTTATAAGCGGCGCGTCGGGATCAAGGGACGGATGCCCAACGGTAGGCAAACTTCCAGGGATACGAGATGCAAAACGGTCAGCCCAACAACACCCATCCACTGCCGCATTCGGCACATGGCATGGGCACGCTCATGGTCCGGTTCGTCGGACTGCTGACGGTTGCGGTGGTGCTGATGACGCTGATCTGGAACAGCTGACCGGCGACGGGCGACCACAGTCGCCTAGTTCCAAGGGCTGGTAAGTGCTGGTATGATCCAGCGCCATGGTTAGCAAAGCCTGACCTTATTCGACGGACGACGTGCTCTCGAGCGTGTAGCCGCCATCGGCATAACCCTTCACCACCATCGCAGTCGTCAGCATCACGCAAAGCGTGACGGTAGCGAAAATAAAGCCGACAAGTTTCAGGTGACTGCGATCTGCCATGGACGTGCCCTCGGTACTTCCCCTAGGTCTCATATGGCAGGCAGAAAGTTCAAAATGTGTTAGCAAATAAATTGCTTCGCAGAATGGTAAACTGCGCCCGGACCAAGACACGGTTCGCTAAGCATACCGGCTCGGGTCAAGAACCCGCATTCCGCCGCGGCACGAACGCGGTGGCCAAGAACGAGTACACCTGTTCGCCGCGCTGGTTGGCGCCGGTATTGCGGGCCTGCAGGATGCCCCATTCGGGACGCTTCTCCGACGTACGCTTGGTTTCGACGACACTCGAAAAACTGACGGTGTCACCGGCCAATACCGGCCTGATCCAGCGCAGTTCGCGAAAGCCGGGCGACGGTCCCCAGACCGCAACTTCCTCGCCGCGCGCAAGGGCCTCCCGCGTCAGGCGCTGGCCGTCGGCGACCAAGAGCTTCATGCAGACCGAGCCGACATGCCATCCTGACGCCGCCAACCCGCCGAACAGCGATTGGCGTCCCGCCTCCTCGTCGAGGTGAAACGCCTGCGGATCGAACTGTGCGGCGAATTGCTTGATCAGCTCGGCGGTGAAGGTGAACGATCCGAGCTCACGCCGCGAACCGATTTCAATGTCCTCAAAGAAACGCATCGAAGATCCTATTCCGCCGCGGCATCGGCGCGACGACGCACGATGATCGGCGACACCATCTCGCACAGCGTCACGCCGGCGGCGTTCTTGACCACGCCCTTGAACGTCACGATGCCGGTCTCGGGACGGCTGCGCGAGACTCGCGCCTCCGCGACCTCGATATCGAGCGTCAGATCATCGCCCGGCCGCAGAGGTGAGAGCCAGCGCATCTCGTTGACTCCAGGCGAGCCCATCGACGCGGTGCGGCCGATGAAGCCGTCGAACATTATCCGCATCATGAGCGAGCAAAGATGCCAGCCCGACCCGGAGAGGCCCTTCAGCATCGACTTGGCTGCGGCCGCTTCGTCCAGATGCATCGGCTGCGGGTCGTACTCCGCAGCGTAAGCCAGGATCTCCTCGCGCGTGACGTGGCGCGGTCCGAACGTACCGAAATGGCCGGGTTTGAAATCTTCGAAGGTGAGCATTGTCATGAGGGGATTTTACAGTGCGGAAGCCCGATTGTGGCCGTTATTTGCAGCAATCTCAACCCGCCCACCCGCATGGCTCGTGCCCGACGGGGCGAACACCGTCGCAACCAGTGCCCGCCTTCGGCTTGCTCGGGACCGCATTCGGAGCTAGGCCCTGTGCTCTCAGGAGCAAAGCTGGACGCGAATCACTTTCGACTTGCCGGGAGAACCACCGATGTTCGATTTTCAGGATCTGTTTCAGTGGGACCGTTTTATCACGCCCACGATCATCAAGACCTTTTACTGGCTGGTGATCGGCCTGATCGTGCTGTTCGGCATATCCGGCATTTTCTCAGGCCTCGCCGCGATGGCGATCAGCCCGTTCGGCGGATTCATCGTGCTGCTGTCCTCGATCGCCAGCGTCGTGGTCGGCGTGGTGTTCTCACGCATCGCCGCAGAATTCATCCTGATCGTATTCCGCATCAACGAGCACCTCGGCGCGATCCGCGACCAGGGCCAGACGCATTAGGATCTCTCAAGTATTGAACCTGAAATGCATGACGTCGCCGTCAGCGACGACGTATTCCTTGCCTTCCAGCCGCAGCTTGCCGGCATCGCGCGCGCCGGCTTCGCCACCCAGCGCGACATAGTCGGCATAGGCGATCGTCTCGGCGCGGATAAAGCCCTTTTCGAAATCGGTATGGATCACGCCGGCCGCCGCAGGCCCCTTGGTGCCGCGGTTGATGGTCCAGGCGCGGGCCTCCTTCGGCCCGACGGTGAAATAGGTGATCAGGTCGAGCAGCTGGTAGCCGGCGCGGATCAGCCGGTCGAGACCGGCCTCCTCGAGGCCGAGCGTATCGAGGAACTCGGCACGCTCCTCGCGTGACAGCGTCGCGATCTCGGATTCGATCTTGGCCGAAATCGCCACCGCGACCGCGCCCTCTTTCCTGGCGTGGTCGAACACCGCTTTGGAGAAGCTGTTGCCGTCCTTGGCCGAGCCTTCCTCGACGTTGCAGACATAGAGCACCGGCTTGGACGTCAGCAGGCCGAGCATGCCAAAGGCTCGCTCTTCTTCCGCCTTGCGTTCGAGGAACCGCGCCGGCTTGCCGTCGCGCAGCAGCACCAGCGCGCGGTTGACGAGGTCGAGCTGTTCCTTGGCGTCCTTGTCGTTGCCCTTGGCCTTCTTGGTGAGGTTGTCGACGCGCTTTTCGAGGCTGTCGAGATCGGCCAGCATCAGCTCGGTCTCGATGGTCTCGATATCCGCCAGTGGCGCGATCTTGCCTTCGACATGGGTAATGTCGGAATCCTCAAAGCAGCGCACTACATGCGCCACCGCGTCGACCTCGCGGATGGTGGCGAGAAACTGGTTGCCGAGGCCCTCGCCCTTGGAGGCACCGCGCACCAGGCCCGCGATATCGACGAAGGTCAGCCGCGTCGGGATGATCTGCGCTGATTTGGCGATCTCCGACAGCTTGTCGAGCCTGGGATCAGGCACCGCCACCTCGCCAACATTCGGCTCAATGGTGCAGAACGGATAATTCGCCGCCTGCGCCGCGGCAGTCTCGGTCAGCGCGTTGAACAGCGTCGACTTGCCGACATTGGGCAGGCCTACGATACCGCATTTGAATCCCATGACGTGTCCTGAAGTCTGTTGCTGGCGGTCGGCGGCGCGTTACACAGCGCCGTCATCGCCCTTGTCTAAAAATCCCTTGGCTTGCAGCGCCAGGTGCACCTTGTTCTGAAACGTCGAAGCACGCTCGGTCGCGAGCAAGCCGGCATTGTCGGCGACCGCCTCGCACAGCGCCTCGACCCAGGGCCGATCGCTCTTGGCGAAATCCGACAGCACGTGGCTGTGTACCAGCTCCTTGACGCCGGGATGACCGATCCCGAGCCGCACCCGGCGATAGTCGTTGCCGATATGCGAGGAGATCGAGCGCAACCCGTTATGGCCGGCAATGCCGCCACCGACCTTGACGCGCACTTTCGCCGGCGGCAGTTCGAGCTCGTCCTGAAACACGATGATCTCACCGACCCCGAGCTTGAAAAAGTTCGCGGCTTCCTGCACCGCGCGCCCGGACTCGTTCATGTAGGTCGTGGGCTTGAGCAGGACCACGCGCTCGCGTTCAAGCGTGCCTTCCGACGTCTCGCCCTGAAAACGGCGGCGCCATGGTGCGAAACCATGACGCCGCGCAATTTCATCGACGACCGCGAAACCGATATTATGCCGGTTGTTCGCGTACTTCGTGCCGGGATTACCGAGGCCGACAAACAGGCGCATGACGCGGCATCCCGCGTTCGCTTACTTCTTCTTGTCGCCGCCAGGCGCCTTGGCGCCAGCCGCGGGCGCCTTCGCACCCGCCGCCGGAGCAGCAGCACCCGCTGCGGGCGCAGCAGCCGCACCCGCCGCCGGAGCAGCACCCGGAGCCGCAGCACCGCCAGCAGCAGCCGCCGCAGCCGCCTTGAGTTCTTCGGCGTAGCCGGACGGCGGCACGATGGTCACCAGCGTCGCGTCTTCACGCGACAGCGACTTGACGCCGGCGGGCAGCTTGATGTCGGACAGATGCAGCGAATGGCTGATTTCCAGCGCGCCGGCATCGGCCTCGACATACTGCGGAATGTTGTCGACCGAGCATTCGAGATCGATGGTGTGGGTGACGATGTTGACCGTGCCGCCACGCTTGACGCCCGGCGAGGTTTCGCCGTTCACCACATGCAGGGGAACGCTGACGCGGATGGTGGCGCCTTCACCGAGCCGCATGAAGTCGACATGCAGCGGGAAGTCGCGCACCGGATCGAGATGGAAGTCGCGTGGAATCACGCGGTGCTTCTTGCCCTCGAGATCGATGTCGTAAATCGTGGTCAGGAACCGGCCGGCCAGAATGCGCTGGCGCAGTTCGGCATCGTCGACCGAGATGGTCACGGGGGGCTGGTTGTTGCCATAGATCACTCCGGGAACTCTCCCGGCGCGACGCTCTGCCCGGGCGGCCCCCTTGCCGCTCTGCGGACGCGCGGTCGCCTTCAATTCCTTGACGGTCGCCATCGTGTTAAGTCCTTGTTTTCTAAAAAGTTAAAGGCCGCAACGCGGCCCGGTAGCGTCCGACAGCAAGCCTCCAGGGGTGCGGGGGCTGCGGACGTGGCGGGCTTTTAGCCCCAAAGCGTCAAAATGACAAGGAAATCAGGGGATTTTTCTGCCCCTGCCGTTTCCGGGAGAAAGGGCCGATCGGCTACCCGTTCGACCTTCAGCTGGTCGCCGGCTGAGAACCCCCGAGCCTGGCTTCCAGCGCTTCGATGCGGGCCTTCAGCGCCTCGTTCTCCTCGCGCGCCAGCCGGGCCATGTCCTTGACCGCATCAAACTCCTCGCGCTTGACGAGGTCGAGGTCGCGCAGGATGCGTTCGGCCTGGTTGCGAACGACCGCATCGACCTCGCGCTTGACGCCCTGGGCGGCGCCGGCAGCGTCGTTCATCAAACGGCCGATCTCGTCGAAAAACCGATTGTTGGTCTGGGTCATCGCTAAACGCTCCGGTCGCTGCAACTGGATCTGTTTCCACCAAGACAATGGCGATCCAAACGCCCAGGTTCAAGAGTGCCGTTCAACGCCAAGGTGATGTCCGCTTGCCTTGTCATGCCCTCCTTTCCTTGCAATCGTAGCGGGCGCCCACCCCAGAACCAAAATCAGAAAACAGAAACGCACATGATCGACCAGCAGATCGACATCCAGACCAAGGACGGCAAGACCACCACTTTCATCACCCATCCCGAACGCGGCGGACCGTTTCCCGTCATCCTGTTCTACATGGACGCGCCGGCGATCCGCGAGGAACTGCGGGACATGGCACGGCGGCTCGCAACGTCAGGCTATTACGTGATGCTGCCCAATATGTATTACCGCTCCGGCGTGATGGAGCTGGGGCCGATTCCGCCGGACCCGGAGGCGCCCGAGCGCAAGCGGATGTTCGAGTTCATGGCCTCGATCAATATCCCGATGGTGATGGAGGACACCAAGGCCCTGCTCGCCTATGCCGCGACTCAAAAGGCCGCGAACACTGCCATCGTCGGTACCGTCGGCTACTGCATGAGCGGCCGCTACGCGGTCAACGCGGCGACGCATTTTCCGGACCAGGTGAAAGCCGCAGCCTCGATCTACGGCACGCATCTGGCGACCGACCAGCCGGACAGCCCGCATATTGCCGCCGGCAAGACCAAGGCCGAATTGTATTTCGCCTGCGCTGAAACCGACATCTACGCACCGGCTGAAATCATCGAGCAGCTGAAGCAGGGCATGAAAGGATCGAACAACGAGGTCGAGATCTATCCCGGCACCCATCACGGCTTCGCCTTCCCGAAGCGGCCGGTCTATCACCGCGACGCCGCCGAGCGGCATTGGGAACGGCTGCTGGCGCTCTATCGCCGCAACCTCGCCACCTGATCGCAAGGTTCCGATGTAAGGGTCGCCGCCGATTTTCGGCGTGGCCTATGCCGTCTACACCAAAGCCCTGTGAGCCAGATGCCCTTTCTGACCATCGCCTTTCCGGTATTCGATCCGATCGCGCTCTCGATCGGACCGATCGCGATCCGCTGGTATGCGCTGGCCTATATCGGCGGCATCGTGCTGGGATGGATTTACGCGCGGTCGCTGGTCAAAAATGAGAGATTATGGGGCGGGCCGGCGCCGATCACGCTGGTGCAGCTCGATGATTTCATCCTGTGGGTCACGATCGGCATCATCGTCGGCGGCCGCACCGGCTACGTGCTGTTTTACAATCCCGCCTATTTTGCGCAGCACCCGGCCGAGATTCTCGAATTGTGGAACGGCGGCATGTCCTTTCATGGCGGCTTCCTCGGCTGCGTCGCCGCGGTGATGCTGTTCTGCCGCAAACACGGCATCTCGATCCTGTCGCTTGGCGACATCACCACCGGCGTCGGGCCGATCGGATTGTTCCTCGGGCGGCTCGCCAACTTCATCAACAGCGAGTTATGGGGCCGGCCGGCCGATTCCAGCGTGCCGTGGAGGATGGTGTTCCCAAATGGCGGGCCACTGCCGCGCCACCCCAGCCAGCTCTATGAGGCGGCGCTCGAGGGCATCCTGCTGTTTACGATCTTGGCGGTCATGATTCGGATGGGCGCCCTGAAACGGCCGGGCCTGATCCTCGGCAGTTTCATCGCGATCTACGCAATTGCCCGAATAATAAGCGAGTTCTTCCGTGAGCCGGACCCGCAGCTTGGATTTTTGTGGGGCGGGCTGACTATGGGTATGCTGTTGTCGGTGCCGATGATCATTGCCGGAGCCATCCTGATGGTGATGGCATGGCGCAAGGCGCCGGAGCATTCGCAGAAGTCAATTTAACGCAAGGCAGGCCGTGACCGAACTTTCGCCGCTGCAGTCCGAGATCAGGAAGCTGATCCAATCGTCAGGCCCGATGCCGGTCTGGCGGTACATGGAATTGTGCCTGATGCATCCCGAGCACGGCTACTACGTGTCGCGCGATCCGCTCGGCCGCGAGGGCGACTTCACCACCGCGCCCGAAGTAAGCCAGATGTTCGGCGAACTGCTCGGATTGTGGGCCGCTTCGGTCTGGAGGGCGATCGGCTCGCCGCCGGCGCTGCGGCTGGTCGAACTCGGGCCCGGCCGCGGCACCATGATGGCGGACGCGCTGCGCGCGTTGCGGGTGCTGCCGCCGCTCTATCAGTCGCTGAGCACGCACCTCGTCGAGATCAATCCGGTGCTGCGCGAGAAGCAGCGCGCGACGCTGTCGGGCGTGCGCAATCTCAGCTGGCACGACAGCATCGACGACGTGCCCGAGG
Source organism: Bradyrhizobium sp. AUGA SZCCT0160 (assembly GCF_018130105.1). Taxonomy (NCBI): domain Bacteria; kingdom Pseudomonadati; phylum Pseudomonadota; class Alphaproteobacteria; order Hyphomicrobiales; family Nitrobacteraceae; genus Bradyrhizobium; species Bradyrhizobium sp. AUGA SZCCT0160. The sequence continues at coordinate 273,833 of NZ_JAFCMD010000004.1, forward strand.
GCCCTGCGGTCATTTTCGCCAACGAATATTTCGACGTGCTGCCGATCCACCAGGTGGTGAAGCGCGAGACCGGCTGGCACGAGCGCGTGGTCAAGCTCGACGACGGCGGCAAGCTGGTATTCGCGGCCGCCGACGAGCCGACGCCCCGCTTCGAGGTGCTGCTGCCGCCGCTGGTGCGGGCCGCCCCGGTCGGCGCCGTGTTCGAATGGCGGCCCGACGCCGAGATCATGAAGATCGCCAGGCGCGTGCGCGAACAGGACGGCGCGGCGCTGATCATCGATTACGGCCATCTGCGCAGCGACGCCGGCGACACCTTCCAGGCCATCGCCCGCCACAGCTTCGCCGATCCCCTGAAGAATCCAGGACAGGCCGACGTGACCGCCCATGTCGATTTCCAGGCGCTGGTGCGCGCCGCCGAAGATATGGGCGCGCGCACCCACGGCCCGGTGACGCAGGGCGAGTTCCTCAAGCGGCTCGGCATCGAGACCCGCGCGTTGACGCTGATGGGCAAGACCACGCCGGAAGTATCCGCCGATATTTCCAATGCGCTGAAGCGGCTGACCGATAGCGGCCGCGGCGGCATGGGTTCGATGTTCAAGGTGCTGGCGATCACCGAGCCGCATCTCACCTCGGTGGCGGGCCTGTCCGACGAACAGGCCGCTGCCGACGAAGAGGCGTCATGACCTACGGATCGTCGTTGCTTTCGGCCATTCCGGGCTTGCGCCACGCTTTCTTCAGCCGCGAGGGCGGCGTATCCGGCGGGATTTACGAGGGCCTCAATGGCGGCCTCGGGTCGAACGATGATGCCGCCCACGTCGCGGAAAATCGCCGCCGGATGGCCGAGCAGATGGGCGTCGCACCGGATCGCCTTGTCAGCCTGCATCAGATCCATTCGCCCGACGCCGTGGTGGCGACCGGGCCATGGACCGGGGACAAGCCGCGCGGCGACGCCCTGGTCACCCGCACCGAAGGCCTTGCGATCGGCGTCACCGCAGCCGATTGCGGGCCGATCCTGTTCGTCGATCCCACGGCGCGCGTGATCGGCGCGGCCCATGCCGGCTGGAAGGGGGCGCTGACCGGAATCATCGAATCCACCGTGGATGCGATGGAAAGGCTCGGCGCCGACCGCAGCGGCACGGTCGCGGCGATCGGCCCTCTGATCCGCCAGCACTCCTACGAAGTCGGCGGCGAATTCGTCGAGCGTTTTCTGGATGCCGACGCCGGCAATGCCGCCTACTTCATTGCCTCGGAGCGCGCCGGGCATTCGATGTTCGACCTTGCCGGCTACATCCGGATGCGGCTGGAAAATGCCGGCGTCCTGATGATCGATGACATCGGCGTCGACACCTATTCCGACGAACGCTTCTACAGCTACCGCCGCTCGGTGCATCGCAAAGAGCCGGATTACGGACGGCATGTTCACGCCATCGCCTTGGAACCGTGATTGGGTTTGAACCATTGCTGTGGCTCCCCTGCCCTAGACCTTAATGCTTTTTAACGATATCGGGGGGCAATGAGGGACCTCATCCCAACCTCCTGCCTGCGAGCCCCGCGCGCGATGATCGCCGCGGCGCTGCTCGCCGTTTCCTGTGCGCTCGGCGGCTGCGCCGGTGGCGGCGCGGCGAGCGGATCGTTCGCGATGGCGAGCAGCAGCGCTGGCGGCGGCTCGACCGTGGCGTTCGAATCGATCGACGGTCCGCCGCCGCACGTCTTCGACCGCATGGTCGGGGTCATCGACAGCGAATCGAAACTGCGGAACCTGCAGATCGTCTCGCGCGAGGGCGGCGCTTCCTACCGCGTGCGCAGCTATCTCTCGGCGCAGGTGGTGCGCGGCAAGACCATGATCGCCTGGGTCTGGGACGTCTACGACAACAACCAGCAGCGCGCGCTGCGGCTGTCCGGCGAGGAACCGGCGGGCAAGGCCGGACGCGACGCCTGGGCCGCCGCCGACGATCTCGTGCTGCGGAAAATCGCGCAGGCCGGCCTTAGCGGCCTCAGCGGCATGATCAACGGCGCGCCGGAAGCACCGCAGCCCGCGCCGGCCCCCTCGCCCCGCGGCTCCGCGGTTGCGAGCATGGAGCAGATCCCACCCGCCGAGGGTGCATTCGGTGTCGCCGCGCTCGGCTTCAGCAGCCATTAAGCCTACCCCGTAAAGTCCCGTATCGGCTCATTTTTAACCGGGAAAACAGCCGCGACGGGTTGCCAGCCGCGCCACCTGCCTGATATCTCCTCGCGCATCGAAACCCGCCGGGCTACAGGTATCCGAGATGCTGAACGTCGTATCCAGCAAGGCGCGGGGAGAGGCCTCGATGTCCGCCAAGAACGGCTCCATCAAGCTGGTCGCCGGCAATTCGAACCCTGCTTTGGCGAAGGCCATCGCCGAAGGGCTGAATCTGCCGCTGACCAAGGCCAGCGTCCGCCGCTTTGCCGATAACGAAATCTTCGTCGAGGTGCTCGAGAACGTGCGCGGCTCGGACGCGTTCATCATCCAGTCGACGTCGTTTCCGGCCAACGACCATCTGATGGAATTGCTGATCATCACCGATGCGCTGCGCCGCTCATCCGCGCGCCGCATCACGGCGGTGATCCCCTATTTCGGCTACGCCAGGCAGGACCGCAAGGTCGGCTCGCGCGCGCCGATTTCGGCCAAGCTGGTGGCCAATCTGATCACGCATGCCGGCATCGATCGCGTCATGACGCTCGACCTGCATGCCGGCCAGATCCAAGGCTTCTTCGACATCCCGACCGACAATCTCTACGCCTCGCCGCTGATGGTGCGCGACATCAAGGAGCGCTTCGACCTCGCCAATGTGATGGTGGTGTCGCCCGACGTCGGCGGCGTGGTGCGCGCCCGCGGCCTCTCCAAGCGGATCAACGCGCCGCTCGCCATCATCGACAAGCGCCGCGAACGCGCCGGCGAATCCGAAGTCATGAACGTGATCGGCGACTGCGCCGGTTATACCTGCATCCTGATCGACGACATCGTCGATTCCGGCGGCACGCTGGTGAACGCGGCCGACGCCCTGATCGCCAACGGCGCCAAGGAAGTCTACGCCTACATCTCCCATGGCGTGCTGTCGGGCGGCGCCGCCGCGCGCATCGCCGGCTCCAGGCTGAAAGAGCTCGTCATCACCGACTCGATCCTGCCGACGGAAGCGGTCAACAAAGCCGCCAACATCCGCACGCTCTCGATCGCGCCGCTGATCGCCGAAGCCATCGGCCGCACCGCGGCGGAAGAGTCGGTTTCGAGTTTGTTTGATTGAGGGGCGGCGTCGCCGCGTCATTGCGAGCACCGGGTCGCGCGAATGCGCGCCCAATGACAGGCTCCGCAAAGCAATCCATTCTCTCTTGCGTGGCGGCATGGATGCTTCGCTGCGCTCGCAATGACCGGGATGGTGTAGCTCCAACTAGAGCTGTCATCCCCGCGGAGGCGGGGATCCAGTACCCCGCGGCCTATCGGTTCAATCATGAGCGTCTCTGGAATACTGGATCACCCGCATGCGCGGGTGATGACAGCTGGATATGAGTTCGCATTCTCGCGACGCATTGCGCCCGAGGTTTGCTGGAAACTCCCGCCCTCTCATCGAGAGGGCGCAGGGAAGACCGGGTGCGCGCTGCACCCGCGGTCTCGCGTGCGGTTAGCACAAGAAATGCTGCACACGAGCATACAGGGCAGCGGAGAACACCCGGCCTTCCCTGCGCAATGGCTTTACGGCTTATGCCGTGCTCTCCCCGGAGACGAGTTCTTGGTTGACTCCGTCGCTGCCGTTCAGCTCTCGCCTACCCGACAGCTTGACACCTGCAACGGGCGCCAGGACCACACGGTTTTGCCGTACGCCTGTCCACGCCGTCGTCGAGGCGTAAACCAGCGTCCACCGCAACCCGCCCAACGTCCGTGACGACGGCCGACGCCCTTCTGACCAGGACGGGATGGGCAAAGATATGCACCTGATTTTCGTTCTGGTAAACAGAAATATTTTTTATTTCGGGGCTTGACACGACTTCCGTAAATCAGAAGTGATTTGCCCGTCGGGTTGTTTTGTCGCAGGCGACGACGACATTTGAGATTGCGAGCGATGCGACTCAGGCACTGAAGCTCGCCCCGAACTCGCTCTGTTCCCTCCCCCCTTGCGGGGGAGGGCTAGGGAGAGGGGTTCTCACGGGCAGTCTCGCTTGTGGCCACCCCTCTCCCCAACCCTCCCCCGCAAGGGGGGAGGGAGCCGACCATTCGTGTGGCGCAAGCTCGGCATCATTGCGTAGGATGGATGCGCATCAGTTGGCCCTGCACTCGACCCATCCTAAGTGCCGCGCCAGAGGCCGAGACAGCCCGCAGGATTTTCCGCATGACCATCCCATTCAAGACCATTCGCGCACGCGCCGAGAAGCGCAAGGGCGGGCCGAAGGCGCTGCAGCAGCTGCTGCCGCCCAAGCCGGAGGCGAAGGCGCTCGCCAAACTCGGCGACGACCGGGTTCTCGCCGAGATGACCAAGCGGGTGTTTTCGGCGGGCTTTGCCTGGAGCGTGATCGAGAACAAATGGCCCGGCTTCGAGAAGGCGTTCCTCGGCTTCAAGCCCGGGCCGCTGACGCTGCAGGCGGACGAATTCTGGGACGCGCTGATGAAGGACACCCGCATCGTGCGCAACGGCGCCAAGATCATGTCGGTGCGATCAAATGCGGCTTTCGTGCGCGAGATCGCCAAAGAGCACGGCAGCTTCGGCAAGTTCCTCGCGAACTGGCCCTCCTCAGATCAGGCGGGACTTCTCGACCTGCTCGCAAAACGCGGCAGCCGGCTCGGCGGCAACACCGGCCAGATGATGCTGCGCTTTATCGGCTTCGACGGCTTCGTCACGTCGAAGGACATGGTGGCGTGCCTGCGCGAGTCCGGCCTAGATATCGCCGAGACCGTGACCTCGAAGCGCGACCTTGCCAAGGTGCAGGCGCAGTTCAACGCCTGGGCCGAGGAAACCGGCCTGCCTTACGTGCAGCTCTCACGCATCTGCGCGATGTCGGCCGGAGAGAATTACAGCAACGAGACGCTGGCGCGGTTCTTGGGTGGGGAGGAATGAAGATCTGAGGTCGGGGGTTTCCCTTATCAGGACACAGGCCTTCGCCGCCATCAGCCCGCCGCGCGCCGCGGCATCTGCTCCGGCTTGGCTTCGGAAGGCTGCGGGAGGTGCATCAGGATGGTTTGCCCGGCGGATGCGATTTCGATTCCGGCGTCCTGGAATTTTTGCTTCATGCGCCGGTTGAACTCGCGCTGCACCGGCCAGCGGCCGCTGTCGGTGCAACGGATCTGACCGACGATCGAGACCATCGAACCGTCGACCTTGTCGACGCCCCACAATTCGAGATCGCCGCGGATCGCGTGACGGTATGCGTCCTCGCGCCGCATCTCGGCGACGATGTCCTTGAGGATCTGCCCGGCGCGGTCGGTGTCTTCCTTGTAGGAAACATTGACACTGACGGACGCATTGCCGGCGCCGCGGCTGGAATTGGTGAGCGTCGTCACCGCGCTGAAGGGAACGATGTGCACCGACCCGTCGCCGGCCCGCAAGCGAATGGTGCGGATCGAGACATTCTCGACCGTGCCGGACAGGCCCGACACCGTGACGTTGTCGCCGACCTGGACGGTGTTCTCCAGGAGGAGAAACAGCCCGGTGATGAGGTCCTGCACCAGCTTCTGCGAACCGAAGCCGATGGCGATGCCGACGATGCCGGCGCCGGCCAGCAGCGGCGCGACGTTGACGCCGATTTCGCTGAGCGTGGTCAGACCGACCACCGTGACGATCAGGCACAGCAGCGCGGTGCGCAGCATCGGCTGGAACGTGCGCAGCCGCGCCGCGCGCGCGTAATGCCCCTCGCGCGACAGCGCATTGACCTGACGATCCATCAGCGCGTTGCTGATCTCCCAGATCGCGGCGGCCGCGAGCGCAGCGATGCCGATCGTCACCACCGCCGACAGCAGCCGGCTGCCGATCTGTCCGCCGTAGAACCAGACGATGGCGTCGATGCCCCATACTTCGAGCAGTGCGACGAAGCCCATGAAGGCGATGACCGAAGCGACGATCTTGCGCAGCAGCGGCAGATAGCGGTTGGCGCGGGTCTCCAGACCCGGGAAGCGCTGCAGAATCTCGGGGCGGATGCGGAAGCCTCGGTCGATCAGGCTCAGCACCACGATGATCGCGAGCCTTGCAATCAGGATGACGGCGATGCCGCCCACGAAATACTGCAACAGCAGCGAATAGCCGTTGCGGATGTGCAGCGCCCACACCGTCCACAGCGCGAGGTCGAGCGCGATTGCAGGATAGTGCCACACACCGGCAATGCGGTTGCGTATCTGGGCGGCCGCACCCGTGCGACCGTGAGGCGCGCGAACGGCGGCGGCGATCTGGCGGCGGCATTGCAGGATGATGACCACGATAAAGAGATGCACGACCAGCATCACGAGGCGCAGCAGCGCGGCATAGCCGCCGCGGCTCAGCCCGAGCAGCTGCGCCACGTTTGCAAAGGCGATGCCGGACACGCCGACCGCGACGATGCGCCGGACCCAGATCTCGATATAGGCCGCGGTCTCGGCGCGGACCCGAAACAGGCCGTACGGCCCAGCCAGCGCCCGCGCAGCACAGATCAGCGCGCGCGACAGCGCATAGCCATTGACGACCGCCTGGATGGCAAGCCGGACCGTCGGGCGATCGCCGATCTCGGTGCTCAGCAGCATGGTAGAAACGCCGACGAAGACCAGCACCGGCAGCAGTTCGAGCGCGAGCCGCCCCAGCACGAACGGCAACCTGATCAGCGACTGCCAGGCCCGCGCCAGGCTGAGACGCCGCCGGTGCGACGCCGGCTCCACGGTGACGCCAGCGGCGGAGGACGGCGGATCGACCATTGCCAGCGTCTGCGCCGGGGCGCGCGCGGTTTGCGGCAACCGCGCTTCCAACAGCGCCACTGGCCGCTTGATCAGGCGGAACACCAGCCATTCGGCGGCGAAAGCGCAGCCGAACACCAGCGCCAGTTTCCATGCGATGTCGAAGATCTGGCCGTAAGCCGCGGGATCGTTGACGGTTCGCAGGAACCAATAATAGAACGCCGGAAAATGCGTCACCGAGCGCACCAGATAGGTGACTTCGCGCGATATATCGCCGACCTGTTCGGAGACCGTCAGCAGCAATTGCGCGCCAAGACTGTCAGCGGTGAGCGGGATGGCCGGCTTCGCTTCGGGCGCGGGCTCGGCGGCCTGCGGCGATGAAGACGCACCCGCAATCGCCCGCAGCGTGTCGATCATCTGCGCGCGCTTCTTGTCGTCCTGCAGCGTCTCCAGCGCCCGCTTCGCCTGATCGGGCGTCAGCGCGTTGGTGCTGTTGGCCGCCGGGGCAGCGGCGGTCGGCGCGGTGTTGGATTGGGCAAGCGCCGCGGGGCAGGCAAACAGCGCGCACACGAGCAGCAGCGAGGGCAGGAATTTGTGCGACATCGAGGCCCCTTTTAAATGCGCACGACGGCAAAACCGGAACCGGTTTGCCGCCGCGCCAGCGTCATGTCGGAGAGCCCTTTTCGCCGCCATCATGTGTCGGAAGTTTGCCATGGAGACGACTTTCTCTTGGCAATTTGCTCATGGCATTTCACGAATGCCACGTCACACAAATGTCGCAGCAATTAATCGCGCGACGTCGCCTGCCTGCGGATGGTGAAGAAAAAATACAGCAACACCGGCAGGGACAGCGAGGTCCATGACAGGCCGTCCCACCAGCCGTCACCGACGAGGGCCGCAACAAGGCCCACGGTGGAGAGGATGCCTATCAGTATAGGCAGCGAAAAGATTTGCCGCAGCGTCCGATGGTTTCTCAAGCGATCACCTGGACAGCACGGGCGTATCCAGGGCGGAACCCTGGGCGATGGCGCGATCGACGCTGACGCCGGCCTTGCGCCGGCGCAGCCAGAGATAGACCCCTGTCCCCAACACGATGATCGTCAGCACGTCGAGCAGCGCCCAGAGGATCTTCAGCGGCATGCCGCCATAGTCGCCAAAATGCAGCGGCTGCGAAATGAACAGCGTGGTGACGTACCAGGGCATGTCGCGGCTGTCGGTCAGCTTGCCGGTTTCCGCATCGATCAAGGCCGGCTTGAGCAGGCGCGAGGTCACAGGTGTGTCGCCCTTCAGGAACACCGCATAATGACTCTTGCTGCTGAACAGCGTTCCGGGGAAGGCGACGAAGCTCGGCGTCATGCCCGGCACCGCGTCGGCGGCGACGGTCACCGCCGATTGCAGCGAGGTCAGCTTGGTCGGCGGCGCACGGTCTTTGTACTGCGACGTCATCTCGGCAAGCTGGCCATATTGCCACATCTTCAGGACAAGATCCGCCCAGGTGTTGATGACGCCGGTGAAGCCGACCACGAGCGTCCACATCACGAGCAGAATGCCCGCCAGATTGTGGATGTCGAGCCAGCGCACGATGCGCGGGCGCTGGCTGCGGTAGGTGCCGAAGTCAAGTTTCCGCATCGACGGCGCGTAGACCACGATGCCGGAGATGATCGCGACACAGAACAGGATCCCCATCAGGCCAAGAAACAGCTTGCCCGGCAAACCCGCAAACATGTCGGTGTGCAGCTTCAGCATGATGTAGGTGAAACGCCCGGTGACGTCGGGCGAATCGAGATAAGCGCCGGTGTGCGAATCCATCCGGACGAAACGATTGTTGGTCGGATCCGACGTGAGGGACTCGCCGACGCTGACGAACATCGCGTTGGGATCGTCGCGGTCCCAGATCAGGAAATGCGGCACCGGCATATTCTTCGGCGCATTCGCCATCGCGTTGGCCAGCAGCTTGTCCAGATCGGCGAACGGTGTGCCGGGCGCGACCTCGGCCGGCTTCACCTCGCTGTGCAGCAGCTCGTCGATCTCATGATGAAAGATCAGCGGCAGGCCGGTGATGCACAGCATCAGCATGAAAATCGTGCAGATGAGGCTCGTCCATTTATGGACGGCGCCCCATCTGCGAAGGGATCTGGTCGCTGGCGTCAATTGACTCTTCCTCTGTCCCGATAGGGTGCCGGTGCCATTCACAGCCCCGGCATCCCGACGTCCGAGCTCAATACTTCGTAACAAGCGCTGGCGGCTTTGGGGTTTCCCCCCAGCGATAGGTCAGTGTCGCGAGGACGGTGCGGGGCTGACCCAGCGCGCAGAAAGCAAGGCCGGTGAAGCAATTCGTCACGTGATAGGTGTTGCCGATGTTGATGGCGTTGACCCTCAGATGAAGACCGCGCCAATCACGGTTCAGATAGCTGAAGTCGTACGTCAGCGCCGCATCGAACAGCGTATAGCCGGGGACCCTGATCAGGTTGGCGTCGTCGCCGAACAAGCTCCCCGTGTATCGGACGCCCCCTCCCAACCCAAGGCCCGCGACCGGTCCCCCGGTAAACTTGTAGAGCCCCCACAGGAATGCACTATCGCGATTCACGCTCGCAACGTCCTTGCCGATGATGGCAGGATCTACGTGATCCTCCACGATCGGTATGAGATGGGAGCCGCCGGCAATGATGTCGAAATTGTCCGTAACGCTCGCACGGAAGTCGGCTTCCACCCCCTTGACGCGGATTGCGCCAACCTGGAACGGAACGAATGTCGGCGTGTTCACCACGACATTCTTCTGGGTCATGTCAAAGATCGCAGCCGTGAACAGCATACTGGTGCCGGGTGGGGCGAATTTGATGCCCGCCTCGATTCCCTCTCCCGTCGTGGGCTTGAAGGGTTGTCCCGTTGCCGAAGTAAGCGACAATCCTGCGACCGGCTCGAACGACGTGGAATAACTGATGTAGGGAGCCAGGCCGATATCGAACACGTAGTTGAGACCAACCCTTCCGGTGAACGCAGAATCATCCTGGGGGACATTCACGTTGGCGAGCCTGTTGGTTGTCTCGGCAGTCGCACGGTCATGACGTCCCGTCAGGACCAGATTCCAGCGATCCAGCTTGATCTGGTCCTGAATGTAGACGCCCATCTGGTCCTTGTTTGTCGACGTGTTGATGAACGGGATCAGCCCGGCCTTGGTCGGCAGCGGCGTCGCATTATAGACCGGGTTGTAGACATCGATCGGGAAGCCGGGGAAAGTCCCGCGGTAGTCCGTATCGACTCTGGTTGTCTGGTAGTCCAGGCCGGCCAATACCTTGTGACGCAGCCAGCCCGTGTTGAAATCCGCCTGCAGTTGGTTGTCGATCGCGAAATTCTTCGTGCTGCCGCCAACAAAATTCGCATCGCGCAAGGTGATGCGTTGCGCCGGATCGAAAGCACCCGCGCAGGCGGGATGGCCGCCCGCGACAGGGCAAAGCGTCCCGGCATTGCGCATCGAAAATATATCAATATCGACCGACGCCACCCGCATGTTCTGGCGGAACTCGAGGCCCTCGTTGAAGCGATGCTTGAACTCGTAGCCGATCATGGCCTGGTCATACCCGATCCGGTCGAACGCCGGTTCGCCGGTATACCTACTGACGGGAATTCGACCGTTGGGATTGGCGAGGAGCGTACCGTACGCCGGCAGGTACTGATGGACCTGGCCGTTGAGGCGGTCCCGCTGCGCGCTGGCCAGCACGGTGAGGCTGGTGTCGGTGGTCGGCTGCCACGTGAAGCTCGGCGCTATGAAATAGCGTTGCTCCTTGTTCATGTCGACGAACGTGTCGCTTTCGCGCGCCAGGCCGACGAAGCGATAGAGAAATTCGCGATTCTTGTCGATGGGACCGGAGACATCGAAGGCCCCCTGAATCCGATTGAAGCTGCCGGTTTGTGCCTCTACCTCGCCGCGCTGCTCAGTGGTCGGGCGCTTGCTCACCATGTTGAGAATGCCGCCGGGAGAGGCCTGGCCGTAAATGCCCGATGCGGGGCCCTTGAGAACCTCGATTCGTTCGAGCCCGTACGGCTCTGTCCTCGGCTGAGCGAACTGGATCGTCGTATCGTAAGGCAGGCGCAGGCCGTCAAGATAACGCGGCGCGACAAAGCCACGGATCTTGACCTCGGTGTCGAACACGGACGCCGCGCCGTACAAGCTGCCCTGCGTCCCCGACGTATACCGAATGGCCTCTGCGACGCTCTGCGCGCCTTGTTGCTCGATCTGCTGCCGAGGTACGACATTGATGGACTGCGGCGTTTCGAGAATCGGCGTGTCGGTCTTGGTTCCGGTTGCGCTCTGCCGCGCGACAATCCCGTTAACCGGGCCGTTGGCGCGTTCTCTTGCGGGACCGCCACCGGCGTTCTGTTCCACCACCTGCTGCCGGGTGGGTGCCGCGACCTGCCTGGTCGCGCGTTGCGACCTTGCGGCCCTTCTCGCCGGCTGGGTTGGACGTGCCGCCTGCGGCTTCGGGGCATCGACGGTGACGGGCGGCAAGGTCTGGCCGGACTGCGCGTGAACCTCCCCGATCTGCATGCTCAACCCGAATACGGTTACGCAGAAGAACGCCTTCGACGCCGCGCCCCACGCCGACGGCTGTACAGAATCACGCATCAGTCTCACCCCGTTCACTAATCCCCATTCACGAGAGATCAGATTTGATTTTTGGATGCCTTTGCGTATGCGCAAAAAACCTTTGATCGTGCGTCGACACTCTCCAAGTTCAACGCAGGAACTCGCCGCCCCGGTCACGCATCGGCGCAGCACGATGCCGCCAGCCGCCGTGCATGCGGCCCGGTTCCCCCGTGGGAATGCGGTGATGTCAGGACAGTCCGTCGCGCTGGCAGCTGCTCGGCACGTAGCCAAAATGCCGGCGGAACGCCGTGGAAAAATTCGCCGGATTGGCGTAGCCCACGGCATAGGCCGCCTCGGTGACCGACAATCCCTGATGCAGCAAGGCTTCGCGCGCCGATTTCAGCCGGCTGGTTCGAAGATATTCCGATGCGCTGACGCCATAGACCCGATGAAATTGCGCGGTGAACGAACGGCGGCTGACGCCGGCATGCCTTGCCAGTTCGGCAATCGTCCAGGGATGCCGCAGATCGGATTCGATCAGCTCCCTGACCGCCTGCAGGCGTAAACGCTTATGGTCGGATACGAGACTGACGCCCTCGTTGCCGCGCAGCGCCAGCATGGCCCGGGCCAACATCTCCGTCGCATGCGCCGACAGCAGCAGCTCGGCGGTCCGGCCGTCGGCCACCGGGGAAATCATCTCCATGGCGATCGCCTTGATCCGGGGCGACGCCTTCAGCGAAGCGACGAAGACGTTTTGGTCCCTGGTGTCGAACAGTCCGATGAATTCATCCATCAGTCCGAGCCGCTCCAGGGACGCGAGGGGAAAGGCGACGCCGGCCGCCTGCATGTGCGCGCCGCGCGGCGCATCGCCGTCCCACAGCGTCGGCTCCTTGAGCGCCATGACCACGAGGGAAGCATCCGAATAGCTGATGCGGGTGGCGCCCTTGCGCGCCCGGCCGCTCCCTGCCCCCTTGAGTATCACGGAGACAAAAAGCCCTGCCTTGATGACGCCTTCAGTACGAATCCGGGTGCTCAGCACCATGTTGTTGCGTTGGAAAAGGCAGCCCGGCGTCTCCAGCCATTGCGTGCGGCTGGCAAAATCTTCCACGATCGACCTGTCATTGTCATCGGGATCGACGATGCGGAACTGCTCGAAAATGTGGTCGTAGATATGCGGCATCAACGCGGTTCGAAAACGCTCATGCCGCCACTATGCAATCTGCGCAGATCGTCCTCAACGACGATCGCCGCATCCAGTTTAGAAGGCCTTGAAAATAGAATCGTTTTAATCGCCTTGCGGTGGATGTGGGCGCAGCCGCGTGCACGCCGCACGCGGCAGCAAGCAGACCCTGACCGGTTCGAATTTCATTCGCCCTCGGCGAAGCCGGCCCGGACGACTTCCTCGCGCTTTCGCCGCAGATGGTTACGCAGGATATGGGCGAGCCCGCCGGCGTCGCGCCGCTGCAGCGCGTTCAGGATTCCTTCGTGCTCCTGGATGGCAAGCGTCCAATGCTCAGGCGACATCGGCGTGATGAACCGTGCCCGCCGTATCCTTGCGGCAATCGACTCATAAAAGCCGGCAAGCACCGCGTTATCGGCCGCGCGAACGATGGCCTCGTGGATCAACCGGTTGCAGCGATAGTACGACAGGAGGTCCTGCGCACGATAATGTTCGACCATGCTGGCCTGCAGCTCGGCAATTTCGCGCAGTTGCGCGTCGGAAATGCGCGGACATGCCAGCTCACCCGCTGCGGCCTCGAGCGCCTCGCAGACTTCAAACAGCTCCTTGACGTCCTTCCGGGTGAGCTTGGCGGCGCGCGAGCCGCGATTGGGCAACAGCACCACGAGCCCTTCGGCCGCGAGCACCTTGAGCGCCTCGCGCAGCGGGGTGCGCGATATCGCGAACGACGCACACAGCTCGCGTTCCGGAATGCGCGCGCCCGGCGGGATTTCGCCCTCCGTCAAGACGTGCCTGAGGCGGGAAACCACCTCGTCATGCATCATATCGAGGTTCTCCTCAGTGACTTCATGGAACCATTTTGAATGCAAAAATGATCCAGACAAAGCAAATTAGACCAGAATTCTATTGCATTAGATAGTTTTTGCATTCAAAAATGCCCTCCACAGCCAAACTGAGGTTCCATCCTGAGGGGTCTGTCAAGAAAATGAATGAAAACGTCACCCCCGACACAGACCTGCTTTACGAGGTCCGCGACGGTATCGGCCGGATTACCTTCAACCGGCCGCAGGCGAGAAACTCGCTGACCTTCGGTATGTATGAGCGGCTGGCCGCGATCTGCGAAGCCGCCGCCGGCGACCGCAGCCTCAAGGTGCTGATCCTCAGCGGCGCGGGCGACAAGGCGTTCGCAGCCGGCACGGACATCAACCAGTTTCGCGCGTTCAAGACTCCGCAAGACGCCATCGGCTACGAAACCAGGATCGACCGCGTGCTGACCACGCTCGAACAATGCGCCGTGCCGACCATTGCGGCGATCAACGGCGCTTGCACCGGCGGCGGCGCCGCGATCGCCGCATGCTGCGACCTGCGCATCGGTACCAGGACCGCGAAATTCGGATTTCCGATCGCGCGCACGCTCGGCAACTGCCTGTCGGCATCCAGTATCGGCCGGCTCTCGGGCCTGATCGGGGCGACGCGGCTCAAGGAGATCATTTTCACCGCGCGCCTGATCGAAGCCGAAGAGGCCGCCGCCATCGCCTTGCTGCATGAGGTCGTGGAGGATCTTTCCGCCCTCGAACGGCGGGCCGATGAACTGGCGCGGCTTGTCGCCGGTCATGCGCCCCTGACGCTGCGTGCCACCAAGCAGGCGCTGCTGCGCGCGCAGCCCAAGCCGGCCGAAGACGAGGACCTGATCCTGATGTGTTACCAAAGCCGGGATTTCCGCGAAGGCATGGATGCCTTCCTCAACAAGCGCCAGCCGCAATGGACCGGCGACTAAGCAACAACAAAAACAACAACAAAGATTGCGGGAGAAACAATGGGTCCGCTGAGTGGATTAAAGGTTGTCGATCTGACGCATGTCATGGCAGGCCCGACCTGCACGCTGATGCTCGCCGACATGGGCGCCGAGGTCATCAAGATCGAAAAGATTCCGGCCGGCGACGACACCCGCTACATGGTTCCTCCCAAGATCGGCGACGTGGCGGCCTCATTCCTGATGATGAACCGCAACAAGAAGGGCATTGCGCTGGATCTGAAGACGCCGGGCGGCGCAAAGGTGCTGCGGCGCCTGATCGAATCGGCGGACGTGCTGGTTGAGAATTTCGGCCCCGGGGTGATGGACAGGCTCGGTTTCGGTTACGCCGATATCAAGAAGGCGCACCCTGCCCTGATCTACTGTTCGCTATCAGGCTTTGGCCGCACCGGCCCGTACAAGCATCGCCGCGGCTTCGATCTGGTGGCGCAGGCGATGAGCGGCATCATGAGCTTCACTGGCGAGCGGTCCGACGGACCACCCGTCAAATGCGGCGCGCCGCTGTCCGACATCACGGCGGGAATTCTCGCAGCCATGGGCATTCTCGCCGCCTATGCGCACCGTCTCAAAACCGGCGAAGGACAATGGGTCGAAACCTCCCTGTTCGAGGCCGCCCTCGTCCAAACCTATTGGCAGGCCGCGATTGCGATGGCCACCGGCGTGGCGCCGAAGGCGATGGGTTCGGCCCATCCGCTCAATGCGCCCTACCAGGCGTTCGAAACATCAGACAAGTGGATCGTGGTCGGCGGCGCCAACCAGAAAAACTGGATGCGCACGCTCGAAGTGCTTGATGCAACCGAACTGGCGCGGGATCCGCGGTTTGCGACCGGCGCCGATCGAATGGGGCATTTGAAGGAACTGGAAGCCGTCCTGACGGCGCGCTTCAAAACCAAATCCGCCGAATATTGGCTGGCTGCGCTCGAGGAGGCCGGCGTCCCCTGCGGGCCCGTCAACGACATGCTGCAGGCTCTCGCCGACCCGCAGACGATCGCGCGTGAAATGGTGGTCGAGGTCGCCCATTCCACGCTCGGCCAAGTCAAGACGATCGGATTGCCGATCAAGTTCTCGCAGACGCCCGGCAAGGTGCGCTCGGGCGCGCCGCTCTACGGCGAGCATACCAATGCAATCCTCGGCGCTTACGGCTTTGACGCCGACGAGATTGCCGCGCTTCACAAGGAGGGCGCGATTGCCGCGCCGGAGTTTGCGAAGGATGAAGTGGGCTGACGCAAAAGCCCGGAAACGCCGATAATAAGAAAATAAAACCAAAATACATGGGAGGACGAGATGTCTCAGAAGCCGACATTCGCTGCGATCGCCTTTGGTCTCGCCATCGGGTTCACGGGAGCGGCAAATGCCGCGTGGCAACCGGCCAAGCCGATCGAATTCATTGCCACGGCGGGCCCGGGCGGCGGCACGGACAATTTCGCCCGCGCGGTCCAGAACATCGTCACCAAATATAAGCTGGTCGAGCAGCCGATCGTCGTCGTCAACAAGGCCGGCGGCAGCGGCGCCGAAGGGTATACCTACACCAAGGCCATGGCCGGCGATCCCTACAAGGTCGTGTTTGGCACATCGAACGCCTGGAACCAGCCGATGGTCTCCAAGGTCGCCTATAACTACACCGACCTGACGCCGATTGCCGCGATGGTGCAGGACGAATTCCTGCTCTGGGTGAAGCAGGATGCGCCATATCAAAACGTGCAGGATTTTCTCAAAGCCGTTGCCGCCAAGCCGCCGGGCGATGTCAAGATGGGTGGCGCGCAATCAAAGGACACCGATGAAACCCTCACCCGCATGATCGACAAGGCGGCCAAGGTGAAATTCGTCTACATTCCCTTCAAGAGCGGCGCCGAAGCCGCGGTGCAACTGGCCGGCGGCCATATCGACGCCCACGTCAACAATCCCAGCGAAAGCATCGGACAGTGGAAGGGCAGCACGCAGCGTCCGCTATGCGCCTTCAGCCCGCAGCGCTTGCCCGACGGACCCAAGGTCACGGCAACGCAGAACTGGCACGATATCCCGACCTGCGTTGAATCCGGCCTGGCCATTCCGCAATTCCAGCAACCGCGCACGGTGTGGCTGCCGGGAAAGGTGACCGCCGATCAGACCGCCTTCTATGTCGATCTGATGAAGAAGGTGCAGGCCACGCCGGAATGGAAGGAATATATCGAGCGGACGTCGCAAACCGACACTTTCCTGATCGGTGATGCCTTCAACAAGTTCATCAAGGAAGACATCGAACGCACCCGCAAGGTTGCTGTCGATGAAGGCTGGCTGATCTCCAACTAGGGTTCGGGCGATGGTCTCTGGACGCAGTCTGGAAGCGGCGACGGCGCTCATTACCGGGGCATTCGGCGCAGCCGTGATCGTCTCCAGCCTCGACAACGGGATCGGCTGGTCCGCCGCCGGCGTCGAGTCCGGCACCTTTCCATTGATCGTCGGCCTCGTCATCCTGGCCGGCAGTCTGTTCAATCTCGTGCAGGGATGGTTGCACGCGCGGGCCGTCATTCTTGGGCCAAGCGAGTTCAGGCGATTGGCGATCCTGTTCGTCCCGGCGGCGGTCTTTGTCGGGGTCATTCCGCTAATCGGGATGTATCCGGCCGCCGCGCTCTATGTGTTCGGAGCGCTGGCCTGGCACAGGCGCGGCTCGCTGCTGGTTCCGGTCCTCGCCGCGATCGGCGCGGCGCTGGCGCTCTATCTGATGTTCGAGAAGACATTCCAGATCTCGTTGCCGCGCGGCGCGCTCGGCACCTGGTTCGGCTTCTAGGGGAGCGCTTCGTTGGAAAATCTCGAAGCCCTGATGCACGGCTTTGGCATCGCGCTGTCAGGCAATCATATTTTCCTGATGGTGATCGGCGTGCTGCTCGGCATTCTGGTCGGCGTACTGCCCGGCCTCGGCGCGCCCAACGGCGTTTCGCTGCTGCTGCCGCTCACCTTCGGAATGCAGCCGGTATCGGCCATCATCCTGCTCTCGTCGATGTATTGGGGCGCCTTGTTCGGCGGCTCGGTCACGTCGATCCTGTTCAACATTCCCGGCGAGCCATCCTCGGTCGCGACCACGTTCGACGGCTATCCGATGGCGCGCGACGGCAGGCCGACCACCGCGCTGGCGACGGCGTTCGGCTCCGCTGCCTTTGGCGCGCTCGTCGGTGTTGTTCTGATTACGCTTGCGGCATCATGGGTGGCGCAAGTGGCGCTGGCCTTTGGGCCACCGGAATATTTCGCGGTCTACTTTCTCGCGTTTGCGAGTTTCATCGGCATGGGCGGCTCGCCGCCGATCAAGACGCTGGTGTCGCTCGCGATCGGCTTTGCCCTGGCGGCCGTCGGGATCGACACGGTCTCCGGCAGCGTGCGGCTCACCATGGGCATCGACGAGATGGTGAAGGGCGTCAGCTTCGTGGTCGCCGTCATGGGCCTGTTCGGGATCGGCGAGTTGATGATTGCCGTGGAAGAGGAATTTCACGTCAAGGCGATCTCCTCCAAGGTGGAGTGGCGTGAAGTCTTCCGTACGCTCGTGGGTCTTCCGAAACATGGCTGGGCGCTGCTGCGTAGTGCGGCGATCGGCTGCTGGATGGGTATCACGCCGGGAGGCCCGACCGCCGCATCGTTCATGAGCTACGGCATCGCCAAGCGTCTTTCGCCCCGGCGCGCGAATTTCGGCAAGGGCGAGCCGGAAGGCATCGTCGCTCCGGAAGCCGCGGACCATGCCGCCGGCACCAGCGCCCTGCTTCCGATGCTGTCGCTGGGCATCCCGGGATCGGCGACCGCGGCCGTCATGATGGGCGGCCTGATGATCTGGGGCCTCAATCCCGGACCGATGCTGTTCGTCGAGCAAAAGGACTTCGTCTGGGGACTGATCGCCTCGATGTATCTCGGCAACGTCGTCGCCGTGGTGCTGGTGCTGCTGACGGTGCCGATCTTCGCGGCGCTGATGCGCGTGCCGTTCTTCATCATTGCACCGGTGATCGTCATCATCTGCACCGTCGGAGCCTATTCGGTTTCCAATTCCTATCTCGACGTCATGTTGATGATGGGATTCGGCGTCCTGGGATATCTGTTCAAGAAGCTTCATTATCCGCTGGCGCCACTGGTGCTCGCGATCGTGATTGGCGACAAGGCGGAAGACGCATTTCGCCAATCCATGCTGATGTCGAAGGGCTCGCTCGGAATATTTTTTGCCAAGCCGCTGGTGACAACGCTGATCCTGCTTGGCGCGGCGCTGCTGCTGATGCCGACAATCTGGCGAACCATCGGCCGGATGATGCCGCGATCAGAGGTGAAGCCATGATCGTCGCACAGAACAGATTGACCGCAGATAAGGCCCCGGAGATCCTGATGAGACCGATCATAGCGCTTGCGATGGGCGACCCCGCCGGCATCAGCCCGGAGCTGACGGCCCGGCTCCTCGCTCTCGATGATGTCGCGGCCCGGGCCCGGATCGTCGTCATCGGCGACCGCCGCGTCCTCGATGATGGCGCGCGCGTTGCCGGCGTGAAGCTCGACCTGGTAACCGCGTCGCCAGACGCCGACCTCTCGAAGGAAGAGCGGGCCCCGGTTTTCATCGATCTCGGCCATCTCGATCCGGCATCGGTCGCGCGAAGCACCGCGACAGCCGAAGGCGGGCGGTTTGCGCTGACGAATTATCGTCAGGCGCTGACGATGGCACGCGACGGCCGGGCCGACGCCGTTTGCTTTACGCCATTCAACAAGAACGCCATGCGACTTGCACATCCCGTCTATGACGACGAGATCAGCTTTTCGGCCGACGTGGTCGGGCTCGACGGCCCGGCAAGCGAATTCAATGTGCTGGATGGGCTTTGGAACGCACGCGTCACATCGCATATCCCGCTTGCGGAGGTCGCTTCGCACGTCACCAGGGAACGCGTCCTGCGTGCACTGCGGCTAACCGATGCATCGATGCGGACCGCCGGATTCAAGCGTCCGCGCATCGCGGTCGCCGGCCTCAACCCCCATGCCGGCGATGGCGGGAATTTCGGGCGGGAAGAGATCGACGCGATCGGCCCCGCGGTAGATGAGGCCCGCGCTGACGGGATCGCGACCGAAGGCCCGTTTCCCGCAGATACCGTGTTCCTCCGCGCCAAAGCCGGCGCATTCGATGCGGTGCTGACGATGTATCATGACCAGGGCCAGATCGCGATGAAGCTGATGGGCTTCGATCGTGGCGTGACGCTGCTGGGCGGCTTTCCGTTTCCGATCTGTACGCCGGCCCACGGAACGGCCTACGACATCGCCGGGAAGGGAATCGCGGGAATCGGAGCCGCCCATGCGGCGATCCTGCTTGCGGTGGAAATGGCGAAGAGAAAGTTGCAGGCTTGAATCGGTGTTGGGCAACCAACTCGTGCGGGAGAGCCCTCTCTGAAACCAAGATCGCTCGTTCGATTTCTCTCCGTGAGGTGCGCGGATCGCGGGAACAGCCGCGGCCGCCGATGTGCGCGTGAGGATCTCGGCTGGCATCCATAGCGTCTATTCCGAGCTCGCTCCGGCTTTCGGGCCTGCCAGCGGCTAGCGTCTGGTCAAGAACGCTCCTGCCGTATTCGGTTTGACGAATAACCACGGCGACAAATTTGATCGCGACCAAAATATTTGATGACAGTTTTATGACAGCGCCGCTCGCGCAAGCGCAGAACGCAACGCGCTCAGCATCACCCCGCAAGACTCCTGCCGCACGCATATTTTTGTCGTGATTCGCTGCAATTTATGACAGAAGTAAAACAATCAGATGTCAGTTCGATTAATGCGGAGCGGTAAATGAGCTTGGAATGGCGTGCGCAACCAGCCTCCCTGGCCTGGTCTAACCCGGTGATCCGGTGGTGGGGCATGCTGACGCTGGTCAGCGGCGCCAATATCGCGGTTTGGTTCGTGCTGTACCGCCAGCTCCACGGACAGCCGATTGGAAGTCCAGCCAGCGCGTCCGGCGTGGAGTTGATGCTCGCGCTCAGCGCGGCCTATGTGTTCGGCTGCGCCTTCCGCTCGATCCTGCCGCGCGCCGACGTGCAGCGGATCTGCCTGTTCGACACCTGGCTGTCGAGCGTGTTCGTCGGCCGCTCGGTCGCGACCGTGGCCGAGATCGCCTTCGCGGCGCAGTGGGCGATCATTCTGCATCAGCTCGGCACCATGACGGGAGCCGACACCACCGTGAACGCCGCCTGGGTGATCGTGCCGCTGATCGTGATCGCGGAGTGCTACTCATGGCACGCGGTGCTGACCACCAAATATCTGAATAACGCCATCGAGAATTCGATCTGGGCCGTCGTCTTCTTCATCATCGGCGTCGGCCTCTGCCGCCTGCTGCCGGAATTCGACGGCGCGGTGCGCGCGATCCTGGTCGTCACCATCGTCGGGATCGCATTCTATCTGGCGTTCCTGATGACCGTCGACGTCCCGATGTATCTGAACCGGTGGCGGGCCGATGTCGCCGACGGCAATCCGCTGCTGCATCCGCTCGAGGGTCTGCGCGACGTGCGCACGCGCTGGATCGTGACGCACGACATTGCCGAGTGGAAGGAAGAGATTGCCTGGATGTCGCTGTATTTCAGCCTGGCGGTCTGGTCGAGCCTGGCGCTGTGCGTGTTCTATTCGCTCGAGGATCATCTGCCGCGCCATCGCACCCCGGCCCCCGTCGCCAGCTTGCCGTCGACCGCGAGCATTTCGTCGCAGGCGCCGGCG
Organism: Bradyrhizobium sp. AUGA SZCCT0160; assembly: GCF_018130105.1. Taxonomy (NCBI): domain Bacteria; kingdom Pseudomonadati; phylum Pseudomonadota; class Alphaproteobacteria; order Hyphomicrobiales; family Nitrobacteraceae; genus Bradyrhizobium; species Bradyrhizobium sp. AUGA SZCCT0160. The sequence goes on from NZ_JAFCMD010000004.1 coordinate 294,963, forward strand.
GTCATTGCCGGGCTTGATCCCGTCATGGTGCACCACCGCAATTAGTCGCGGACGCCGCTTTTCCCAACGAACTTGCGTGGCTGCAGTCCGGATAGCCGGTCTCCTGGCGAACCGGTCGCTTGGTCAGCCGGGTCAAGCCGGACTTTTGGTCAAGACGGTTTTGGCGAAGCGTGGCCCAGTTCCTGCTTTGACAGTCTGGTACTAACCTGATCCATTTCCTTGGTGGTCCAATCATTTGGTCCACCCCCCTGCGGCGGCAGGGGCGCCAGGGGGGCGCAAGTCAGGCATTCAGCACCAGCCGAGGAGTCAATCCGATGCAAGAACGGGAACTTCGAGATCTCATTGCAGACGTCAAGACCGGACGCTTGTCGCGGCGGTCCTTTGTCCAGCAGATGATCGCCGTCGGCCTGACCGCGCCGATGGCCGGCATGATGCTGGCCCAATCCGGGGTGGCGATGGCCCAGACCACGTTCCCCTACAAGCCGACCAAGGCCGGCGGCGGCGGTGTGCTGAAGCTGCTCTATTGGCAAGCGGTGACCCTGCTTAACCCGCATTTCGCCATAGGGACCAAGGACCAGGAAGGCTCCCGAATCTTTTACGAGCCGCTGGCCGGATGGGACGCCGAAGGCAATCTGGTTCCGGCGCTCGCCGCCGAAATTCCGAGCAAGGAAAACGACGGGCTCGCCGAAGACGGCCGCTCGGTGGTGTGGAAGTTGAAGCGCGGCGTCAAATGGCATGACGGAAAGCCGTTCACGGCTGATGACGTGGTCTTCACCTGGGAGTACGCGCGAAACCCGGAGACCGCCGCGGTCTCGATCGCGAGCTACAAGGACGTCAAGGTTGAAAAGATCGACGATTTCACCGTTCGCGTCGTGTTCGCCAAGCCGACGCCGTATTGGGCCGATGCCTTTGTCGGCAACTACGGCCCGATCCTGCCAAAACACGTGTTTGCCGATTATATCGGCGCCAAGTCACGCGACGCGCCGGCCAATCTGAAACCGGTGGGCACCGGCGCTTATATGTTCGTCGATTTCAAGCCGGGCGATGTGGTGGTGGCCAAGCGCAATCCCGACTACCACGTCGCCAATCGACCGCAGTTCGATACGCTGGAAGTCAAGGGCGGCGGCGATGCCGTGTCGGCCGCGCGCGCGGTGCTGCAGACCGGCGAATATGATTACGCCTGGAACATGCAGGTGGAAGACGAAATCCTGCTCAGGCTGGAGGCGGCGGGCAAAGGCAAAGTGACCATTACGCCGAGCGGCAACGTCGAGTTCATCATGCTCAACGCGACCGATCCATGGACCGAGGTGGACGGCGAGCGCGCCAGCGTCAAGACCAAACATCCGCTGTTCAGCGACCCGGCCGTGCGCCAGGCCATCGGCCTCCTGATCGATCGCACCTCGATCGAGAAGTTCATCTACGGCCGGACCGCTACCGCCACCGCGAACTTCCTCAACAATCCGGAACGCTTCCGGTCGAAAAACACCAAGTTCGAATTCAACATCGAGAAAGCCAACGCGATCCTGGAGGCGGCCGGCTGGAAGAAGGGCGCCGACGGCATTCGCGCCAAGGACGGCAAGGCGTTGAAGTTCGTGTACCAGACCTCGATCAACGCGCCCCGGCAGAAGACGCAGGCCATTGTCAAGCAGGCGTGCCAGAAGGCCGGCATCGACGTCGAGCTGAAGTCGGTGGTCGGATCGGTGTTCTTCTCCTCCGACACCGCCAATCCCGACACCTACCCGCATTTCTATTGCGACGCGCAGATGTACAACACCACCATGCCGCAACCCGACCCGCAGCTGTTCATGAACCAGTATGTGTCATGGCAGATTGCGAACAAGGAGAACAAGTGGCAAGGGCGTAACATCTCGCGCTGGCAAAACAAGGAGTACGACGAGCTTTACAAGCAGGCCGAGCAGGAGCTCGACGCCGTGAAGCGGGCGGCGATGTACATCAAGCTCAACGACATGGTGGTCGGCGACAATTACATCCAGCCGGTCGCCGCCCGGTCGAGGGTCTCGGCGGTAAAAGGCGGCGTGACTGCGCATTTCAGCGGCTGGGACAACGACCTGTGGCAACTTGCAAACTGGTACCGGGAAGCGTGAGATCAGACGTGAGATTCGTGATGCGCAAAAACTGAACGGGCGGCAGCAGGACGAACGATGGGAAAGTACATTCTCAGACGCCTGACTATCGCCCTTCCCAGCCTGCTCGGCATCAGCCTCATTCTGTTTGTGCTGCTCGCGCTGGCGCCGGGAGATCCGTTCGGCGAACTGGCTACCAACAGCAATATTCCGCCCGAGGTGGCCGCGGCGTTGCGGGTGAAATTCGGCATCGACGATCCCATTATGATTCGCTACCTGCGCTGGCTCGCGGCGATGCTGCAGGGCGACTGGGGCTTTTCGTTCGCCAGCCGCATCGACGTCGACCAGCTGATCCTGCAACGCGTGCCGACCACACTGTTTGTGGTCGGCTCGTCGCAGATCCTGGCGTTGGCGGTGGCGCTGCCGGTCGGCGTCTATGCGGCGATGCGGCCCTATTCGATCTTCGACCAGATCGCCAACACCTTTGCGTTCGTCGGCTTCTCGCTGCCGACGTTCTTCACGGGCTTGCTGCTGATCCTGGTTTTCAGCGTCAATCTCGGCTGGCTGCCGTTCGTGTATCGCGCCGACATACCAGGCAGCGGCTGGCAATGGGCCTGGGAATATTTCAAGCAGGCCATCATGCCGATCGCGGTGCTCGGACTGTTTCAAGCCGCCTCCTACACCCGTTACGTACGCTCGGCGGTGCTCGACGTCATCCGGCTCGACTATGTCACGACGGCACGCTCGAAGGGCCTCAATGAAGGCAAGGTCGTCATCAAGCACGTGGTGCGCAACGCCTTGATTCCCGTGGTGACGCTGGTCGCGCTGCAAATGCCGGCCGTGTTCGGCGGCGCCATCGTCACCGAACAGATCTTCCGCATCCCCGGCATTGGTTCACTGCTGATCAGCGCCATCCTCGCCAACGACACGCCGGTCATCATGGCGGTGACCTTCGTGTTCGCCTGTCTCGTCGTCGTCTTCAACCTTTTGGCCGATATCATCTATGGCTGGCTCGACCCACGCATCTCCTATCGCTGACGTCGTCGTTCCGCTTGAGGGACGCCCGCGCCACATCTCGCCCGGCTTTGACGCCTGGCGAAAATTTCGCCGCCATCGCATGGCGGTCGCGAGCATCGCGATTTTGACGTTGCTGACCGCGGCTGTCCTGTTCGGGCCGCTGATCTGGCGGATGCCGATCAACGAAATCGATTTCACGGCGCGGCTGAGTCCGCCGTCGTGGGAGCACCCGTTCGGCACCGACGATCTCGGCCAGGACCTGCTGGCGCGCATGCTGTACGGCGGACGCATTTCGCTGGCGGTAGGGTTCGCGGCGATGGCGGTCGCCATCATCGTCGGCGTCCTGATCGGGGCGATCTCGGGCATCTCCCGCGGCAGCGTCGACGCCGCACTGATGTGGATCACCGACCTGTTCCTGGCGTTGCCGCAGCTGCCGCTGCTGCTATTGGTGATCTATCTGTTCCGGGATTTCCTCAAGAACTGGGTCGGCGCCGAAGGCGGCGTCTTCATCCTGATCGTGCTGGTGATCGGCGCGTTTCGCTGGATGCCGGTGGCGCGTTTGGTGCGCGCGCAGTTCTTGTCCTTGCGCGAAAAGGAATTCGTCGAGGCGGCGCGCGCGCTCGGCGCCACCACGCCGCGGCTGGTGATCAGGCATATCCTGCCGAATTCGCTCGGACCGGTCATCGTGGCCGGCACCATCGACGTTGCGGCGGCCATCATCGCGGAATCGACGCTGTCGTTTCTCGGCCTCGGGTTTCCGCCTGACATCCCGACCTGGGGACGGCTGTTGTTCGACGCCAAGGATTATCTCGACATCGCGCCGCACTGGGCGCTGTTCGCCGGCGCCGCGATTTTCCTGACCGTGCTCACCATCAATTTCATCGGCGACGGATTGCGCGACGCGCTCGACCCCCGGAGAGTCATGTGATGTTGCGTCCGGAGGATACCGCGAACGTGCCTGCAGCACGGACCGGCGAAGCGCCCTTGCTCGACATCCGGGGCTTGAAGACACATTTTTCGACGGATGACGGCATCGTGCAGGCGGTCGACGGCGTCGACATCGCCGTCCGGCGCGGGGAAACCGTCTGCGTGGTCGGCGAATCCGGGTGCGGCAAGACGGTCACGGCGCTTTCCGTGCTCAAGCTGATCGCAATGCCGCCTGGACGGATCGCCGGCGGGCAGATCCTGTGGCAGGGCCGCGACCTGGTGCCGATGGCGGCGGACGAGCTGAACCAGATTCGCGCCAAGGAAATCGCCATCGTGTTCCAGGAGCCGATGACCTCGCTCAATCCGGTCTACACCATCGGCGACCAGATCGGCGAAGTGATCGCCCTGCATGAGGGCTTAGGGCGCCGCGCCGTGCTGGAGCGGACCATCGACATGCTGGCGCTGGTCCAGATCCCGAACCCGGCGCGCCGCGTCAATGACTACCCGCACCAGTTCTCCGGCGGCATGCGGCAGCGCGTGATGATCGCGATGGCGCTGTCGTGCGGTCCGAAGCTGCTGATCGCGGACGAGCCGACCACGGCGCTCGATGTCACGATCCAGGCGCAGATCCTCGATCTGCTGCAGGACATGAAATCGCGCCTCGGCATGTCGATCATGCTGATCACTCACGCCATGGGCGTCGTCGCCGAAGTCGCCCAGCGCGTGGTGGTGATGTATGCGGGCAAAGTGGTGGAGGAAGCCGCGGTCGAACAGCTGTTTGCCAACCCCCGCCATCCCTATACGCAGGGCCTGATCCGTTCGATCCCGCGCGTCGACCGGGGCGGCGGCCGCAAGGCCCGGCTGCAGACCATCGCCGGCACGGTGCCTAAACTGATCAACCCGCCCGGGGGCTGCCGCTTCGCGCCGCGCTGCGGTTTTGCGACCGATGAATGCGTGCGCGCGCAGCCTGCCTTGCGCGAGCTCGAACCCGGCCACAAGGTGGCCTGCATCCACGCCGAAGCGACGGTGGTTCAATGAGCGAGCCGCTGCTCAAAGTCGCAAAGCTGACCAAGGAGTTTCCGCTCAAGGGCGGGTTGTTCGGCGGTCACACTGCCAGCGTTCATGCCGTCGACGGCGTCGATTTTCACGTCGATCGCGGCGAGACGCTGGGCCTGGTCGGCGAATCCGGCTGCGGCAAGTCGACCACCGGCCGCTGCGTGCTTCGTTTGATCGAGCCGAGTTCGGGCGAAATCCATTTCGACGGCAAGGATGTCCGCTCGCTCAAGGCCGACGACCTTCGGATCCTGCGCCGCGACATTCAGATCATCTTTCAGGACCCCTATGCGTCGCTCAATCCGCGCATGAATGTGGGCGCGATCGTCGGCGAAGCGCTGATCATCCACCAATTGACCAAAACCAAACAGCAGTTCGAAGAGCGCGTGGTGGATTTGCTGGAAACCGTCGGCCTGCGCGCGGACCATATGGGCCGCTATCCGAACGAATTCTCCGGCGGCCAGCGCCAGCGCATCGGCATCGCGCGGGCGCTCGCGGTCGAGCCCAAGCTGATCATCTGCGACGAGCCGGTGTCGGCGCTGGACGTTTCGATCCAGGCCCAGGTCATCAACCTGCTGGAAGATTTGCAGGAGAAGTTCGGGCTCGCCTATCTCTTCATCGCCCATGATCTCGCGGTCGTCGAGCATATCTCCAAGCGCATCGCGGTGATGTATCTCGGGCGCATCGTCGAGATGGCGTCGGCCCACGAGCTGTATGCCTCGCCGCGACATCCCTACACCGAAGCGCTGCTGTCGGCGGTGCCGATACCGGATCCGAAAGTGAAGCGGCAGCGCGTCCGGCTGTCGGGCGAAGTGCCGAACCCGATTTCTCCGCCGACCGGCTGTCACTTTCACACAAGGTGCCCGATCGCGCAGTTTCCGCTATGCAAGAGCGAGGCTCCGCCGCTCAAGCAAAGCGCCGACGGCCACTGGGTCGCCTGCCACTTCCGCTGACAAGGGCGCGAAGGATCAGGCGCCTCTTGTGATCAGACAGGTTTTGGCCGATGTCTATAGCATATGCCTTGGAGATGAGCCCATGCCTGAGCAGAGGCGCGTCAGACTGTTTCGCAATGGCCGCAGCCAGGCGGTCCGCATTCCTGTGGAGTTCGAATTGCCAGGCGACGAAGCTATCATGCATCGCGACGGCAACCGCTTGGTGATCGGGCCAGTGCGCAAACGCGGACTGATCGCCTTGCTCAAGGCGATGAAGCCGCTTGACGGGGCGTTGCCTGAAATCGACGATGTACCCGTGGCCTGAACGTGGAAAACTGGCTTGCTTGAGAAGGCGGACCCATGCCCGTCGATTTTCAGGAATTACTTCTCGCATACGAATACGTAAGCAGCGGGACCGGCCTGCATCAGGCCTTCCTGTGCAGACGGACGGGCAAGATCCTCTGGCATTCCGATTTTTCCGATCACGATGAATTCAACGACGAGTTACCCGACGACATCGAGGACGACGAGAAATACATCGCAATCCCCGACAAACGGGAGCTCGATCTCGGCAAACCCATGGCGCTGAATTTTGCGCGTGAATTTCTGTCTGATGACTTCGACGAGGTCAGATATATGTTCAGCAGGCGTGGTGCCTACAAGAAATTTCGGGCGCTGCTGATCCGCAGGAATGTGCTTGAGCGCTGGTATGATTTCGAATCGAAAGCCACTGCGCGCGCGTTGCGCGAATGGTGCGAGATCAACTCCATTGAAATCACCGGCTGACGCCGCGCAACGCAGTGCATCACCCTTTTCGGGCGGCGGCGGCGCAAAGCGCTCGCTCATTCCTGTTTCCAGAAGCGCTCGTTTGGCATTATCCCGGCTGGATCAGCGGAAAATTCGGGCCTGATGCGGTTGAGGTAGTACATATTCACCAACCCCTGGTGCTTCACTTCGACGGCGCCACGGGCGTCGGTTTCGAATCGCGTCTTGATGTGCTGCCAGGTCGATTCGGCGATACTGATACGACCGGGAATGCCGGCGGCTTCGACGCGCTGGGCTATGTTCACGGTATTGCCCCAGATGTCGTAGGTGAATTTGTGTTTTCCGACGACGCCGGCAATGACTGGACCGGTATTGATTCCAATCCTCACCTGCCACGCCGGCAGGTGCAGCTTCTCGCGTTGCCGATTGATCCTGGCCAAATGATCGATGACCTGCAGCGCCGCCAACGCGGCATCGATGGCGTGCGAGCGATTGGGCTCCGGCACGCCGCCAACCGCGAGATAGGCGTCTCCGATCGTCTTGAGTTTTTCGAGGCGATGCTTGGCCATGATGTCGTCGAACACGGTGAAGTGCTGGTCGAGCTGGTCAATGACGCTCGCCGGCTCCATGGTTTCGACCAGCCGGGTGAAGCCGGTGAAATCGATCAGGATCACCGTCGCAGAGTCGAAGAAGCGCGGCTGAACGCGGTCATTTGCCTTGAGCTCGGCTGCGATCGATGACGGCAGGATGTTCAGCAGCAGCTTGTCCGATTCGGCCTTGCCGACAATTGCGTGGTCGCGCGCACGCTCCAACTCACGCAGCATCTCGTTGCGCACGAGCAATTGCCGGCGCAATTCGAGGTGAACCATGGTCTGCCGTGCCAATCGTCTGAGCGCCTCCTGCTGCTCGAAGGTCATTTCTCGCGGCTCGAAGTCGATCACGCACAAGGTGCCCAGGGCATGACCATCCTGCGTGATGAGAGGAACGCCGCAGTAGAAGCGAATGTGCATATCGCCCGTCACAAGCGGGCTGGTATTGAACCTTTGATCCTTTATCAGGTCGGGAACGTAGAGGATGTCGTTGTTGCAGATCGTGGCCGTGCAAATCGAAATTTCGCGCGGGCATTCGGAAAGCTCTGCGGGAAGTGGGCCGTATTTCGCCTTGATCCATTGCCGCGATGCGTCGACGAAGCTGACCAGGGCGGCGGGGCTGCCGCAGATCTGCGCCGCCAGTTCGGTGATTTCGTCGAATCCAGGTTCTGGAAGCGTGTCGAGGATCGCGTAATTCGCTAGCGCGACAAGGCGTCCGGGCTCGTTGGCTGGAAGCATTTGGTTCATGACAAGCCCTTCGCGTTAGCAGGGTCATCAAGTCTGGTCGCGATACACGAGCCGTTACATAGCCGCATCTTTCCGTCGTGAGAGACGAACACGGCTAGGCGTCAGAAAGTTCCTGGAGCCATGCTGTCGGCTCAAATTAGCACAGTGGGGGCTGAAAGACGAGCGATGGGAAGAGTACAGTGGGAACGCGTGGCCGACATCGCCGGCAGAATGGCCCGGCAAATAGGCCGGGAATCGGAAAACTTACGCCGGCAGGGGTTTTGGCACAGGCGCGCCATTGAGTAGCTTGCCGATCTCCGGCTTGCACGCCCCGCAATTGGTGCCGGCTTTTAATCGTTGACCAATGGCTTCGACATTTCGCGCGCCTTTGTTGATCTCGGCCGAGATTTGCCGTTGCCCGATGCCGAAGCACGAACAGACGATCGGCCCGATATCTTCGCCGGCTTCCAGCGGCTGCCCTGTGAGCAGCGACATCCGCGCCTTTGGCGAGAGCGTGTTTTCCGCGAACAAATTGGTCAGCCATGAACGCGAAACCAGCCTGTGGTCCGAGGCGATGAAGATGCATCCCTCCAACCGCCCGTCGCGAATGCTCGCATAGCGATACCGGCCGATGCTCGGATCGCGATAGGCGAGCCATTCGATGTCCGCCTGCTCGGCGCGGAGCTGCGCGCGCGCCCAATCGCGCCAGCTCGCCGGCCGTTCCTCGATCGCCAGCTCCATGCGCCAGCACATGCCCGCCCGTCCGGAAACCCAGTAGCCCTGCTCCGGGCGCTCGATCTCGTAACGGCTGAGAATAAAGGCATGCCATTTCGGCAGATAGGGCTCGGCCTTCACGGGCGTATGCTTGGATTCCGGCTGTCCGGATATCGGGTCGGTCGCGGGATTGACCAGCGCGTTGATCAGGCCGTCGCCGGCATACTCGCCATTCCAGTGCATCGGCACGAACACGCAGCCGCGCCGCTGTTCGGTGGTGACGGTCACGCGCGCCACCATCTGGCCCCAGGGACTGGTCAGCCGGGCGAGCGCGCCATCTTCGATACCGGCCTTGCGCGCATCCTCGGGGTGGAATTCCGCACAGGGTTCGAACATGTGCATCATCAGTCGCGGCGCTTTCCCGGTCCGCGTCATCGTATGCCACTGATCGCGAATCCGGCCTGTGTTGAGGACCAGAGGATGCTCGCGGCTGGTCGGGTTCTTGGGCGGTCGCGGCACGACCGGAACAAAGCGCGCCTTGCGATCGGGGGTGAAAAAGCTTCCGGACTCGAACAGCCGCGCCGTGCCGGTCGGATAATCCCGCGTCACCGGCCATTGTACCGGAGCGAGCGTTTCGTAAGCGCGATCATCGAGCGTGCTCAGGGCCGAGAGATCGAAGTCCCGCCCGCCATTATTCTCAAAGCCCGACAGGCTGGCATGCTCCCGAAAGATCTCGGCGACGCTGGTATAGTCGAAGCCTGAAAATCCCATGCGGCGGGCGACATCGCAGATGATCCGCCAATCCGGACGCGCGGCGCCGGGCGCCGGCATGAACGGCCGTTGCCGGGAGATGCGGCGCTCGGAATTGGTGACCGTGCCGTCCTTTTCGCCCCATGCCGTCGCGGGCAGCAGCACATCGCCGTGACGCGTGGTGTCGGTATGCCGCATGCAATCCGACACCACGACGAGATCGCAGGCATCCAGCGCGGCGCGAGCGCGAGTTGCATCCGGCAGGCTGACCAGCGGATTGGTGGACATGATCCAGACCGCCTTGATGCGGCCGGCGGCCATCGCGTCGAACATCTCGACCGCCTTGAGCCCGGTCTTGTCGGCGATGACGGGCGAGCGCCAGAACCGCTGCACGAGTTCGCGATGGCGGGGGTTCTCGATCTCCATATGGGCGGCGAGCTGATTGGCGAGGCCACCGACTTCGCGTCCGCCCATCGCATTGGGCTGGCCGGTCAGCGAGAACGGCCCCATGCCGGGTTTTCCGATCCGCCCGGTCAGCAAATGGCAGTTGATGATCGCATTGACCTTGTCGACGCCGCTGCTCGACTGGTTGATGCCCTGCGAGTAGAGCGTGACGACACGCTCGGTCTTGGCGAACCAGCTGAAAAACTGCTCGACTGCACCGCCCGTCAGCCCGCAGACATCGGCCGTGTGCGCCACGGTCTGGCCGGCGACTTGCGCCAGCGCCGCCTCGGCGCCGGTGGTGAAATCGCCGACGAACGCGCCATCGGCCGCCTTGTTCTTCGCAAGATAGGCCAGCAATCCGTTGAACAAAACGGAGTCGCTGCCCGAACGAACCGGCAGATGCAGATCGGCGCCCTCGCAGGTCGCCGTCCGGCGCGGGTCGATGACGACGATGCGGCAAGCGGGATTTTTCGCCTTCGCCGCCAGCATGCGCTGGTGCAGGATGGGATGACACCAGGCCGCATTGGATCCGACCAGGACCAGCAGGTCGGCCAGTTCCAGGTCTTCGTAACACCCCGGAACGGTGTCGCTGCCGAAGGCGCGCTTGTGACCGACCACGCTGGAGGCCATGCACAGCCGCGAATTGGTATCGATATTGGCGGTGCCGACAAAGCCCTTCGCGAGCTTGTTGACGACGTAGTAGTCCTCGGTGAGCAGCTGGCCCGAGACGTAGAACGCCACCGCGTCAGGCCCGTGCTCCCGGATCGCCTTGCTGAATCCATCGGCAACATGGCCGAGCGCGGCATCCCAGGTCGCAGCGCGGCCGTCGACCATCGGCTCGAGCAGGCGTCCTTCCAGATCGATGGTTTCAGCCAGCGCCGATCCCTTCGCGCACAGCCGCCCGAAGTTTGCCGGATGCACCGGATCCCCCCGAACCGTGACCGCCCCGGCCTGGTCCCTGTCGGCCACGACGCCGCAGCCGACACCGCAATAGGGACATGTCGTCTTGACTGGCACGCGTCGTTACCCTCAATCAGCGGAAGCGGTGACTACCTCACGAACGGACAGCCACACGGTGCCGTTCTCCACCTTGGCCGGATACGAGTGCGCGCATCCCTCGTCAGGAGCGACCGCCGCGCCGTTCGCAAGCTCGATGACAAAATTGTGCAGCGGACAGGTGACGCGCTTGTTGTGCACGATGCCTTGCGACAACGGTCCGCCCTTGTGCGGGCAGCGGTCGTCGAGCGCGAATACCTCGTCGTCTTCGGTCCGGAATACCGCGATGTTTCCCGACGCCGTGCGCACCACGCGGGCGCCGAGGCGCGGAATCTGGTCCAGGGCTCCGATTTCAATCCACCGTGTCATGCGAGCTCCGGTCATGCGAGTTCCAGCTCCGCCATCGGCGCGAACTCGTTGCGATCGACACCGCGTTGGGCGCGTTCCGCCCATGGATCGCTTTGCGAGAACTGCTGCGAATACACGAAGCGGTCGTACAGCGCTTTGCGGTTGGTGAGGTCATCGACCACCTGCTTGCGGATGGCATCGAGACCGACACGATCGCACCACTTGTAAATCCGCTCCAGATACCAGCCCTGCTCGCGATAGAGCTGCGTCAGTGCCGCGATCAACTCCAGCGTCTCCTCCTCGGTCGCCACCTTGGCGAGGAATTCGGTTCCCTTGATGTGAAGGCCGGCAGCGCCCGCGAAATGGATCTCGTATCCGGAATCGACGCAAATCACGCCGACATCCTTGCAAGTCGATTCGGCGCAGTTGCGCGGACAACCCGATACCGCCATCTTCACCTTGGCCGGGGCCCACGACCCCCACATGAATCTTTCGATCTTGATGCCGAGCCCGGTCGAGTCCTGGGTGCCGAAGCGGCACCATTCCGAGCCGACGCAGGTCTTCACCGTGCGCAGCCCCTTGGCATAGGCATGGCCCGACACCATGCCGGCGTCGTTGAGGTCGGCCCAGACCGCGGGCAGATCCTCCTTCTTGACGCCGAGCAGATCGATGCGCTGGCCGCCGGTGACCTTGACGGTCGGAATCTTGAACTTGTCGGCGACGTCGGCAATGGCCCGTAATTCATCCGGCGTGGTCACGCCGCCCCACATCCGTGGCACCACCGAATAGGTGCCGTCCTTCTGGATGTTGGCATGGACGCGTTCGTTGATGTAGCGCGACTGCTGGTCGTCGCGATATTCGCCGGGCCAGGTGGCGAGCAAGTAATAGTTCAGCGCCGGCCGGCAGGAATGGCAGCCGTTGGCGGTCTTCCAATCCATGAACTTCATGACGTCGGGAATGGTCTTCAGCTGCTGCTCGACGATGACGCGGCGCGCGTCGTCATGGCTGTGATCGGTGCACTTGCACATCGGCTTGACCTTCGGCGCCGTCGAGTAGTCGCCACCGAGCGTGAACGCGAGCACTTGCTCGACGAGGCCGGTACAAGAGCCGCACGATGACGACGCCTTGGTGTGGGCGCGCACGTCGTCGATGGTGAACAGCTTCTTATCGACGATCGCCTTGACGATGGTGCCCTTGCAGACGCCGTTGCACCCGCAGATCTCCGCCTCGTCGCCCATGGCGGCGACCGAATTCTGGCCGGCGTGACCGCCGTCGCCGAGATTGGCCGCGCCGAATACCAGGCGCTCGCGCATCTGCGAGATGTCGGTGCCGTCGCGCAGGTGCTGGAAATACCAGGGCCCGTCGACCGTATCGCCGTAAAGCACGGCGCCGACGATTTTCTTGTCGCGCAGAACGATCCGCTTGTAGACGCCGCGCGCGGCGTCCTGCATCACGACTTCTTCCTTGTCGACGCCGGGCGCAAAATCGCCGGCGGAGAACAGGTCGATGCCCGTCACCTTCAGCTTGGTCGAGACCACCGAGCCCGAGTAGCTGGCAAAGCCTTTCATGGCGAGCTGATTGGCGCAGACCTTGGCCTGATCGAACAGCGGCGCGACCAGACCGTAGGTCTGGCGACGGTGCTGCACGCATTCGCCGACCGCATAGATGCGCCCGTCATAGGTCTGCATGGTGTCGGAAACGACAATGCCGCGCTCGCAATGGATACCCGCCTTCTGCGCGAGTTCGATGTTCGGGCGGATGCCGACGGCCATCACGACCAGGTCGGCAGGAAGCTCCACGCCATCGGCAAAGCGCACGCCCGTGACGCGGTCCTCGCCCAGGATCGCCTGCGTCTGCGCCGGCATCTTGAACACCATGCCACGCTCTTCCAGCGACTTGCGCAACATTCCGCTGGCAACGGGATCGAGCTGGCGTTCCATCAGGCAGTCGAGCAGATGCACGACGGTGACGTTCATGCCGCGCTTCATCAACCCGTTGGCGGCCTCGAGGCCGAGCAGGCCGCCGCCGATCACGACGGCGTTTGGATGGCTCGTCGAGGCTTCAACCATGCGCTCGACGTCCTGGATATCCCGAAAGCCGATGACGCCCGGAAGATCCTTGCCCGGAAGCGGCAACATGATCGGGTTGGAGCCGGTCGCGATCAGCAGCCGATCATAAGCGACGCGCGCGCCCGTGGCGGTGACGACTTCGCAAGTGCGCCGGTCGATCATCACGATCGTCTCGCCCTTGCGCAGCGTGATGCCGTTGTCGTCGTACCATTGCTCGGTATTGAGCATGATGTCGTCGACGGACTTCTCGCCGGAGAGAACCGGCGAGAGCAGGATACGATTGTAATTGCCGTAAGGCTCGGAACCGAACACCGTGATGTCGTAGAGATCGGGCGCACGCTCCAGCAGCGTCTCCACTGTGCGGATGCCGGCCATGCCGTTGCCGATCACCACCAGCTTCTGCCTGCTTACTTTCTCGAGCATGATCTGCCTTTCGCATTCCGACGACACCGCGCGTCGACGCGACATGCGTCGTCGATCGGTGGAAGAGAGATTGGGAGTTTTGAGGAGCCCATCCGCGGGCAGTGACCATCATCAATGACGATCGATATTTCCTTCAATACAAAACGCGTGCCAACTTTGGCACAGCGATTCCGCAAGCAATATCAATAGCTTTACGGACTGCCGCGAATTCGGGCGCTTGTGCGCACCGCACAAAAAAGCACCACCTTGCGCGTTTGAGTGGCGCGGGATGCTGCCCGCTGCAGCAAGTCGGGTTTTCTTCCCTGTCGGTGGAATAGCGGTCAACGCGTTGCGATTAAAGGCAAAGTGCCGCTCGCGATCGAATGGCACGGTTATTGCTGCCTTTAGAACCAATCGAGACCGTCTCAATGACGAGTATGGCTCTCGCTTTCACCACATTCCATCAGATGTGCCGAGACCCGCCGCACCTGTGCGCATGCTCGGCCGCATGATCGCGAGGCTGTCGCAATGAAGTTTGCTGAGTTCAAGAAGGCTGGCCATTGGCCGACGCTGCTGGCGGCGTTTCTTTACTTCGACATCAGTTTCATGGCCTGGGTCGCGCTCGGCCCGCTGATGGTCTACATCGCGCACGACATGAACCTCGCGGTCAGCGAGAAGTTCACCCTGGTCGCGATTCCGGTGCTGGCCGGCGCGCTGCTGCGCGTCCCGATGGGTATCCTCGCTGACATCATCGGCGCCAAGCGAACCGGCATCATCGCACAGCTCATCGTTACCACGGCGACGGCCTGGGTATGGCGGTACGGACTCGACAGCAAGACGGCGATCATCATCTTCGGCCTGGTGCTCGGCATTGGCGGCGCGTCCTTTGCCGTCGCCCTGCCGCAGGCGAGCCGATGGTATCCGCCGCAATATCAGGGCGTGGTGATGGGCATCGCAGGCGCCGGCAATATGGGCGTCGTCATCGATACGATGCTCGCACCGACGATCGCCGAACATTTCGGCTGGCAGGCCGTGTTCGGGTTCCTGCTGATTCCGATGGTGCTGGTGCTCGCGTATTACGTCTTCGCGGCCAAGGATGCGCCGGGCGAACGCAAGCCGATCTCGCTGAAGGCCTATGCCACGCTGCTACGCGATCCTGATAGCCGCTGGTTCATGTTCTTCTACTTCATCACTTTTGGCGGCTTCGTTGGCCTCGCCAACGCGCTGCCGCTGTATTTCACCGTGCAGTATCATGTGTCCGGCGTGGCGGCGGGTCTGCTGGTCTCGCTGATCGTCGCCTTTGGCTCCGGCTTCCGCCCGGTCGGCGGGCTGATTGCCGACCGCATCGGCGGCATCCGCTCGCTGTCGGTGCTGTTCGCGGTTGTCATCGCGGCTTATCTCGTCATCGCCTTCATGCCGGAAGGGCCGGCGGCGCCATCAGCGGCGGGCTGGTCGCTGCTGCAGATGCCGCGCATCGCGTGGATGTCGGTGCTGCTGTTCTCGGTCGGCACGCTGGCGCTCGGCATGGGCAACGGCGCGGTGTTTCAACTGATCCCGCTCCGCTTCCGTCAGGACATCGGCCTGATGACCGGTCTGGTCGGCTGCGCCGGAGGCGTCGGCGGCTTTTTCCTGGCTCAGGCGCTCGGCACGGCCAAGGCCGCAACCGGCGGCTTCGGGGCCGGCTTCGTGTTTTTCGGGGCGCTGGCATTGCTTGGCTTTATCGGACTTGCCATGGTCAAGGTCCGCTGGCGCACGACATGGGGCGCGGTTTCGGGGGCGCGGGTCTGACGACGCGCGCTTCCAAGGGCTTGGCAGGTCGCTGACGTGACGATCGGTTCGCAGAGGAATCTTCAGGTTCGCGTGGGTTTCGTCAGCGAGACCGGCAAGCGGGCGACCAACGAAGACTACGTCGCGGCCTGCCTCGGCCAGACCGGCGCATTCAACCGCGACATCGTTGCCGCGGTGGCGGATGGCGTCGGAGGCCACAAGGGCGGACGGGAAGCCGCCGAACTGACCGTGCGTTGTTTTCTCGACGCCTACTATTCGCTTCCCGAAACGCTTGGCGTCCGGCGCATCGCCTCGCGGGCGCTGGAGGCCGCCAACAGCTGGATCCATGCGCAGGGCCGCGTCGACTCCAGGCTCAGCGGGATGAGCTGCGCGTTCTCGTCGATCATCCTGTCGCGCCGCACCTGTCATATCGTCCACATCGGCGACACACGCGCCTACCGTTTGAGCGAGGGCCGCCTCGAGCGGCTGACCAAGGATCACGTCGCCGGACGCGGCGACCTCGCCCACGTGCTCAACCGCGCCATCGGCTTCGAGGATTTCGCGCGCGTCGACTATGCCGCGGTCGGCCTGCGGCAACATGATCGACTGCTGATCTGCAGCGACGGCATTCACGGTGTCCTCGACGACGGCCGCCTGCAGGTCCTGCTCGACGAGCGCGCTTCACCTGAGGAAACCGCGCGCAAGCTGGTGGACGTGGCGCTGGCCGCCGGCAGCAGCGACAACATGACCGCGCTGGTGCTCGACGTCATCGACCTGCCGCCGGCCGACCGCAACGAACTCACCCACGCCATCGAAACCCTTCCCATCCTGGAGCTGCCATCGTCGGGTGAGACCATCGACGATTTCGTTCTCCAGGAGGTGCTGTCCGACGGCCGCTATAGCCGGCTGTTCGTCGCCACCGACAAGCGGCAGAACCGCAAACTGGTGCTGAAGTTTCCGCATCCGCGCGTCGCCAGCGAAGGTTCCTATCGTCTCGCCTTCGTGCGCGAAGCATGGGTGGCGGCCCGCGTCAGGAGCCTGTGGATCGGCGAAATCATCGAGGTTCCCGCCGGGCGCCAGACGCGGCTGTATTCGGTGATGCCGCTGTACGAGGGCGAAACGCTCGAACATCGCCTGAACCGCTCGCCGCAGCTCTCGCTCACCGAAGGCATCGGCATCGCCACCAAGCTGGCGCGCGCGATAGCGACCTTGCATCGCGCCGGCATCATTCATCGCGACATCAAGCCTGATAACGTCATCCTGCTGACGGCCGGCGGATTGCGGCTGGTCGATCTCGGCGTCGCCCGGGTGCCGCTGCTCGAGGACTTCCCCGCCCAGGACATTCCCGGCACGGCGAGTTACATGGCGCCCGAGCTCTTTGGCGGGCGCGCAGGCGACGAGTTTTCCGATCTCTATGCGCTGGGCGTGACGGTCTACCGAATGTTCAGCATCGCCTACCCCTATGGCGAGATCGAACCGTTTTCGCGGCCACGCTTCGGCAAACCGGTTTCGTTGTCGCGTTACCGCCCCGACTTGCCGGCCTGGCTCGATGCTGTGATCGGCAAGGCGCTCGCCGTCGATCCCACGCAGCGCTTCGGCGACGTCATCGAATTCGCCCACGAACTGGAAAACGGCGCCATGTGGGCGAAGCCCGCCGCCGAGAAGCGGCGAGCGCTCTATGAGCGCAACCCGCTGGTGTTCTGGAAAGTATTGTCGGCGGGCCTCGTCATCCTGGTCGCGATACTTCTGGCGTGGCGCTGACCCTCAGCGACGGCATCCGCCGGAACCCCGACGCGTGGCAAAGCGCCGTTTACTGCCGGTATTTCTGACGGCTATGATAAGGGCTGCAAACTTGCCCTGACATTGGATACACAAGCGAGACCGTTCCGTGCAAATCCTTGAGCAATTGGGTTCCGGCGAGGGCCTGCCGACCGAGGCGATCCGTGCGGCGACCGCCGATCGGTCCACCGTGGCGCCGCTGCTGCTGGACGCCATCGACAGATGCGAACCGAAGAGCGAAGTCGAGGAGAACGGCCTCTTCATCGCGTTCCATCTTCTTGGCCAGCGGCGGGAGAAATCAGCGTATCTCACGATCGCGCGCTTTTTGCGCCGGCCGGACGTCGAATTGATTCTCGGCGATGCCACGACGGCGACCAGTCACAAGGTACTGGCAAGTGTTTTCGATGGCGATCCAGGTCCGATCTACGACATCATTCGAGATCCCAAGGCGGACGAGTTCGTGCGCTGGAGTGCCCTCGACGCCCTCGTGATACTGGTTTTTCGCGGCGAACTCGACCGGGCTGCGGTCGCCGATTTCTTGCGGTCGGCCTTCGACGATTTGCAGCCTCGGGATGTGTGTGCCGTATGGGACGGCTGGCAGGGCACGATCGCAGTGCTGGGGTTGGTCGAACTCGAGCCTCTGGTGCGCGAGATATTCCGGCTCGGCTTCAATGACCCGATGTTGAAGGATTTGAAGGATTTCGAGGATGATTTGAAGGAGGCCTGCGCCGGCGGCCCGCTTCAGCCGTGGCGGCGCAGGGAGTACGAGCCGTTCGGTGATGTCATCGAGGAATTATCGGGCTGGGAGATAGTCAATCCGGAGGAATATCAGGATCAGATCGCTGACGACCCGAGCCTCGATCCGTGGCCGGCGATGCCGGCGCACAACCCGTTCCGCAATGTCGGGCGCAACGATCCCTGCCCCTGTGGCAGCGGCAAGAAATTCAAGAAGTGCTGTATCGACAAGGCGAGACTGCCGCAAATCGCATCGCCGGGCGATCCTTTCGACATCGACGATCCCTTCGACATCGACGAGGTGTATGAATTCGACGACGTCGAAGCCCGGCTTCGGGACTACGACCCGCTGGTCGAGCCTGATCCAGGCGACTGGCTCGCGACCGACGAGCAACGACGTCTTGACATGATCGAGCACTACCACCGGCGCGCCGGTATTAAGGTGGAGCGCGCAGCAGCGCATGCGGCAATGCACGTGGTCGTCGAGAACCAGATCGCGGAAGGAGATCGATTGCCGGTCCGCCGCACCCTGCTGCGGCTGATGACCGAGGGACTCGATCGTCACGAGGCGATCCATGCGATCGCCTCAGTCCTTACCTTTCATATCACGGAGCAGTTGCGCGAAGCAGACGCGCAGGCTCGGCGGCCCGAGCAACAGTCCGACCGCGACGTCACGGGCCCTTATTTTTCCGAGCTTGAAAAGCTGACGGCCGAAAGCTGGCTGCGCTCCGGGTGATATTCCTAGCCGACGCTATACCTTGTCACGTCTCGATCCCGCGGTCGAAATCGTCTTCGAAGCGCAAATGCTTGACGCTGCGGCCGCGGCGGCGCACCAGCTTCAGCGCTTCGATCCCGATCCTGATGTGGATCTCGACATAGTTCTCGGTCACCGTCCGGTCCGACGCCTCGGTCTTCACACCTTCGGGTATCATCGGCTGATCGGACACCAGAAGCAGCGCGCCGGTCGAAATATGGTTGGCGAATCCTGCCGCGAAGATCGTCGCCGTCTCCATATCGATCGCCATGCTTCGCGTCCGGCGCAAGATTTCCTTGAAGCGGTCATCATGTTCCCAAACGCGACGATTGGTGGTGTACACGGTGCCGGTCCAATAGTCGCGGCCGAGATCGCGGATCATCGTCGATACCGCGCGTTGCAACTCGAACGCGGGCAGCGCGGGGACCTCCGGCGGCAAATAATCGTTCGATGTGCCCTCGCCCCGGATCGCCGCGATCGGCAGAATCAAATCGCCGATCTGGTTCTTGCGCTTCAGCCCGCCGCACTTGCCGAGAAACAACACGGCCTTCGGCGCGATGGCGCTGAGCAGATCCATCACGGTCGCGGCGTTCGGGCTTCCCATGCCGAAGTTGATCAGCGTGATGCCGTCGGCCGTCGCGTTGGGCATCGGTCGATCGATGCCGTTGACCAGAACGCCGTTCCCAGCGGCGAACCATTCGACGTAATTGTCGAAATTGGTCAGGAGAACATAGTCTCCGAATTCGGAAAGCTGTGTGCCGGTGTAACGCGGCAGCCAGTTCTCCACGATGTCCTTTTTGTCTCGCATTGCCTTTCGACTCACCTCGCGGCGCCCAGCAAGGCCAAGACTATCACGCCGACAAGGACTGTGCCGTCGCCTTCGGCATCAAATTACGAGGTAGCCATTCAAATCACGAAGAAACCATGGCTGGCGTCGCGCCGGAGCTGGTCGACCAGGCCATATTCCCAATCGAGATAGGCCTGCATTGCAGCGGTCGAGGCATCGGTGCCCTCATAGGGACGCCGGTAGCGGTGCGACGGATCGGGCTTTGGCAGGACCACCGGCGGCCCGACTTCGAGCGCGACGTCATAGCCGCCATCGAGCACATAGGTTTCCCATCCCATCTGCGCGAGCCAGGACGCGGTCATGTCGGCGCGGACGCCGAGATTGTCGGACAGAAGCATCCGCGCGCCGCGCACCGGCGCGGCCATGTCGATCTCCTGCACCAGCTGCCCACCGGCGTAATGGCGGAAGCCCGGGAGGTGACCGGCGGCATATTCCTCGGCATCGCGGACGTCGAAGCGATAGAGGGTGCGGCTGGTCTGTGCCGCCATCGCCCGCGCCTCTTCCGGGCCGACACGGCGGACGCCGGCGCGATAGGCGACATCGCGCGCATTGGCTTTTGCATTCTCGGAAGCGCCGATCGCACCACGACGGCCAGAGCCGTGCTCCAGATCCTGCTTTGCCAATGTCCAGCCGATGGTGCCGTTGCGCAGCGCCACCACTTTATTGGCGACGCCGGCATTGATCAGCGACTGGGTGCCGATGATCGAGCGGGTGCGGCCGGCGCAATTGACGACGATGGTGGTTTCGGGATCCGGCGCCGCCTCGCCGGCACGCAGCACCAGTTCGCCACCGGGCACGCTGATCGAGCCCGGGATATTCATGGTCGCGTATTCATCGAAGCGGCGAACGTCGAGAATCCTGATATTGGCCTTGCGCGCAATCAAGGCGGCGACTTCTTCCGCCCCAAGCGACGGCGTGTGGCGGCGATGCTCCACCAGTTCCCCAAACGCCTTGGCGTAGGAATTGACGTCCTGGAACAGCTCATAGCCCGCCGCCTGCCAGCCCTGCAGCCCGCCTTCGAGCGCGCGGACGTTGGTGTATCCCAGCGCTTTGAACCGATCGATCGCCTGCGGGACGAGGCCTTCGCCCGCGTCGTACACCACGATCGGCACGTCCTTGCGCGGCAGCCGCGTCTCGGCTTCGAGCGCGATGCGGCCGGCCGCCATGTTGGCGGCAAACAGCGGATGGCCGGTGGCGAAAGCCGCCTCATGCCGCAGATCGAGCAACGCGATTTCATCGCGCAGCAGAAGCGCGGTGCGTATTTGCGAGGGTGTGACGGTGGGTGGGGTCATGGCGTGGCGGGTCTGGAGGTGGCGTTGCTGCCGTCATCGCACAACGCCGCGAATAATTCACCAGCAAATAACGACGCGCCACCCTTCGGCACATTGCATATCTAGAGATACACTTCGTCGATATTGACCGACGATTCGACGCCGAGCTTGACGAAATGGCTCGTCAGCCAGTCGTTCGCGCATTTCCGGCCCTGGTCGCGAAGGAAAACCAGAAAATCCCAATCGGCGTTGTATTTGCTGGTCGGGCTGAGCGCCCCCATGAATTCATCATCGGCGACGCTATGGATGAAGATCTGCCGGACGTCTCCGCCGACGATGTGGTTTTGCTTGACCAGCCTGGTAATGAAGCTGACCGCCCGCATCTCCCGCATCAGCGATGAATTGAAACTGATCTCATTGATGCGGTTCAGGATGTCGACTGCCGCATGCGGCAATTCCTTGCGGAACAGCGGATTGATATGAACGATGACAATATCGGAGCTCTTGCAGTTGTAGATGAGTGGGAACAGCGCCGGATTTCCCATGTAGCCGCCGTCCCAATAGGCCTCACCGTCGATCTCGACGGCGTGAAACATGGTCGGAACACATGCCGAAGCCATCACGGCCGAAGCGGAAATTTCAGCCCCCGAAAAGATCTTCACCTTCCCGGTACGAACGTTGGTCGCAGACAGGAACAGCTTGACCGGACAGTCGGCGCGCTTCAGCACCTCGAAATCGATCGATTGCTCGACCACTTCACGCAACGGATTATAGTCCGACGGGTTGAACTCATAGGGCGACAGCACGCGCGTCACGAAGCCGAGCAGCGAGAAGACCGGCGACCAGGTCAGCCTGTGGTTCCCCAGCAGCCGGTCGATCGGGCTTGGTTGCAACGGCCCCAAACTCGCCGCGTCGCTGACACGCTTCCAGTAATCGGTCAGCGCCTTGCGCGCCCCTTCGCGCCCGCCGACGGAAAGCCCGTAGGCAAAGACCGCCGCATTCATCGCGCCGGCACTCGTCGCGCTCAATCCCTCGAAGGCAACGTCCTTTTCGTCGAGCAGCCGGTCGAGCACGCCCCAGGTAAAGGCGCCATGGGCACCGCCACCCTGTAGCGCCAGATTGATCGTCCTCACCTGGTTGGAGCGGGCCGGCCCGTCGCCGGCATTCCCTGCCTCAGGCGTTGCCGCCGAAAAGCGCCCCGAAGCCGCGTCCATCGCAGAACTCCAGTTTCAATGGTGTCGCAAGCAGTCAGGAAGAAATGTGGCTCCCGAGCACAGGATCCGCAAGCAGACCCTGGTCAATAGATATACCGAGGAAAGGCGCCATGGCACATCAGATGTAACGGCTCGGCGCAAAAGCTGTGACGTCATACGATGGCGGTGTTCCCTTGATCATGGCGGCGATCGCGGCGCCGGTCGCAGGGCCCGTGGTGAAGCCGATGTGCTGGTTGCCGAACGCCAGCCACAGGCCGGCATGCCGCGGCGCGGGGCCGATCATCGGCAGGCTGTCGGGCAGCGTCGGCCGCGCCCCGCGCCAGGTATCGCCGACCTGCTCGCCGAACTCGACCACCTCGCGCGCCAGCGGCTCCACCGCATCGATCTGGGCGTAGGACGAAGGCGCATCATGGTCGGTGAGTTCGACGCCGGAGGTGACGCGAATGCCCTGCTCCATCGGCGTCATCAGGAAACTGCCGTCGGCGTCGTGGATCGGACGCCGCAACGCGCGCGCCGGGTTCGGCTTGAACTCACGATGGTAACCGCCGCTGCCGGGCTCACGCCGGTCGACGAGCACGACCGACAACTCCTGCTGCTGTGCGGCATAGGCCGCCGACACACCGACGATGCCCGCGCCGAGCACGATCACGTCCACTTTCTTGTCCGACATCTATTTCACCACCAGGGAATTTCGCATTCGCACCATCAGCGTCAGCCTGCCGCCGGGCGGCAACAGCGCCGCCACGCGGGGACGACTGCACGTCAAGACACGGCTTCCTCCGGGAGATCGGAAGGAAATTCGCCGAATGCCGCGACCATCTTTTCGGCATGTGGCGCACCTGCCACGGCCTCGATCAGTTCAAAGAACAGCGTCTTGTAGGACAGGATGATCACTCCCTCGGACCTCAGCCTCACCAGCGCAGCATCGACATTACGCGCCGACGAGAACAGCAGTTCCTCGACCGCGAAAACCTCGAAACCCATTTCGAGAAGGCCGAGGCAGGATTGCAGGACGCACACATCGGTCTCGCAACCCGCAACGACGATTTGCGTCTTCTTCAGCCGTTTCAGATGGGCCCGGATCGGCTTCTCCTTGGTGAGGTCGAAGAAATCCTTCTCGAAAACCTTTGCGGCGCTGCCGAGCGGCGCCTTGATATCCTGCGGCACCGCGCCCTTGCGGTGGACTGGTCGCTCGAGTGTGACGACCGTCGGAATACGCATATACGCAAGAAGGCGCGCGAAGTTGCGCATGTTTTTGCGCAGGCGAGAGCGGTTGCGCGGCTCGAGCTGCGCCAAAAAGAAATCCTGATAGTCGATGATTGCGCCGCAACACCGATCGGCGTGGACGCGCTTAGGGGCTGACATGCCGCGACGATAGTTCGTCCGCCGCCGTTTGGCCAGAGACGGGGCTGCGTGAATGCCGCAGTCGGGCGATCGCGCTCGCGCATGACGCGACCCATCCGTAGACGCAGCTCCATGCCGGCTAGGTGAGATAGATCACGGTTCTATGTGGCATGAGTGGGGTTGATCATTCGGCGACACGATCGGCACGGGCCGAATGTGTGACTGCATTTTCAGGTCACACTGCACAATATGCCTGCGGAGGATCGACGATGAAGTTCATTTCAACGATCGCGGCGGCGATGGCGCTGATCACGACCATGGCGGCTTCTACACCCGGCCTGACGCAAGCCGGGCCTGCCTCGCCATCGGACCACCCGGCCCTGCTCGAAGAAATCACCTTCCTCGATATTCGCGCGCCGGGTGGAAACTACCGGCTGGAAGCCTTGATCGTACGGCTGGCCGCCGCGAAGGGACGGCTGCCGGTGGCTTTGCTCACGCATGGCAAGCCTCGGCTGCCGTCCGAACTCGTGAACATGCGCGCCCCGTTGATGGCGCCGCAAGCCCGCGACCTCGCCTATCGCGGCTATCTCGCTGTCGCCGTGGTGCGGCGAGGTTACGGGGTGTCGGGCGGGACGACGGGCCAACCCACCAATGCGGCCTATGCCAGATGCAATGATGCCGACCTGCGCCGCTATTTCTCGGTGGAGGCCGATGATCTCGAGCGCGCGCTGCGCGTCGTGGCCGGACGCGGCGATGCCGATGCGACGCAGGTGATCGCGATCGGCGGCTCCGTGGGAGGCGGCGCCGCGCTCGCGCTTGCGGCTCGCAATACCCCGGGGCTGAAAGCGGTCGTGAATCTCGCCGGCGCCATGCGGCTCACCGACGCCCAGGGGCAGCTCGCCTGTCCGCAGGATATGCCGATCGCGGCGCTGGCGTCGTTCGGCAGCCAGACAAGGACGCCGACGCTGTGGGTCTATTCGGAGAACGACGGCAATTTCGGGCCCGACGCCGCACGCAAGGTGCATGCGGCCTATGTTGCACAAGGCGGCGTCGCCACCTTGAAAATCGCTCCGTCGCTGCAACCGGCCGGCGGTCACAACATCTTCGAACTTCCGGCAGGGCGGCAGCATTGGCTGGCGGCGCTCGATCCCTTCCTGCGCGCGCAGAACCTGCCGACCTGGAGTGCGCAACAGCTCGATGCCTTGATGCGGAAATATAATATGCCGGCGACCCGCCGACCCTGGCTCGAGGGATACTTCTCGCTCTACACCCCAAAAGTGCTGGTCCGCGCGCCGAATGGCGTCCCAAGCTATTCCGCAAGCACCGGCGGGCTTGAACCCGCGCAGAGATCCGCTTTGGATAGCTGCGAGAAGGCGGCCAAGATGGCCTGCAATCCGGCGATGAAGAATTTCGATATCGTGGCGACGCCGAACTGAAGGGCGCGGCCGTCGCGGCATCGACATCACCGTTGGAGCTTGCGGCGCGCTGCGCATGTGACGTCACGCGCGACGATCACGTCTTTCTGCGCGCCGCTGCAATCAGCCGCGATCAGAGATCGGTTCGCTCCTCGGAGATATCGCGGCGTTTTTCCATGTTGAAGCGGCCAGCATAAATGGGTCTGCCGCCGGTGGTTGGTCCCGGATATTGCACGATCAGGATATCGCCGCCCGTCGCCGTCTCGAACTTGCCTTCGAAATGCGGATCGGGATGAAAGATCATCGTGCCGGCAGTGTAGATGACGTCGTCGATCCTGAATTCGCCTGACAGGATGTACCAGACCTGCGCGAAATCGTGATTGTGAATCGGATGATGGGCACCGGGCTCCAGCCGCAGAATTCCGGCGTTTGGTTCGGTCGGCCGTTCCGGCCGCGGGTGAAACAGCATCTTGCCGGTTTCGCCCGGCCAACGGATGGTCTCCCACTCGAAATCGTTGATGTGCTTGGCCTCGTACGGCAAATGCTTGCCGCCGGCTGCATTGGACGCTGGTTGCATCGTCATTCTCCCTGGCTGATTTTGCTTTTGCTGGTTTTCCGCGTGCTGGATCTCGTCGGGGCCGCGGCACCGGCCACGCGCCACCAGTCGAAATGTTCGGAGGATTTGGCGTGCGAGGATTTGGCGACCACCATCAATATCCGCGCTTCATCGTCGCCGATATTGTCGGCGCGGTGCGGCAGTTCGGAATTGAGGAAGATGCCTTCGCCCGCCGCAAGCTCAAAGATTTCCGCGCCGACATGAAAGCGGACGCGACCGGAGAGCACGTAGCAATATTCCTGCCCCGGATGCGACACCATCAGATCCATCCGGTTCTTGCGCGGGAACGATAGATGAAAGACCTCGAGGTCATCGTTCGGCATGCCGCCGGCAAACAGCCGCCAGCGATAGCCGGTGCTCGGAATACTCTGGTCTTCGCCGCCGTCGCCGTGGCGATGCACGGTGATATCGCTGCGAAGCCGGTCCGGCGGATCGGCGAACAGTTCACTGACGCCGATGTCGAGCGCCTCTGCAATCTGGATCAGGTTGGCGACGGAGCTGGAGACCTGGCCCCGTTCCAGACGCGACACGAACGCATCCGAGAGCCCGGTGGCGTCGGCCAATTGCTTCAGTTTCATGCCGCGCCCCTCGCGCAACGCGCGGATGCGGCCGCCCAGCCTCACCAAGGCTTCGTCCTGGATTTTCATGGCATGGAGCATTTCCTGTATTTGCCTTATTGTCAATAAAAATTGCTTCACAAGCAATTTTCGATCCTAACAAACCGCAGTGGCGGCGCCTGTCGTTGATGCACCGCCAATCGCAACCCGGCATCGCGATCCCCGTTGATGAAGCTCACAACTGCGTTGCCGCTGGGAACGCAAGGATGTCTGGCCGTTCAACAGCGGGAGGCCGCAGCTTGCATCATGGACCCGCCAAAATTGCTACGGCTGCAATCTTCGGGAGGCCTCCATATGGAGAATAGCGTGAGGGAGTTGTTTGAGCGCTACGAGAACCTGTTCCGAATGGCGCTCGCGGATGAAATCGACATGGACAAGGTGGCATCCTCATACGCCGCCGCGTTCGTCGCGGCGTCTCCGGCTGGCGTCAGCGTCGGCCAGAATGACGAGCACCTGAAGCAGGTGATGCTGCAGGGATTCGAAAACTATCGCCGAATTGGTACAAAGGACATGCGACTTCGCAATGTCCATATCGCACCTATCGACGAGCACCACTGCCTGGCGCACGTCGCCTGGACCGGGATCTACGACCGAGGCAGCGAACCGGATATTTCCATTGATTTTGAGGTCCACTACCTGGTGCAGCAGCTTGAAGACGCGCCAAAGATATTTGGATGGGTATCGGGGGATGAACAAGCCGTTCTGAAGCAACACGGGATCACCTGAGGACCTTGCGAGAAACTGCGACCGGGGGCTCAGCCCATCGAGGTGCGGTGCAGCCTTCAGCGCTTGCGTGGTCGCGGCCGGCGCTCCGTCGGCTGCACGGGCGCGTAGAGGCGGACCAGCGCCTGCACCGTTGCGACCAGCCGCTCGCGCAGTCCCGGGGGTTCGACGACCTCGATGTCGGCGCCGAGCGCGATCAGGTCGGACGCGGCCCGCTCAAACGACTCGATCGGGATCGTGACGCCAAACCAACCGCCAGCATCAACAGGCGTTGCCGTCTCGGCGGCCGCCTGAGCGACGCGTGAGCCGAGCGCGTCGAGCCTGGCGAGGCCGCGCGCCGTCACGCGCAGCGTGGCGTTGGAATGATAGACGCTGGTTTCGAACGCGCGTGACGAGGTGACCCAGAAGCGCGCCAGGTCGAAATCCTTCCGCCGGTCGAACGACTCCTCGGTCACGGCAAGATCGATGAAATTGGAGACGCGATAGGTGCGCGGCTGATCGCCGACCTGCGCGACGAGATACCAGATGCCCGCCTTGAGCACGAGACCGAGCGGCTGCAGCCGGCGTTCAACCGCGCCCTCGGCGCGCCGGTAGTGCACGTCGAGGCACTTCTCGTTCCACACCGCGTTGGCGATTGCCGGCAGCAGCCTTGCGTCATCGGCACCGCGGAACCAGCCAACGGGATCGAGGTGGAAGCGTGCGGCGACGCGGCCTGCGGTCGCGCGCGACCGTTCGGGCAATGCCGCGCTCAATTTCAGTTGGGCCGCGGTGAGCACGTCGGCGAGCCCGAGTTGCGCCGCCGGTCCCGGCAGGCCGGCGAGCGACAACGTCTCGGCCTCGGCGGGCGACAGGCCCGTGAGCTTGGTGCGGTAGCCGTCGAGCAATTGAAATCCGCCGCTCGGGCCGCGATCCGCATAGATCGGCACGTCCGCGGCGCTGAGCTGATCAACGTCGCGATAGATGGTGCGAACCGAAACCTCGAACTCGCTCGCCAGCTCTTCGGCCGTCATCCGGCCGCGGGCTTGCAGAAGCAACAGGATCGACAACAGCCGGCTCGCGCGCATTTCCGCAGCCTAGCAGAAAATACCTGACACATCTTGTCAGGTATGGCGGCGCATAATCAGAACAGCAATCGCCGACGCCGTCACGGGCTGGCGAGATACGGCAGAACACACTGAAATTACGAAGATATCCCTTCGAATGGCCGCAACACAGAGAACAGGAGACGATCATGTCGACATTGGTGTCAGAACGCCGTCAGCCGATCATCGCGCCCAGACTCCTGGACCGAGTCCCGGCGCAACGCTCGACCCCGCGGACATTGGTCACGCACGAATCAGCAGCCGCGGCTCCCTCTCACCCGGTGGTGACGCCGCCCGCGAGCTGGAGCCTGATCCTGGGCTCGATCGTCGCCACGTTGCGCGTGTGGCGCCGCCGCAGCATGGCGCGCCGCGAACTCGCCAGCCTCGACGAGCGGATGCTCCGCGACATCGGCCTCGATGCCGGCACTGTCTACTACGAGGCAAGCCAATCATTCTGGCGAACCCCTCGCGATTGGCGAAATTGAGAAGCGTAACCTTTGTTCATCCGTGATGGGTTGGTTTCATCGGCAGGTTGGCACGATCCATTTCCTGCGATGTCGCCAATACCGGTTGCTTTGAGGACGGGAAATGGGTGGCTGTGCTGCGTACCCAACTGTTAGAGCGCCCTGACATAACCTTCTGGAGCGCTCGTCATGGAACTGAAAAACAAATCAATCATCGTCACTGGCGCAAGCAGCGGGATCGGCGCGGCAGCGGCTTTGCTGTTCGCAGCCGAGGGGGCCAATGTGGTCCTTGGCGCGCGCCGATCGGCGGAGCTGGAAACGCTTGCTGGCAAGATCAATCAAAGCGATGGCAGGGCTGTATTCCTTCCCGGCGATGTAAGGGATGAAAACTACGCCAATGCTCTCGTCGATCTCGCCATGAGGGAGTTCGGTGGGTTGGATGGCGCATTCAATAATGCAGGCATCGTGGGAGAGATGGGACCGGTCGTGGAGATGGGGATCGCCAATTGGAACGATGTCATTTCGGTCAATCTGACAAGCGCGTTCCTGGCCGCGAAAGCCCAGATACCGGTCATGAAGAAGCAAGGGCACGGCTCGATCGTCTTCACGTCTTCCTTTGTCGGCTTCAGTAATGGGGGAATGCCGGGAATGGGAGCCTATGCGGCGTCCAAGGCCGGGTTGATCGGCCTGGTGCAGTCGCTGGCATCCGACCACGCCGCAGATGGCGTCCGGGTCAATTCGCTGTTGCCGGGCGGCACGATCACGCCAAGCGGAGGCGAGGGAAATCTTCCGGTGATGGATTTCATCGCAAATCTGCATCCCATGAAGCGAATGGCGAATGCGAAGGAGGTGGCGCAGGCAGCCCTTTTCCTGCTGTCCGACCGGTCGACCTTCATGACGGGAAGCCCGATGATCGTGGATGGCGGCATCTCCGTTCGACTGACATAGATGCCGCACGCGCGTCGTCCGGTGACCTATGATGCGGTAGCGCTGCAACGCGTGCCAATCGGCAAATCTGCGACGGCGGATCGCGCTTGGCTGATCCGTCCGAGGTGCTAGTTGACGTCGCGCGTCAGTGATCGTCAGCCCCCTGGACCAACTCCATCAAACGCTTGGCCTCGGCATGGCAGCGCCAGTGCCATCCGAGCGCGGGACTCTTCGCGGGCCTGGTGGTTGCTTGAAGCCCAGCGCCTCCGAAGATCACAATCGTTTACGGCTTCCGCAGAATCTTCTCCATCGCTTTCCCCTTTGCGAGTTCATCGACGAGTTTGTCCAGGTAACGGATTTCGCGCATGGTTGGTTCGGAGATTTCCTCGACGCGGACGCCGCAGACGGTGCCTGTGATCAGGGTTCGTGAAGGGTTCAGCCGAGGGGCCTTTGCAAAGAAGGTTTCAAAGTCCGTTTTCTTTTCCAGTTGCGCTTTCAACTTTTCACCACGATAACCCGTCAACCACGCGATGATCTGATCGATTTCCGCTTTTGTGCGTCCTTTTTTCTCTGCCTTGGCAATGTACAGGGGATAGACGCTTGCAAAGCTCGTTGTATAGATCCGGTGTTTCGCCATGTTGCCGTTTCCGCCTGCCGAGTCGACGCGCGCTCCTATGAGATTAGGTGCACTGCCACCATAATCCCATCGCCAATTCCTCCAGCGCTTCGGAATTCCTGCATGATACGGCGAAGATTCCACTTGGTTGAGCGCTGGCGGGTCAATATTCTGGGGACAAGGTTCCGAACAACATGGCCGGGGCGGCGCGTCCGCCTGGCGAGGTCATGATCTCAACTGCCTCAGCACGGTACCA
This sequence comes from Bradyrhizobium sp. AUGA SZCCT0160, assembly GCF_018130105.1. Taxonomy (NCBI): domain Bacteria; kingdom Pseudomonadati; phylum Pseudomonadota; class Alphaproteobacteria; order Hyphomicrobiales; family Nitrobacteraceae; genus Bradyrhizobium; species Bradyrhizobium sp. AUGA SZCCT0160. The sequence goes on from NZ_JAFCMD010000004.1 coordinate 325,207, forward strand.
TGAGCCTTTCAGCCGACGCTCTGTACAAAATGTCCGACGTGGAGTTGCTGGCCGCCTATGTCGAAAGCCGGCGACAATTCGTCGAAAAGAAATTCACCCGCGATACACACCGGGCGCGGCTGGATTGGATCAAGGCCAAAATGTTCACCGGCAGTTCGGGCGGGGTCACCGAGCGCAACATGGCTATCGACGTCTCGGAGGAGATTGCCCGCAAGGGTCAGGAATTGCGCGAGATGACGCGCGACCTCGACCTGCTCAAGGTCGAGGTCGACATCATCGCGATCGTCATTCGATCCCGCGGCGCATCGGCGCCGACGGGCGTGCAAGGCGAAGACCTGGGTGGAGGCGATCCCGGGCGCGAAGGCCTTTCCGGCTCGCCCGACTGACGGTGAGCACGCGACTGCAACTTGCAAGTAGCAATCAGACTGCCTCCAACATAGACAGTGAAGCCGTTGTGATGCATCCTCAAGCTGCGTGAGATCACTCCGGCTACTCGAACGGGGATGGCAATGGGGGCAGGCTGCGACGAACTTGTGATCCTCGTCCATGGAACAGGCGCGTCGCAGCGCGGCCCGAAGGGTCAGGAGCGCTGGTGGCAGCCGGAGAGCGCCTTCGCACAGGAAATACTGACCGAACTCTCCAGGCAAGCCTCGGACAATGCGGATCGGCACTTCCGGCTGGAGGCCTTCGTCTGGTCGGGCGCCAACTCCGAGCGTGAACGGCGAATCGCCGGCCAGACTCTCGCCGAGCGGCTGAAGGATCTGGAAGGCAGACGTATCCCCTTTCACCTCGTCGGCCACAGCCATGGCGGGTCGGTCATTTGGCACGCGATGCGACGCATGCTTCGGGATGGGCGGCCGCGATCGCTGCGAAGCTGGACCACCGTTGGCACCCCCTTCCTGACCTTCGGCGACAGGGGTGCGTTCTACCTGGTGCTATTCCTCTTCCTTTCGCTCTTCACGGTTGGCATGGCCTACCTCCTGCTCGGCTCGTTACCTGGCATCTATGCAACCGAGCTTGGACGCATCGTTCGCGATGTACCGCCCCTCGCTCTGGTCGGCATGCTTGCGGGCGGTGCGGTAGTGGTTGCGCTCGTGGCCTATTCGCTCGTGGTGTTCGCGCTCCAGCTGTGGAGGCGAGTGCATGGCCGCTCGCGACAGATCTCGGCGCACGACGCTGTTTTCCTGGGCGAGCGGTGGCTCCCGCTGGCGCATCCAGAAGACGAGCCGATCAACGCCCTCCGCGCGTCAGTCATACAGCCAGCGGAGCCGTTCATGCCTCGATTGAAGGCAGGGCTCGGCGTTCGGGAAGCGGGGAAATTCGAGACCGCGCGCGAGGAAGGGCCTGCCGACAGGAGGCCGGCCCGCCCGCCCATCACGCTCGGCACCGCAGCAACTGCGGTGGTATCGCTGATCGCCGCGCCGTTCTACAACAGGATCGTAGCTCCGCTGCTGGACCAGTTCCTGTGGGAGACCGCGAAGCAGGTCGCCCAGGGGAATGATGTCGCGGGCGAGTACCTGATCCGCTGCGACCGTGCGCCTCCCGAACTCCTCTCTTGTTGGAAAGAGGGTTCGCCGGACTTTCTCGCCAAGCTCTCCACCCTGGCGGACTCCTCGGCGGCAGGCACCGCACGAAACATCCGCAGCCGGCTTGCGGCGATCGGCGAGGGAACCTCGCCCGTGTCTGCGTTCAGCAGCGCGCTCTCCTGGAGAGAGGTGATTCACACGGCCTACTTCGAGCCGGGATACGGCGTCGCCGCGATCGTTGCGCAGAGGATAATCGAGAGCGGCGGCGTTGCCGGGGCGGCGGGGCCGACCTCTTCCGCGGCATCAGCGGGGCCGGCAAGTCGCAAGCAGCGGCTGTTCCGGCCACGATATCTGTACCTGGCGCTGACCGGCGCGGCGGCCGCGGTTTGCGCTGCCGCGTCCATCTCCACTGTAGCCATCGAACGGGCTTGGCTCTGGCCATACACGAACGCGTTCCAGATCGACCGAATCTACACGAGCCTGTTCGAGGCGCGAGCCACATCGCTTCGCCTCATGCAGGGGCTCGACAAAATTCTGATCCACTGGGTGCTGCTCGACCGCACCGAGATGGCGATATCCACCGCACTGAAACTCGACGACATGATCCGATACATGGGCGTGAACGCCAGGCTTGAGCGACTGCAGGACATCGCCTTCGCCATTGGCGCGAAAGGCTCGGCGGCCGATCTCGCTCTTCTCCTTCGCAGCGACTTTTGCGCGAAGAGGGGACCCTCCTGCCTGGAGGGCCGGAACAAGCATGAAGTGACCGCATATCTCCTGGCGCACGCGGCTGCTGGCGGACGGGCAGCGGGAAACGGCTTTCACCGAATCCCGGAGAAGCAACTCGAGGAGATGGTGTCAAAGGCGAGCCGGGATACCTGGTCGCCGGAGTATCTCGTACGCGTGATGCTGCATGCGGGAGCCTTCGAACTGGCGGAGCGCTTCGCCGCGGTTAATTCGTCGTTCTGTGACGGAGTCAGAGATTGGGCGCGTGAGTCTCCCGACGGAGTCCCGACCAATAGCATTCCGAGCAAGCTGCGAGACTGTCTGGATGCGCCGATTGAGGACTATGTGGCGGGACAAAGCCACGATTACCGAAACTACTTCTCGCTTCCTTCGACGGTTCTGCGTCAAGTTATCAAGGCCCTTCCGGGTTCCGAGTTGAAGTCCTGCAAATCAGAGGTTCTTGGCGCAGCCAATGCGATGATCCGTTGCGAGGAAGACCGGAAAAATCTCACTCCCATCTTCAAAGACATGCAGCAGCGCGAGCTTACGTATAGTCCAGCGACGCCGGCACATGCGCTGCTTACGGAAATCTCCAATTACGGCAGCCGGTACGGCAGTGACCTGCCGTCCTGTCTCTCTCCGCTGGACAGCCGGATCGCGTACCTGCAGCTCTGCCTTCGACGGGCAAGCGAGCCGGCGTCGCCGGATACGCGGAGCGAACCTCCGATCCCATCTGCCGAGGAGGACCGTTTGTCGTGGTGGACATCCGATGTCTGGAAATCAGGAGCTGAGCAGCAGTCCCCGATCTGCCGCGAAGACGTCGCCGCGATAGGCAGCGGATATGGAGGGAAGATGCTGGCGATGAATCGCCGGCTGGACGAACTCACGCCGCGCGACCGTGAGGAGGTGAAGCGGCTGGTCACGCTTCGGACCGATTACGAGCTCAAACAGCCGCAGTTCATCGATCCTACGACAGCCGGCAAAATGGACATCGCCGACGCCAGGTGCGGATGGGCCAGCTTGGCGCTGGCCTGGACGTGGCTCGGGCATGAAAAGCAGTCCACAAAACTTCTCGACGCAGTGCTGCCGAAGCAATCGCCGGCCTCCGGCACCCAGATGCTCGACTTCTATCTCGGCATTGCGGATGCCCTGGCCAAACGCGCTCCCGCGCAGGCCAAGCGGTTTCTCGACGGGTCCTTCGACCTGGTGGACGATAACGATCCTGCCCTGTTCCGCAAATCGAGCGACGGATCGATCGATGATTTCTTCGTCTATGGAAAGTCGGACATTGCCCGGCTATATGCCGACATCGGCGAGTATCGCCTCGCGGCCGCGACGAACAACATGGTCGACCGGTTCAACGAGGGGGCTGTGTCCGCTTATCTGACCATCCTCGAATCGGAAATCCGAAGCGCCGCGCGATACGCTGATGCGGTCCTGAAGGCGGCCTTGCGCTCACCGCGCCCACCCGGCTTCCGGCTGAACTGACGCGACGGTCGAAGCTCGAAAGCTGCCCCCTGGTGCCCATCTTGTTCTGGAGTGGTAGCAAAATGGCGCCCCGCGCTCGATGAAGATGGGGCACTACTGCTTCGCCGTAGCACTGAGATTGTGAGACGCTCGATCAGCGCACGTTGGCGTCAATGGCGTATTCCGAAATGGCGCGCCCGAAGAGATTCGAACTCCTGACCCCCAGATTCGTAGTCTGGTGCTCTATCCAGCTGAGCTACGGGCGCGTTTTTCGCTAGGGCCATCGTGGGCTAGTCGCCCCGATGCATCCGAATGGTGTCGGAAACGTCGCGAAAGAGCGCTTTAGCTACCCGCTCCGCGTCCGATTGGCAAGCTCCGGAACGCGGGTTCTGGCAAACGATTTGGCCGGGGCAAACCGGCCAGATCGGTCACAAAAGGCAGCAAATAGCGTGATTTACGCCCGTGCCCGCTCGTTGCGGACGCTTTGCAGTTCCACCGGGCGGTCGGGAATCGAGATCCGGAAGGTGGCGCCGATGGTGCCTTCGACCAGATGGATATCGCCGCCATGGGCGCGAACCAGTTCGGCGGCGATGGCGAGGCCAAGCCCGCTGCCGCCGGGCCGGCCGGAGGTCTGGAAGGCCTCGAACAAATGCTCGCGCGCCCGCGCCGGCACGCCGGGGCCGGTATCGGAAACCTCGATGATCGCGACCGCGCCTTCGCGGCGGCCGGTGATGCGGATCTGCAGCGCCGCCGCATCGTCCTTCGGACGGGACTCCAGCGCCTGCGCGGCGTTGCGCACCAAATTGAGCAGCACGCGGAACAGCTGATCAGGATCGGCGTCCACAGTGAGGCCGCGTTCGATCGCGCTGACCCAGGCGATCGAGGCGTCGGCGGCAATGCCTGCGGATTCGCGCACTTCGGCCACCACGGGCTCGATCAGGATCATGCGGCGGTCGGGGGCAGCTTCCTGCACGCGGCCGTAGGAGAGCGTCGACTGGCAGAAATCGATGGCGCGCTCCAGCGAACGCATCAGCTTTGGCGCAAAGCGCTGCACCCGCGGATCGGGCACGCTGGCGAGCTGGTCCGACAATAATTGCGACGACGCCAGAAGATTGCGCAAATCATGGTTGATCTTGGAGACCGCAAGGCCGAGCGCGGCGAGCCGGCTCTTTTGATGCAGCATCGACACCAGGTCGCGCTGCATGTCGGACAATTCGCGCTCCACGACCCCGATCTCGTCGCCGCGCTGGCTCGGCACGATGATTCGCGCCGAACTTTCCGGGTTTTCATGGAAACCGACCAGGTTCGCGGTCAGCCGCCGCATCGGCCGTACGAACAGATGATGCATGGCGAAATAGACCAGCGCCGCCGTCAGCATGGCGATCGCCAACGAGACCAGGAGCGTGTTGCGCGAGAAGCGGTACATCGCCTGCCGCAGCGGCGCCTCGTCGACGACGACCTCGATGAATTGCCCGCCGCCGGGCGCAGGCCCCACCACGCGGATCACATGATTATCCGTCTCCAGCATGGTTTCGATGGAATCGACGATGGCGGACCATACCGTGATGGTCCGCATGTCGATGTCATGGTCGATCGCCGTCGGCAAATCGGCGCTGGCGAGCAGGCGGCGCTGCTGCCCCATCTTGATGGCGACCGCGCGGGCGCCGACGCTCTTCAAAATCTGCCGCGCCAGCGATTCAGGGACCATGCCCGAGGGGGCGGCGTCCAGCACCAGCGCCGCGGTGCTCGCCGCGGCAATGCGGTCGTTCAGGCGGTTGATCCGGAAATTCGCGATCGCGGGCACGTAGATCATCAGGCCGGCGATCATGACGAGGGGAATGGTCAGCAGCAGCAGCTTGCCGGACAGGCCGAGCCGGCGCGGCGTCGTGGGCCGCGGCGCTTCAATGGTCGGCTGGTCGTCGGTCGCTGACACGAAATATCCGCCTTGATAACCTTGTTTGACGCGCAGGATCGGACCTTAGGATCGGCCTCATTGCCGCCGCCCGCACGCTGATTTGCGAGGATGCGTTCCGGCCACGGACCGGTCAAATTACCGATCGCTAATGTCCGCCGGTTCCGATGACTGGGGCGAGCTGCCGTCCCGTCCCTAAAAACCCCGCGAAAACAATAATATTCGCCCCAATTGTGCCATTTCAAAGAAGCCCGATTGTGGCACCGCGCAACATTGACGAAAACAGGTCGCTCCCGTATAAGCCGCGCAATTGTCCGCTATGGCCCGGTTCTTTCCGGGGGCGGCTCATTTGGGGCCGTCAATGGCCCGTCTTGGGCCGGCCAGCATTACCGGACTTACCATCAATTCAGCGGCAGTTTGCAATTCAGCGGCAGCTTGCCAGGTTAGCGGAGAACTACCCGTGAAGCGGACTTATCAACCCAGCAAGCTGGTGCGCAAGCGCCGTCACGGCTTCCGCGCCCGTCTCGCCACGACCGGCGGCCGCAAGGTTCTCGCTGCGCGCCGTGCGCGTGGCCGCAAGCGTCTGAGCGCCTGAGCCGGACGTCTCCGGAGACCTTATTATGGATCGGCTAAGGCAGCGGGCGGACTTCCTCGCCGTTGCCAATGGCGCGCGAGCCAACAGCGCCGCCTTCGTGGTGCAGGGACGCTGCCGCGACGATGATGGCCCGATCCGGATCGGTTTTACCGTTACCAAAAAGAACGGTACCGCTACCGAGCGTAATCGTATCCGGCGCAGGCTTCGCGAACTGGTGAAGCGGCTGGACGTCATACCGATGCGACCGCACCATGATTATGTGCTAGTCGGGCGGCGCGCGGCGCTGCACCGCGACTTTACGACCATGCTCGACGACCTTCGCCAGGCGCTGCTTCGCCTCGACCGGCAGCCGGCAAAAGTGGCCAAAGCGCTTCCGAACGAAGGCGCTACCGGTTCGCGTCAAGACAACGCGTCCAAAGACACCAAGATAAAGACGACGGCGCGAGCCGGAACCCGAGTTGAATGACGAGACCTTGAAACGATGACCGACAATCGCAACACCATCCTCGCCGTCATTCTGTCCGGCCTCGTGCTGATCGCGTGGCAATATTTCTACAACGCGCCGCAGATGGAACGGCAGCGCCTGCAATCGCAGACCCAGGCCGAGCTCGCAAAATCCTCGCCGCAGACAGCGCCGGGCTCCACCACCACGCCGACGCCAGGTTCGGCGCCGTCCGCCACCACACCCGCCCAGCCGGGCGTGGCCGCGCCCGTCATCAGCCGCGAGGCCGCGATTGCCGCAAGCCCGCGCGTCAAGATCGACACGCCGCGGGTGACGGGCAGCATCGCATTAAAGGGCGCCCGCATCGACGATCTCGCATTGGTGCAATACCGCGACACCGTCGACCCCAAATCGCCTGCGATCGTGCTGTTCTCTCCGTCGAACACCGCTCATCCATATTATGCCGAGTTCGGCTGGGTCGGGGCCGCAGGCTCGACGGCACGGCTTCCCGACCGCGATACGGTGTGGCAGCAGGAAGGCTCCGGCGCGCTGTCACCGACCCACCCGGTGACGCTGAAATGGGACAATGGCGAAGGCCTCACCTTCCGCCGCACCATTTCGATCGACGACCGCTATCTGTTCAGCGTCAAGGACGATGTCACCAATGTCGGCACCGCGCCGGTCACGCTCTATCCGTTCGCCCTCATCTCTCGTCACGGCACGCCTGAGGTCTCGGGCTATTACATCCTGCATGAAGGCCTGATCGGCTATCTCGGCGACAAGGGCCTGCAGGAGCACGGGTACAAGGCCGTCGCCGAGGCGCCGGTGCTGGGCAGTGGCGGCCGAGGCTTCGAGTTCAATGTCACCAATGGCTGGCTCGGCATCACCGACAAGTACTGGGCTGCGGCGCTGTTGCCTGACACGTCGGCGCGCCTGAAAGCCCGCTTCCTCGCCGAACCGGGCGCCAAGGTCCGTTATCAGACCGACTATTTGCAGGATCCGCAGACCGTCGCGATCGGCGGCACCGGCAGCACCAACGCGCGGCTGTTCGCCGGCGCCAAGGAAGCCAACGTCGTCGGCATCAACTTTCCCTTCGCCGGCCACGGCGGCTACAACAAGCAGCTCGAGCTCAACCATTTCGACCTGTTGATCGACTGGGGCTGGTTCTACTTCATCACCAAGCCGATGTTCCTGGCGCTGGATTACTTCTTCCATTTGGTCGGCAATTTCGGCGTCTCGATCCTGCTGGTGACGGTGCTGGTGAAGCTCTTGTTCTTCCCGCTCGCCAACAAATCCTACGCCTCGATGGCCAAGATGAAATCGGTGCAGCCGCAACTGGCCGCACTGAAGGAGCGCTATCCCGACGACCGCCAGAAGCAGCAACAGGAGATGATGGAGATCTACAAGAAGGAGAAGATCAACCCGGTCGCCGGTTGTCTTCCCGTCCTGTTGCAGATCCCGGTTTTCTTCTCGCTCTACAAGGTGCTGTTCGTCACCATCGAAATGCGCCACGCGCCGTTCTACGGCTGGATCAAGGACCTCTCGGCGCCCGATCCGACCACGATCTTCAATCTGTTCGGGCTGATCCCGTGGGATCCCATGGTGCTCGGACCGCATGTCGGCCCGTATCTGATGCTCGGCGTTTGGCCGATCATCATGGGCATCACGATGTGGATCCAGATGAAGCTCAACCCGACGCCGCCGGATCCGACCCAGAAGATGATCTTCGACTGGATGCCGCTGATCTTCACCTTCATGCTGGCGGGCTTCCCGGCAGGTCTCGTGATCTACTGGGCCTGGAACAACCTGCTGTCGGTGCTGCAGCAGGGCTTCATCATGCGCAAGAACGGCGTGAAGGTTGAGTTGTTCGACAATCTCAAGGCGACGTTCGTCAAGAAGGCCGAGCAGAAGAGCTGACGACCGGCATCTGGTTGTTGGACGCGGATACTCCCAACTCGTCATGCCCGGCCAGAAGCGCGAAGCGCGTCTTCGCGCTAGACGTGCCGGGCATCCACGTCTTTGGGACCCGCGAAAAGAGAAGACGTGGATGGCCGGGACAAGCCCGGCCATGACGAAGAACGGGAAACCTTCGCATGACCGCGGAAACTGATGCGAAGCTGATCGAAGAGGGACGAAAACTGTTCGCCGGCGAATGGCAGTTCGTCTGGGCCTCGCCGTCGATCGAAACGCTGCCGCCGATGGCCAGCGTGGAGGTGGCGTTTGCCGGCCGTTCCAATGTCGGCAAATCGAGCCTCATCAACGCGCTGACCGGCCGCAACGCGCTGGCGCGCACCTCGCACACGCCCGGACGCACCCAGGAACTGATCTTCTTCGAAGGCCCTGAGAACGCCGGGCTGCGCCTGGTCGACATGCCCGGCTATGGCTACGCCTCGGCGCCGAAGGCCAAGGTCGCGTCCTGGACCAAGCTGATCCATCAATTCCTGCAGGGGCGCGCCACGCTGGCGCGGGTCTATGTGCTGATCGATGCCCGCCACGGCATCAAGGACGTCGACCAGGACGTGCTGAAGACGCTCGATAAATCCGCCGTGAGCTATCAGGTGGTGCTGACCAAGGCCGATCAGGTCAAGCGCACAGAGCTCGAAAAGCACATCGAAGAGACCACAGCCGCGCTCGCCAAACATCCCGCCGCGTTTCCGGACGTGCTGGTGACCTCCTCGCGCGATGGCAGCGGCATGCCGGAATTGCGCGCGGCGATGGTGCGTCTGCTCGGTGAGCGCAGCTGATGTCACGCGCCTGTCGCATCCTGATCGTGCTGGCCGCCATCATGGGCGCCGATGGCGTGATGCTGGCGGCGGCCTCCGCGCATCAGGCCGACGCGTCGCGGCTGGCGTCGGCGTCATCGATGTTGCTGTTCCATGCCACCGCCGTTCTCGCTGCGGTGGCGTTGGCCGAACGTGACCTCATCCATATCAGAATCGGCATCGTGGCCGCCTTCGGCTTCGTCATCGCGGCCGGCCTGTTCGCCGGCGACCTGACGCTGCGGCAATACGCCGGACACGGCCTGTTTCCGATGGCCGCGCCAACCGGCGGGACGTTGTTGATTCTGAGTTGGCTGGCGGTCGCCGTGGCTGCGGCGTGGCCGAGGCCCCGGTAACCACCTTTTAGCCTGCGTGAAGCCAAGCGAAATCCGGGCTACGGAATTGCACGCCCACTTTGCGCGCTGCCCGCCAATCAGCTAGAACCCGGCCCGACATCTGGAAATGACGAGAGCCGCTTCATGACCGACTCGCCAAATATCAGCCCGCTCGACCAGGCCCGCATCCTGTCCGAGGCGCTGCCGCACATGCAGCAATATGACGAGGAAACCATCGTCATTAAATATGGCGGCCATGCCATGGGCGCCGAAGATCTGGCCAAGGCTTTCGCCCGCGACATCGTGCTCCTGGAGCAGACCGCGATCAATCCGGTGGTCGTGCATGGCGGCGGGCCGCAGATCGCGACCATGCTGAAGCGGCTCGGCATCCAGTCCGAATTCGCCGCGGGCCTCCGCATCACCGATGCGGCGACGATCGAAATCGTCGAGATGGTGCTGGCCGGTTCGGTCAACAAGCAACTGGTCGGCTACATCAACGAAGCCGGCGGCAAGGCCGTCGGCCTCAGCGGCAAGGACGGCAACATGGTCAAGGCGTCGAAGACGACGCGCACCATGGTCGATCCGGATTCCAACATCGAAAAAGCTGTCGATCTCGGTTTCGTCGGCGACCCCGACAAGGTGGACCTGACCCTGCTGAACCAGCTGATCGGCTATGAGCTGATCCCGGTGCTGGCGCCGCTGGCGACCTCGCATGACGGGCAGACACTGAACGTCAACGCCGACACCTTTGCCGGCGCGGTGGCCGGCGCGCTGAAGGCAAAACGCCTGCTGCTGCTGACCGACGTTCCCGGCGTGCTCGACAAGTCCAAGAAGCTGATTCCGGAACTGTCGGTGAAGGATGCGCGCAAGCTGATCGCCGACGGCACGATTTCCGGCGGCATGATCCCCAAGGTCGAGACCTGCATCTATGCGCTCGAACAGGGCGTGCAGGGCGTCGTCATCATCGACGGCAAGACACAGCACGCCGTGCTGCTCGAATTGTTCACCAATCAGGGTACCGGCACGCTGATCCACAAGTGACAAGCGCGATCTCCCCGCCCGCGAAGCTCACGCGCCGCTTCCGCGCCAGAATGCGGCGGTATGGGAGGCGCACGGTCCTGGCGCTGCCGGCGGCCACGATCTCGCTGTTCGTCTCGTCGTTGCCGGCGCTGGCCGATCTCAAGCTTTGCAACCGTATGAGCTATGTGGTCGAGGCCGCAATCGGCATCGACGACAAATCGGCGACCGCCACCCGGGGTTGGTTTCGCATCGATCCCGCCGCCTGCCGCGTGGTGCTGCAGGGCGCGCTGACCGCGGATCGGGTCCTCCTCAATGCACGCGCGCTCGGCGTCTATGGCGCCTCGCCGGTCGCGCAGGGCGGCAACGACACGCTGTGCATCGCGCCGGAGAATTTCGTCATCGCCGCCGCTCGCCAGTGCCGCTCCGGACAGACCCCGGCACCCTTCACACAGATCACGCCAACGAAAACCGACGACGGCAATCTGGTGGCCTATCTCGCCGAGGGCAGCGAGTATGACGACGAACAGGCGCGCCTGGCCGGAATCCAGCGGCTGCTGGTGATCGCCGGCTATGACGCCGCCCCGATCGACGGCGTCGATGGCCCGAAGACGCAGGCCGCGCTGAGCGCCTTTCTCAGGAATCGCGGGCTTAGCCCCGACATCGTGCAGTCGCCGAACTTCTTCGCCACCATGATCGACGCGGTGCAGTCGCCGTCCGCCACCGGCCTGACTTGGTGCAACGACACGCCGCACAAGATCATGGCCGCGGTCGCCACCGACGACGGCAAGGCCGTGACCAGTCGCGGCTGGTATCGGATCGATCCCGGCAAATGCCTGCATCCCGACCTGACCGGCCAACCGAAACAGGTGTTCAGTTTTGCCGAGGCTGTCGACGGCGAGAACCGCACGGTCAAGCTCAAGGACAAGCCGCTGAACTGGGGCGGCACCAGGGAGCTCTGCACCCGCGAGAGCAAATTCGAAATCAACGAACAGGGCGATTGCGGCAGCCGTGGCCTCAGCCCGATCGGCTTTGCCGTCGTCGACATGACGGGCGGCGGCAGGACGCTGCGGTTCGCGATGCCATGATGCAGTCTATCGTCGTCCCGGCGAAGGCCGGGATCCATAACCACCGATCTGAGTTTTGGCTGATGGCGGCGCCACAAGAAAAGGCAATTCACACTGTGCTCAACAAGAATCTACACGGCGTATGGGGCCCGGCCTTCGCCGGGACGACGGTGGAGAGCGAATCATGATCTCCCCCCGCGCATTCACCCACATCGAAACCTGGGTGTTCGACCTCGACAACACGCTGTACCCGCATCACGTCAACCTGTGGCAGCAGGTCGACGCCCGCATCGGCGAGTTCATCAGCACCTACCTGAAGATCTCGGCAGAAGAAGCGCGGGTGCTGCAGAAGGATTATTACCGCCGCTATGGCACCAGCATGCGCGGCATGATGACCGAGCACGGCGTGCACGCCGACGATTACCTGGCTTACGTGCACAAGATCGATCATTCGCCGCTGGAGCCGAATCCCGCGATGGGATCTGCGATCGCCAGACTGCCGGGGCGCAAGCTGATCCTGACCAACGGCTCGACCGACCATGCCGGCGCGGTGCTGGCGCGGCTCGGCATTGGCGAGCATTTCGAGGCGGTGTTCGATATCATCGCCGCCGAACTGGAGCCGAAGCCGGCGCCGCAGACCTACCAGAAATTCCTCAGCCTGCACGGCGTCGATCCCACGAAATCCGCGATGTTCGAGGATCTCGCCCGCAACCTCGTGGTGCCGCACGAGCTCGGCATGACCACGGTGCTGGTGGTGCCTGACGGCGCCAAGGAAGTGGTGCGCGAGGACTGGGAACTGGAAGGCCGCGACGCCGCCTATGTCGATCATGTCACGGACGATTTGACGGGGTTTTTGCAAGGGTTGGCGCGGGGTTAGGCGCGCCATCTCCCCGCGTCGTCTCGGGCTTGACCTCAGATGCGCAATTGCGCATCGGGGGACCCATACGCCGCGGCCGATATTACGAGGCGCTGCGGGTAGATACCTTCTTCAAATCATAGCTCCCTGTGGTTATGGGTCCCGGCTCAAGGCCGGGACGACAGCAGAGCAAGCCTTGACTCTCCCGCGCCAAATCCCGAAAAAGCCTTCCAATTCGCTTCACAATTAGCCCGATTGCTCCGAGGAAATCCCGATGTCCCTGTCCGCGCTGGAATCCACCGTCAACACCGCGTTCGATGCCCGAGACGGCATCTCGACATCGACCAAGGGTGAGGTGCGCGAGGCTGTCGATCATTCGCTCGAACTGCTCGACAAGGGTGAAGTGCGCGTTGCCGAGCGCGCGGCCGACGGCAAGTGGAAGGTCAATCAATGGCTGAAGAAGGCGGTGCTGCTGTCGTTCCGCCTCAACGACATGGGCGCTATTCCCGGCGGCCCCGGCAAGGCGACGTGGTGGGACAAGGTGCCGTCGAAGTTCGATGGCTGGGGCGAGAACCGTTTTCGCGATGCCGGATTCCGCGCGGTGCCCGGCGCGATCGTGCGCCGCTCGGCCTTCATCGCCCGCAACGTCGTGCTGATGCCGTCCTTCGTCAATCTCGGCGCCTATGTCGATGAAGCCACCATGATCGACACCTGGTCCACGGTCGGGTCCTGCGCACAGATCGGCAAGCGCGTGCACATTTCCGGCGGCGTCGGCATCGGCGGCGTGCTGGAACCGCTGCAGGCCGAGCCCGTGATCATCGAAGACGATTGCTTCATCGGCGCGCGCTCGGAAGTCGCCGAAGGCGTGATCGTGCGCAAGGGTGCGGTACTCTCGATGGGCGTGTTCCTCGGCGCCTCCACCAAGATCGTCGACCGCGACACCGGCGAGACCTTCATCGGCGAGGTTCCGGAATATGCCGTGGTCGTACCCGGCAACCTGCCGGCGCGTCCCTTGAAGAACGGCCAGCCCGGCCCGTCCACCGCCTGCGCCGTCATCGTCAAGCGCGTCGACGAACGCACCCGCGCCAAGACCAGCATCAACGAGCTGCTGCGCGACTAGGATAGCGGGCTGATTCTCAGCCATGCCAGAGGCACGCAAGCGCCCGCAGTCCCTGCGCGACATTCCGGGCGGGGTGTGGGCGCTGGGCTTCGTCTCGATGCTGATGGACATCTCATCGGAGATGATCCATGCGCTTCTGCCGATCTACCTCGTCACCGTGCTCGGCACGTCGATGGTCACGGTCGGCATCATCGAAGGCATTGCGGAAGCGACCGCATCGATCACCAAGATCTTTTCCGGCGCGCTTTCCGATTGGCTCGGCAGGCGCAAATGGGTCGCGGCGTTTGGCTACGGCCTTGCGGCGCTGGCCAAGCCGATGTTTCCGCTGGCGCCGACGGTCGGCTGGCTGGTCGCGGCGCGCTTCATCGATCGGGTCGGAAAGGGTATCCGGGGCGCGCCACGCGACGCGCTGGTGGCGGACCTTGCGCCGCCCCATCTGCGCGGCGCAAGCTTTGGCCTGCGCCAGTCGCTCGACACGATAGGAGCCTTCGCCGGCCCCTTGCTGGCCATCGGCCTGATGTGGCTGACCGCGGACAATTTCAAGGCGGTGTTCTGGTTTGCGGTCATCCCCGCCTTTCTGTCCTTGGCCTTGATCATCTTCGCGGTGCGCGAGCCCGACCGCCCCGCAGGCTTGCGCAAGGTGCGCAACCCGATCAGCCTTTCCGAAATCAGGAGTCTCGGCGCGGCCTATTGGTGGGTGGTGGCGGTCGCGACGGTTTTCACACTGGCGCGCTTCAGCGAAGCCTTCCTGATCCTGCGCGCGCAGGGTGTCGGCATGCCGCTCACCCTGGTGCCCGTGGTGCTGGTGCTGATGAACGTGGTTTACGCCGCCGCCGCGTACCCGGCCGGCGTATTGTCGGACCGCGTCAATCGCGTCACCGTTCTGGCTATCGGCATCCTGGTGTTGGTCGCCGCCGATATCGCGCTCGCTTTGCTGCCTTCGCTCACTGGGGTCGCGCTCGGCGTCGCGCTGTGGGGCCTGCACATGGGATTGACCCAGGGGCTGCTGGCGGCGCTGGTGGCGGATACCTCGCCGCCCGAACTGCGGGGCACGGCCTTCGGATTTTTCAACCTGCTGGGCGGCTTTGCCATGCTGGCGGCCAGCGTCATGGCCGGGGCGCTGTGGGATCGTGCGGGGCCGGAAGCCACGTTCTTCGCCGGTGCCGGCTTTGCGCTGGTGGCGCTGGTGGGCCTGCTGGCGGTGCAGGCCCGAACCAAAGCAGGCCGAATCGAACCAAAATAGCCGGGGTGCGACCAATATTCCGGAACCGTGGAGTTTTTCCGCCGTCCGGAGGTTGCGATGGATTACGCCCGTTTACTGTTCAGTTTCAATGGCCGCATCAACCGCGCCAGGTACCTCGCCGTCCAGCTCGCCCTCCTGACTTGCTGGCTGGTGCTTTGGCTGAAATCCCCGTTCGGGCAATGGGAGGTTTTGCAAGCCGGCGCCGTCATCGCGATGCTCTGGATCAACGCCGCCACGACGGCCAAGCGGCTTCACGACCGCAACAGGAGCGGCTGGTGGGCGATTGCGGTGCTGATCGTGAACCCGCTCTCCTACGTTTATTATGCTCTGTTCTTCGGGCTCTATTTCGGCGTTGATGTTTCGGCCGCGCGGGAGATGCTGCTCGTGATGGGTGCAGTGGCGCTGTCCGTTCTGCAAACCTGGATGGTCATCGAGTTGTTTTTCCTGATCGGAACCGATGGCCGCAACCGGTTCGGAGCAGATCCGACGCGCTCTGCCAAATTGCCGGTCATGTCGCACCCGCAATCGTTCGGCGTTCCGGACTTTCTCCTGCACCGTGCAGGCCCGGTCGCACGTGGTTGATACCTGGCTTGTTAGCCCGGAGTTACGCGCATGGATTACGCCTGGTACCTGTTCAGTTTCGAAGGTCGAATCAACCGCGCCAAATGCTGGCTGGCGGTGCTGATCGTCATCAGCTGGATGATATTCCTGGGTCTGACGCTGATGGGCATCGCCCATCTGTTCGGCGCGGAATTGCCGAGCAAACTCAGCTTTAGCACCGAGCAAATCTTCTATGTCGTCGATCCAGAAGCTTGGCGGTCGTTGTCGTCGACCAATCGCACCAGCCTCCTGATCTATGTAATCGGAACGCCGCTGTTCCTGTGGGTCTATCTGGCGACCTCGGTCAAGCGGCTGCATGACCGCAACAAGAGCGGCTGGTGGATGCTGCTGTTCTTCGTGATGCCTGGTCTTTACAGCCAGTTCGGTAACCGGCTCGAGGCTTTACTCGACGATTCCTACTTCGCGATACCGCTGAGCCTGAACGCGTTCGTATTCACCGTGTGGGGTTTCGTCGAGCTGTATTGCCTCAAGGGCACCACCGGGACCAACGCCTACGGCGCCGACCCGCTGGCGCCGGTCGATATGCGGCCCGCATGGGACCAGCAAAGCGAGATCGAAATGGTGCCGCACAAGGCTGGCCCGCCGCCGGTTTGGCGTGTTAAGCCGGGGTATGAATGACGCCGTTTCCATCACCCGCGACCTCGTCCGCTGCCCTTCCGTGACCCCGGCCGATGCCGGCGCGCTCGGTGTGCTCGAAAACCTCCTGAAGGCCGCCGGCTTCGAGGTGCATCGCGTTACATTCGGCGAGCCCGGCACAGCTGACATCGACAATCTCTATGCCCGCATCGGCGATAGTGCCCCGCACATCACCTTCGCCGGCCATACCGACGTGGTGCCGGCCGGCGATGAAGCCGCCTGGAGCCATGGCGCGTTCTCGGGCGACATCAAGGACGGCTTCCTCTATGGCCGCGGCGCGGTCGACATGAAGGGCGGAATCGCCTGCAGCGTCGCGGCGGTGCTGCAATATCTCGCTGCCAATGACCGCAAGCCAAAGGGGTCGATCTCGTTCCTGATCACCGGCGACGAGGAGGACATTTCGGTCAACGGCACCATCAAGCTGCTGAAATGGTGCGCCGAGCGCGGCGAAAAATTCGACCATTGCGTGCTCGGCGAACCCTCGAATGTCGAAGTGCTAGGGGATTGCATCAAGGTCGGCCGGCGCGGCTCGCAATCCGGCACGCTGTTCGTCGACGGCGTGCAGGGCCACGTCGCCTATCCGCATCGCGCAGCCAACCCGGTGCCGGATATTTCGCGGCTGATCGTGGCGCTCTCCGACGAGCCGCTCGATCACGGCAGCGCCCAGTTCCAGGCCTCCAACCTCGAATTCACCTCCGTCGATGTCGGCAACACCGCGAGCAACGTCATCCCCGGACAGGCGCGCGCGAAATTCAACATCCGCTTCAACGACAACCACACGCAGGAAACGCTGCGGGCGCTGGTCGATGAAAGACTGGCGAAAGCCTGCGGCAACCGCATCCGCGCGCACATCAAATGGGAGCCGTCGAACTCCAACGTTTTCGTCACAAAACCCGGCGCCTTCACCGATCTCGCCGTCAGCGCAATCGAAGAGGTGACGGGACGCAAGCCGGAACTGTCGACCTCCGGCGGCACCTCCGATGCGCGCTTCATCTCGAGCTATTGCCCGGTGATCGAATTTGGACTGGTCGGCCAGACCATGCACCAGGTCGACGAGCGCACGCCGGTCTCGGATATCGAGAAGCTGACGAAGGTGTATCGCGGGATACTGGATCGGTATTTTTCGTGATTGCCTCGTCCGGCGGTACACCGCCGGCAGCCAGACAAAAATCGCGAAAACAACCCCATGCAAAGAATGGCTGGGGGCCCTAATACTCCACACGTACCAGATATAGCCCGTCCGGCGGCGCGACGGGGCCGCAGGCGGCGCGGTTGCGGGCGGCGAGGGCTGAGGCAAGATCGTCGGCGCTCCAGCGGCCTTCGCCGACCCAGACCAATGAGCCCACCATCGAGCGCACCTGGCTGTGCAGGAACGAGCGCGCCGAGGTCACGATGGCAACCGCATCGCCGTCCCTGACGACATCGAGCTGGTCGAGCGTCTTTTCCGGCGATTTCGCCTGACATTCGGTGTCGCGGAACGTCGTGAAGTCATGCTTGCCGAGCAGCCGCCGCGCCGCGGTGTGCATCGCGTCGGTGTCGAGACGCCGCGGCACCCGCCAGGTGCGGCCGATATCGAGCGCGAGATTGGCGCGATGGTTGGTGATGCGATAGCGGTAATGCCGCTTGATGGCGGAAAATCGCGCCTCGAAATCGTCGGCCACGATCTCGGCGCTGAGCACGCCGATCGGATGCGGCCTTAAGTGCGCGTTCAACCCGTCGCGCAAGCGACCCGGTGGAAACGGTTTTTCGATATCGCAATGCGCGACCTGCCCCAGCGCATGCACGCCGGCATCGGTGCGCCCCGCGCCGTGGACGCGAACCTGTGCGCCGCAGATCGCCTTGACCGCGGTTTCCAGCGCGCCTTGCACCGTCGGCGCGTTGTCCTGGATCTGCCAGCCGCTGAAGGGGCTGCCGTCATATTCGATGATGAGCTTGTAGCGGGGCATTAGCCAAGCCGCGCCGGCGGTTTTAACGGCGTGCCGCGCAGAAAATCCGGGGCTTTCATCGGCGCCTTGCCCGCCCGCTGCAGTTCGAGAATTTTGATCGCACCGTCGCCGCAAGCGATCGTCAGATGCTCGTCAAGTACATCGCCCGGCGCGCCCGTGCCCTTCGCCGGCTCACAGCGCAGGATCTTGATACGCGCCGCTTCGCCGTCGAGCGCGGCCTCGCACCAGGCGCCCGGAAACGGCGACAGCCCGTGGATGTGCCGCAGCACTTCGCGCGCCGGCCGGCTCCAGTCGATCCGCGCCTCGGCCTTCTCGATCTTGGCAGCGTAGGTGACGCCATCGGCGCTTTGCTTGCTCAATTGAAGACCGCCGCGTTCCAGCCCGCCCATCGCGCGCACCATCAGATCGGCCCCCAACGGGGCCAGCGCATCGTGCAGATCGGCGGCGGTCATGGTGTCCGATATGGGCAGGCGCTCGGCCATCGCGACGTCGCCGGTATCGAGGCCGACGTCCATCTTCATCACCATCACACCGGACTCGGCATCGCCTGCCATGATGGCACGATTGATTGGGGCTGCGCCGCGCCAGCGCGGCAGCAACGAGCCGTGCAGGTTGAAACAGCCGAGCGGCGGCGCATCCAGGATCGCCTGCGGCAGGATCATGCCATAGGCGACGACCACGGCGGCATCCGCATTGTGCGCGCGAAACGCTTCGAGCGCGTCCGGCGTCTTCAATGTGGTCGGCGTCAGCACGGGTATGCCGAGCCGCCGCGCTTCCTGCTCCACAGGTGTCGGCTGCAGCTTCATGCCACGCCCGGCCGGCTTCGGCGCGCGGGTATAGACGGCCGCGATCTCATGGCCATGGGCCACGAGTTCCAGCAGCGTCGGCACCGCGAAATCGGGCGTGCCCATGAAGATCAAGCGGAGAGGCATGATGCGAAGAAAATCCTTTGGACCCGGCATCTAGATAACGAGCGTCATCCTGAGGTGCGAGCCCTTGCGAGCCTCGAAGGATGCGCAGGAAAGAAAGAATGTCGCTTGCGTCTGCCGTCGCCCTTCGAGGCTGCGACGCCAAGAGGCGCCTTCGCACCTCAGGGTGACGGCGCGGTGGATCCTACTCCGCCGCCCTCTTCGCGGCCTTGGTAAACTTCTTCAGCACACGGTCGCGCTTCAGCTTGGACAAATAATCCACGAACAGCACGCCATTGAGGTGATCGATTTCGTGCTGGATGCAGGTGGCGAACAGGCCGTCGGCATCTTCCTCGTGCACCTTGCCGTCCAGATCGGTGAAGCGCACGCGGACCTGCGCCGGCCGTTCCACCGCCTCGTAATATTCGGGGATCGAGAGACAGCCCTCCTCGTAGACCGACAGCTCTTCGGACGAGGAGATGATCTCCGGATTGATAAAGACCCGCGGCTGCGGCTTGGTCTCGCCGTCCTCGGTCTTCTTGGCCAGATCCATGGTGATCAGCCGCAGCGGCTGCGCGACCTGGATCGCGGCGAGGCCAATGCCGGGCGCGTCGTACATGGTCTCGAACATGTCGTCGGCCAGCTTGCGGATCTCCGCCGTCACCTTCTCGACGGGTTTGGAGACGAGCCGCAACTGCTTGTCCGGCAGGATGATGATTTCTCGGATTGCCATGATGGGGCGATTTAAGCTGCTGATTTGCCGCGGTCAATGCGCGTCGGAACCGGGTAAGGCGGCCTTAACCATGATTTTTAAGACCGCGTTAACCACGAAAATTAAGGGGTCATCTACCATAAATGTTCCCTCTTCGTTCGTGCTAACCCGCGAATCGGCTACAAGCAGCCATGAACGAGATTCTTTTTGTCATCGGCGACCTGCCGATTCGTGCCCTCGACGCGCTGATCGGCTTTGGCGCGCTGGCGCTAATCCTGTTGCTCACCATTGCCATCGTCATCGCCCGGTCGGGCCGCCGCGGCGCGGAACTCGCGATGGCGCAGGCGATCCGGGCCGACGAGCTCGAGGAACGCCTGAGCGAAATGCTGCGGGCGCAGAGCGAATCCACCGGCCGGGTCGATGCGATGGGACAGGCGCTGGCCGGCCGTCAGGCCGAGATGGCCCGCGCCGTCAACGAGCGGCTGGATTCGGTGACCCACCGGGTCGGCCAGTCGATGGAAGCGACCACGCGCAACACCATGGACAGTTTGCGCGCGCTGCATGAGCGGCTCGGCATTATCGACAATGCGCATAAAAATCTCACCGACCTGACCTCGCAAGTCACCACGCTGCGCGACGTGCTCGCCAACAAGCAGTCGCGCGGCGCGTTCGGCCAGGCGCGGATGGAGGCGATCGTCCAGGACGGCATGCCGACGGGTTCCTACGAGTTCCAGTACACGCTCTCATCAGGCAAGCGGCCGGATTGCGTGGTGTTCCTGCCCGACCAGCGCCCGCTCTGCATCGATGCGAAATTTCCGCTGGAGGCGATGACCGCGCTGCACGACGCGCGCACCGACGAGGAAAAGAAATACGCTACAGGGCGACTGCGCGCCGACGTGATGAAGCATGTCAACGACATCGCCGAGAAGTATCTGATATCAGGCGAGACCCAGGACACCGCGCTGATGTTCGTGCCGTCGGAATCGGTCTATGCGGAAATTCACGATGGGTTCGACGACGTGATCCAGAAGGCCTACCGCGCCCGCGTCGTGCTGGTGTCGCCGTCGCTGTTGATGCTGGCAATCCAGGTGATGCAGCAGATCCTGAAAGATGCGCGGATGCGCGATGCTGCCGACCAGATCCGCACCGAGGTGCTTAATTTGGGCGACGATCTCGGCCGCCTGCGCGACCGCGTGCTGAAACTGCAAAAGCATTTTGGCGATGTGAATGAGGACGTCCGCCAGATCCTGATCTCCGCCGACAAGATCGAAAAGCGGGCGGGGCGGATCGAGGAACTGGATTTCAGCAAGTCCGAGCCGCCGCCCGAGGCTCCGCGCATCGTCAAATCTGGCGCACCAGAGCTGTTCCCGCTGGCGCGCAAGCTGCAGGCGGGGGAGTAGAGGCCCAGGCGCTACGCAAGCGGTGTCATCGCCCGGCTTGACCGGGCGACCCAGTACGCCGCGGCCTCTCGATCTAGCTCAAACACCTCTGGGATACTGGGTCCCCCGCTTTTGCGGAGGACGACAATGATTTTTGTTCGTCCTTCTGGGACCCGCCGCCATCAGAGCCATCTCGTCGAAAGCGCTGACCTATCCTCCTCCTGCGGCGATCTCCGGATAAAGATCAATCCAGTTCGGATTGTCCTTTTCGATCAGCGCAATCTTCCAAGCCCGCGGCCATTTCTTCAGCCGTTTCTCACGCTGAATGGCAACCTCTACTTCGTCGACGCATTCGAAGTACACCAGACGACTCACGCCGTAATCTTTAGTGAAGCCTTCCACCGCACCTGACTTATGCTCGTAAACGCGACGGACGAGGTCATTGGTCACGCCGATGTAAAGCGTGCCACCGATGCGGCTGGCCAGGATGTATACATAATAGCTGCGCGTTCCCATCTGCCGCCTCTGGGATACTGGGTCGCCCGGTCAAGCCGGGCGATGACAGTATCATTTTTGGCGGCCGAATCTGCTAACACCTGTCTATGAACGCACCTGAAGCCCCCTCGACATCGGCAACACCCTCGTCCGCGCCCTCCTGGCGCGAAGCGTTTGCGGTGTATCTGCAGCCGCGCGTGCTGATCGTGATGATGCTCGGCTTCTCGTCCGGGCTGCCGCTGGCGCTGTCGGGATCGACGCTGCTGGTATGGGTCAGCGAGAACGGCGTCAGCCTCGGCACCATCGGGCTGTTCACCCTGGTCGGCACGCCCTACACCCTCAAGTTCCTGTGGGCGCCGCTGGTGGATGGCCTTAACATTCCGCTGCTGACGCGCTGGCTCGGGCGGCGGCGCGGCTGGCTGGTCTTCACCCAACTGCTGTTGATGGCCGCGATCCTCGGACTGGCGCTGACCGATCCCGCACGCTCGCCGTTCTTCGTGGCGCTCGGCGCGCTGCTGGTCGCCACGACGTCGGCAACGCAGGACATCGTGGTCGATGCTTACAGGGTCGAAAGCCTAGCGGAGAACGAACAGGCCGCCGGTATGGCGTCCTATGTGGCCGCCTATCGCGTCGGCATGGTGGCGTCCACGGCCGGCGCGCTGTTTCTCGTCACCGGCTTCGAATATGTTGGGCTGACTCGGCTCGATGCCTGGATGGCGAGTTTCGCTGTCATGGCGGCGCTGGTGCTGATCGGCATCGTCACGGTGCTGTGCGCGCGGGAGCCGGAGCAGTCCCGTATTGCTGACGCCGCAGCAGGCGGAAAGCCTTCGGTCAGCCGCATCGCCGAGGCCGCGATGGGCGCTTTCAGCGAGTTCCTGACCCAGCGCTATGCCATCATCGTGCTGGTGTTCGTGATGCTGTTCAAGTTCACCGACGCCTTCGCCGGCGCGATGACAGTGCCGTTCATCATCGACATCGGCTTCACGCGCAACGACTACGCCATCATCGTCAAAGGAGTCGGCCTGGCCGCGACCCTGGTCGGCGGTTTCGCCGGCGGCTTTCTCGCGCGCGGCACCTCGCTGGTGACCTGCCTGTGGATCGGCGGCCTGCTGCAGGCGGTGTCCAACCTCACCTTCACCTGGCTGGCGCTGGTCGGGCCGCAGCAATGGGCGCTGACCGTCGCCGTCTCGGTGGAAGCGTTCACCGGCGCGATCGGCACGGTGATCTTCGTCGCCTATCTCTCTGCGCTATGCAAGAATCCGCTGCACACCGCCACGCAATATGCGCTGCTCACCGCACTGGCGTCAGTCGGCCGTATCTATCTATCGTCTGGCTCGGGCTATGTGGCCGAGGCGACGGGCTGGCCGCTGTTCTTCGTGGTCTCCGTACTGGTCGCGGTGCCGAGCCTGATCCTGCTGGTGTGGCTGCAGCGACGCGGGCATTTCGATGAACTGGGGCCGATGAAGGTTTAGGCTGCAAGGGCGTTGAACGCTGTGTCAACAACCTCGGTTGTCGTCCCCGCGAAGGCGGGGACCCAGTATTCCAGAAACGCCGGTTGCTGAATCGAGAAGCCGCGGCGTACTGGGTCGCCCGGTCAAGCCGGGCGATGACAGTGGAGTTTGTGACAGCGGCCGCGACAAACTCAGTTCTTGGTCACGACGCTCCACTTGGTGATCACGGCTTCGCTCATTTGTCCGGCAGCCTCGGCACAGGCGACTTCATCGACCTTCACCGAAATTTCCTTGCCGACCTTGCCCTTCAACTGCGCAGCCTGCGCGTCGCTGGTGATGACGAGTTGGAAAGTCTCCGGCCCAGTCTCGAGGTTGCACAGACCGCTCGGTGGCGGCAGGCGACGCGGCTCGGACGTGATCTGGTAGGTCGAGACCTTCGCGCCACGCTTGCCGCTGCGCGTCTTCATGGCGTTGAGTTCGCCCGAGAGGATGTCTCCAACATTGATCAGCTTGCCTGCCTTGGCCGGTGCAGGTTCCTCCTGCTGAGCCGTCTGCGCGGAGCCAGCAGGCGCAGCAAACGCCGTGACCATTACCAACACAAAAGCCGAGCGTATGGCGAATCGTCGTTTCGTCATTTCCGATAGTTCCATGATAAAGAGAATCAGAACAGTGTTCGCTGTCGCATCGCAGCCGATAGCGTACCTTCATCGAGATAATCAAGTTCGCCGCCGACTGGAACACCATGGGCCAGCCGTGTGACCTTGACATTGGCCTCTTGCAACAAATCGGTGATGTAATGCGCCGTGGTCTGGCCATCAACCGTTGCATTCAGCGCCAGGATGATCTCACTCACCTGCTGGTCATGTGCGCGCGCCACCAGCGCGTCGATGGTGAGATCCTGCGGACCGACGCCGTCGAGCGGCGACAGCGTGGCGCCCAGCACGTGATAGCGGCCGTTGGTCGCATTGGCGCGCTCCAGCGCCCACAAATCCGCGACGTCGGCGACCACGACGATGGTCGTGGGATCGCGCCGCGGATCGGTACAGACCGTGCAGGGATTTTGCGTATCGATATTGCCGCAGGCCTTGCAGACCTGGATCTTTTCGATCGCCACCTGCAGCGCGCCGGCGAGCGGCGTCATCAGCGCCTCGCGCTTCTTGATCAGATGCAGCGCCGCGCGCCGCGCCGAACGCGGCCCAAGCCCCGGCAACCGCGCCAACAGCTGAATCAGACGTTCGATTTCGGGGCCGGCAACCGCGGTAGCCATGAGATGATTGAAACTCGCAGGAGTTGTGATAACCAAGGTTCAACGCGGTTTCTCCGCGCGACCATGAATGGGATCAGATGTTAGCGCGTCAAATTGCGATCGGCTTTGGCATAGCCATCATATTTCCCTTGCTGATTCACTACGGCGTTTCCACATTTCATTCCCCGCCGAAGCGTGAATTCTCGATCGTACAGATTCCACCAAATGCCACGGCCGACGAGAGAAAAGAATACCTCGCCAAGGAGCAAGAGCGCCAAAAGAAATATGCCGACGCAGCAAAGGAATTCGCTCGAATTCTCGTGATTGTATCCACGCCACTGGGCGTTGCCGCAATCTTCATTGGCGCGTATCTCGCGTTTCAGGCTATCGGAACAGGTTTGATACTAGGCGGCATTTTGTCCGTATCCTGGGGATACTGGAGCTACTGGTGGTATCTGGACGACTGGATAAGGTTCGTTTCCTTGCTGGCTGGCTTTGCGATCCTGATTTTCGTCGGCATTCGCCGAGCCGGCGTCACAAGAGCTTCCTGACTTTGGGTTGATCTGTTCACGTTCAAGTCAAGCCAAGGCCCGGCGGCAAGCCCAAACCGCCGGTCAGCGCCTGCATCTTTTCCTGCATCGCGGTTTCTGCCTTGCGCCGGGCGTCGTTATGCGCCGTCACCAGCAGGTCTTCGAGGATTTCGCGGTCCTCCGCCTTCATCAGCGATGGGTCGATCTTGACGCCCTTCACTTCCATCTTCGCGGTCATCCGCACGGCGACCATGCCGCCGCCGGAAATGCCCTCGACTTCGACATTGCCGAGTTCTTCCTGCATCGCCTGCATCTTGGATTGCAGCTGCGCCGCCTGCTTCATCATGCCGAGAAAATCAGCCATGGTTGCGTCCTCTCAAGATATCGATCAATCGTCGTCACTGTCCGAACGCTCGGCCGGGTCCTCACCGATCGCGTCGGTTTCCGGCGGCTCGGCGGCAAGCTTGCGCACCTCGACGACCTTGGCGCCCGGGAACCGCGCCAGCACTTCCTGCACGCGCGGATCGGCTTCCGCGGCCCGCGCATGTTCGTTCTTCGCATGCTCGTTCTGCGAACGAACCGTCGGCTGGCCGGTCTCGTTGGAGACGATCACGGTCCAGCGCCGGCCGGTCCATAGTTCCAGCTTGCGGGAGAGATCGCTGACCAGCGCCCGCGCCGCGTGGCGTTCGAGCGCGACTTCCAGCCGCCCATCCTCCAGGCGCACCAGCCGCATGTCGGCCTCGAGCGCCGCCTTGATCAGCAGATCGCGCTTCTCGCCGGCCAGCGCGACGAGCTGCGCAAAGCTGGTGATCCGCAAAGCGGGCGCAGACTGCGGCTCCGGCGCGGGCGCGGCCATTTGCGGGCGCGCGGACGCCTCGGCGCCGGACCTTTGCGCCGTGGGCCCGCGCATCGGCGCTGACGACATGGAAGACACGGTCGAGGCCGGCGCCGCGCGCGAGGGCGCAGCACTTGCCGAAACGACCGGCGAGCCACCGCCGTTTTGTTCAAGCATCCTGATCGCTTCGTCTGGCGTGGGCATGTCGGCGACATAGGCGATGCGCACCAGCACCATTTCGGCCGCCGCCGCCGGCCGCGTCGCGGTCTGCACCTCGGTGATGCCTTTCAGGAGCATCTGCCACATGCGCGACAGCACCCGCATCGACAATTTTGCCGCAAAATCGCGGGCACGCACGCGTTCGGTCTCGCCATAGGCGACGTTGTCGGCGGTGGCCGGCACGACTTTCACGCGGGTGACGAAATTGACGAACTCGGCGAGATCGGACAGCACCACGACCGGATCGGCGCCGACATCATATTGCTCGCGGAATTCCTTGAAGGCGCTGGCGATGTCGCCGCGGGCCAGCGATTCAAACAAATCAATCACGCGCGTGCGGTCCGCGAGCCCAAGCATCTGCCGCACTGCGTCGGCGCGCACGGTGCCGGCCGCATGCGCGATCGCCTGGTCGAACAGCGACAACGAATCGCGCACCGAGCCTTCGGCGGCGCGCGCGATGATGCCGAGCGCCTCGGGTTCAACCTCGACACCTTCCTTGGTCGCGATGTTGGACAGGTGCCCCATCAGCACGTCGGCCTCGACGCGGCGGAGGTCAAAACGCTGGCAGCGCGACAGCACCGTGACCGGCACCTTGCGGATCTCGGTGGTCGCGAACACGAACTTGGCGTGCTCCGGCGGCTCCTCCAGCGTCTTCAGGAAGGCGTTGAAGGCCGCGGTCGACAGCATGTGGACTTCGTCGATGATGTAGACCTTGTAGCGCGCAGAGGCCGGTGCATAGCGCACGCTGTCATTGATCTGGCGCACGTCGTCGACGCCGGTATGCGACGCGGCGTCCATTTCCAGCACGTCCATGTGCCGGCTTTCCATGATCGCCTGGCAATGCACGCCGAGCGTGGGCATCTGGATCGCCGGTCCCTTCACCGAACCGTCGGCCATTTCGTAATTGAGCGCGCGGGCGAGAATCCGCGCCGTGGTGGTTTTGCCGACCCCGCGCACCCCGGTCAGAATCCAGGCCTGCGGGATTCGCCCCGTTTCGAACGCATTCGAAACGGTGCGGACCATGGCCTCCTGGCCGATCAAATCCTCGAAACTGGAGGGGCGGTATTTGCGCGCCAGCACCCGGTAGGGCTTTCCGGCCTCCGGCAGCCCGCCGAGATCGAGGCGGCCTGCATTTTCGGGGGGAGCGCCAGCATCACTCATCGGTCGATCCGCAATTGATTGTCTCTCAAGGCCGGCTTGCGGAACGGGAGAGGAATCAAGCGCCAAAGGCGGGCCTCGCCGCCTTGAGCGCGATTCGCTCGAAAAACAGGTAGGAGACTGACGAGCGACCCGATCCGGACCTCGTTAGGGCTGCTTCCTTCCGGACCTGACCCGGTTGGCGAGTGGCTCGTCCACCGCCAATCTCCCGGTCCTTATTTGGGGCCAAAAGGGCCGGAAAGCAAGCGGGGCGAGCAGAGTTTGCGGGACTTGTGCAGAAACGCGGAAAGGCTTTACTTGCCGTCATGCCCGGCCTTGTTGCCGGGTATCCACGCCTTCCTCGGTTCCCAACCAGAAAGACGTGGATGGCCGGGGATAGGCGAGCAGAAGCGACGCCGTCCTTCAGACGGCTATGCCCGACCACGACGAGGAATACGTATGTCCACCGACGCCGCCTGGTCGCTGCACTCCCAGCTCAAGAAAGACACCATCGACATTGGCGACCTGCCGCTGTGCCGGGTGCTGGTGATCAAGGACGCGCATTACCCGTGGCTGCTGCTGGTGCCGCGCCGCGAGGGGGCGGTGGAAATCATCGATCTCGACGAGGTCGCCCAGGCGCAGTTGATGACGGAAGTCTCGCGCGTCGCCCGTGCCCTCAAAGAGATCACCAAATGCGACAAGCTCAATATCGCGGCACTGGGCAATCTGGTGCCACAGCTCCATGTTCACGTCGTCGCGCGCCGCACCAGCGACGCCGCCTGGCCGCGGCCGGTCTGGGGCGTGATGCCGCCACTGGCGCATGACGCCGAGGAAGTCCAGAATTTCATCAGCGCGCTCCGCCGCAAGATTTGGCTAGGTTGAATTCATGTCAATTTTCGATTCGTTTCCGCTCGGCAAGCCCGCTTTCGTCACCGACATTCTCGACCGCGCCGCGCATCTGCGCAGCAATGACGAGAAACTGTTCGCGCTGGAAAGCCACCGCGACGCCGGCGCCTATGTGATCTACCGTGACTCGTTGGTGGTGCGGCAGGAGGCCGGAGGATCGCGCGTCCTGCTCAGCGTCGATGAGGCCGCGAAACTGGGCGCCAATCCGGGCACGATCTTTCTGGGCCTGCGCGACGGTGCGCCGGTTTTCGGCATGGGGATTGCGGCGGCGGCGGTGGAAAAGCTGCTGACGCGCGACGACGTCGCGGTCACCGACCTGCGCGGCATGGTGATGCAGGGCGCGGTGCCGACCGAACAGCTCTCGGCGATCGCGATGGCGAAATCGATGGTGAGCTGGCATCAGCGCCATGGCTATTGCGCCAATTGCGGCACCCGCACCGCGATGAAGGAGGGTGGCTGGAAGCGGGACTGCCCGAACTGCAAGGCCGAGCATTTTCCGCGCACCGATCCGGTCGTCATCATGCTGGTCACTCATGGCGACAGATGTCTGCTGGGACGGCAGAAGCAGTTTTTGCCGGGGATGTGGTCGTGCCTGGCGGGCTTCGTCGAGGTCGCCGAAACCATCGAGGACGCGGTCCGGCGCGAGATTTTCGAGGAATCCGGAATTCACTGCACCGACGTGACCTATTACATGACGCAGCCGTGGCCTTACCCGTCATCGCTGATGATCGGATGCGCCGCGCGCGCAACCTCGGACGAAATCGTGGTCGACAAGGCCGAACTGGAGGATGCACGCTGGTTCACTCGCGACGAAGTGGCCCTGATGCACAGCCGCACACATCCCGACGGCATGTTTGCCGCGCATCCGTTCGCGATCGCTCACCATTTGATCGGCCGCTGGGTGCATGGGGCTAACGATTCGGGCGCATAGCGGGAACTCTCCGATGGACCAGATCATTACCCCCGGACTGCATCGCTTTTCCGGGTTCCGGCACACGGTGGAACCGACATGACGGATTCCGGCATGAATTTTCACGATAAAGCGCCGAAACCCCCGCCGCGCATCCTGTGCATCGGCATGCCGGTGCGCGACCTGACCTTTCATACGCCAGGTGTTCCTGGGCGCGGCTCCAAGGAGAACGCCACCGCATTCGACGAAATCTGTGGCGGCAACGCGCTCAATGGCGCGATCGGCATCGTTCGGCTCGGTGGACGCGCCTCGATCTGCGGGCCGATGGGCGATGCCAAGGAAACATCTGCTCGCTTCATCTTCGATCAGATGGCGCATGAGGGCATCGAGACGAAACATCTCATCCACATGCCGGGCCTGGTGACGCCGATCTCGGCTGTCATGATCGATCCTTCCGGCGAGCGCACCATCGTGACCTTCCGCGATCCGGAGCTGTGGAAGGTCAAGTTGCCCGACTTCGACACGCTGCTGGACGATTGTGCCGCCATTCTCACCGAGAGTCGTTGCGCGGAATTCTGCACGGATCTATGCGCCGAGGCGCAACGGCGCGGCATCCCTGTGATCGTCGACGTCGATCGCGCGATGTCGCTGCGCGAGGGGCTGCTCAATGCGTCCTCGCATCTGGTGTTCTCGAGCGAGCCGCTGCAGGAGACCGCTGATGTCGCCGACGACGCTCATGCCCTGAAGAAAATCGCAAAGCTGACCAAGTCGTTCCTGGCGGGGACCCGCGGTGCGCGCGGCACGATCTGGCTCGACGAGAACGGGGGTATCCAGGAAACCCCGGCCTTCCCGGTCCATACCGTCGACACCCTAGGCGCCGGTGACGTGTTCCACGGCGCCTTCGCGCTCGCGATCACCGAGGGGCAGGAATTGCAGCAGGCGCTTCGGTTTGCCTCGGCTGCCGCGGCCTTGAAATGCACCCGCTTTGGCGGCGCCTTTGCTGCCCCGCAACGTATTGAAGTTGAAGAGCTTTTGAGCCAAGGCCAGAGTACCAGCCCGGCCTCGACCGGCCAATAAGATAGGCTTGCTATAGAAGAATTTTCTATATATGAGGAATGAAAGCCTCATTCATGGAACATTCTTCTCATGACCGACATTGCAGTCCAGCTTCACGAAGCCAATCGCCGCCTTGACTCCATCGACCGCAAAATCCTGACGGTGCTGCAGGAGGACGCCTCGCTGTCGGTAGCCGAGATCGGCGACCGGGTCGGGCTGTCCTCGACGCCGTGCTGGAAGCGCATCCAGCGGTTAGAGGCCGACGGCGTGATCCTGCGCCGGGTTGCGCTGGTCGATCAGAACAAGATCGGGCTCGGCATTTCCGTATTCGTCTCGGTCGAGAGTTCCGATCATTCCGAAGCCTGGCTGAAGACCTTCGCCAGTGCCGTCAGCGCCATGCCCGAAGTGATGGAGTTTTATCGGATGGCGGGCGACGTCGATTACATGCTGCGCGTCGTGGTCGCCGACATGGCGAGCTATGACGTGTTCTACAAAAAGCTGATCAGCGCCGTGCCGCTGAAGAACGTGACCTCGCGCTTTGCGATGGAGAAGATCAAGTCGGTCACCGCACTGCCGGTCCCGGCGGCGTAACCGCCGTCCGATGTTGCGCCGCGACAACGCTACCTTAGGCTGAAGGTTTACGCGCCGTTAGCTTCGTCACGATATTGTTCTGTGATGGAGCGGGGGAAAATCATTCCAACGACC
This sequence comes from Bradyrhizobium sp. AUGA SZCCT0160, assembly GCF_018130105.1. Taxonomy (NCBI): domain Bacteria; kingdom Pseudomonadati; phylum Pseudomonadota; class Alphaproteobacteria; order Hyphomicrobiales; family Nitrobacteraceae; genus Bradyrhizobium; species Bradyrhizobium sp. AUGA SZCCT0160. The sequence continues at coordinate 355,964 of NZ_JAFCMD010000004.1, forward strand.
CGACGGCCTGTCTGGCTGAACGCTGCCGCGCTGCTGATCGCGAGCTGGATCGGAATCGCAGCACTGTCGTTGCAGGTCAGGACCGGCGCCGAGGTCGTGGCGGTGGCTTTCCCGCCCTGGTGGAGCGGCCAGCAAGCATTCATTGCTACCGCGTCCGCCAACGCCGCCATCGTCAGGACGACCGCCGTTCCGGCCCTTCTGATCGTGCGACCGGACGACAATGACGGGCTGACACAACTGCGCAAGGCCGGCGCCTGGCTGACCATGGACCCGCAGGCGATCTCGGCCTGCTTCACGAAATAGACGCGTACTTGACGACCTACAATCTGGGAGCTGGGAATGACCTTCGAAAGCGAAGACCTGGTAATCCTGCGCGAAACAGCCAGCAAGATATTGCTCGCGGTGCTCTGGCTGCACGTTCCGATCGCGCTCGTCATCGGTATGGCGCGCGACGCCGACTGGCTGGTACCGGCCGCATTCATGGCCGCAATGGCACTGGCCGCGACCGTGTCGTGGCGCATGTCGGGGAACGGGCTTTCCACCCGCCTGATCGTTGCGGTCGCGTTAATGGCCGATGTCGCCATGTTTGTCTTCCAGCTCGCGGGACATCGCTGGCAGGTCGACATGCACATGTACTTCTTCGCCGCGCTGGCCTGCCTGGTCGCCTATTGCGATTACCGGCCGATCGTCCTCGGTACCGCGGCTGTCGCGCTGCACCACCTGACGCTGAACTTCCTGCTGCCGGCCGCGGTCTATCCCGGCGGCTCCGATTTTGGCCGTGTCGTTCTCCACGCCGTCATCCTCCTCATCGAGGCAGGCGTGTTGATCTGGCTCACGACCACGGTCACCCATTTGTTCGAAATGGCCGCACAGAAGACCGCGGAGGCCGATGCGGCCAGCGCTGCCGAAGCGCGCGCCACTGCCGACCGCAACATGGCCGAGCAAGCCAAGCGCGACCGTGATGCGGCAAGGCGCGAACTGTCCGCCGGCTTCGAGCGCAGGATCAGCGGCGTCGTCGAGGCCGTCGCCGTGGCGGCCAGCGAGATGCAAGGTCTGTCGGCCTCGATGAGCGACAGCAACGCTGAAACCTCGCGGCAGACCGCCACGGTCGCCGCCGCATCGACGCAGGCCTCGGCGAACGTGGAAACGGTGGCATCGGCAACCGAAGAGCTCGCGGCTTCGATCAACAGCATCGCCCAGCAGGTGACGCGCTCCGCCGAGATCGCCAACAAGGCCGCCGATGAGGCGCGTCGGACCAACGCCGTGGTCGAGGGACTTGCCGCCGGCACCCAGAAGATCGGCGAAGTGGTGACGCTGATCCAGAGCATCGCCAGCCAGACCAATTTGCTGGCGCTGAACGCCACGATCGAAGCCGCCCGCGCCGGCGAACATGGCAGGGGATTTGCGGTGGTAGCGAGCGAAGTCAAGGCGCTGGCCAATCAAACCGCGAACGCGACGGAGGAAATTTCCGCGCAGATTCAAGCCATCCAGACCGCCACCGGCGAAGCCGTCAACGCCATCCAGGTGATCAGCGGCACCATCGCCGAGATCGACGAGATCTCAAGCGGAATCGCCGCCGCGGTCGATCAGCAGGGCGCCGCAACGCGGGAAATCGCGGGGAACGTGCAGCAGGCCGCTGATAGCACCAGGGATGTCAACGACAGCATCCTCAGCGTCAGCCGGGCTTCCGATGAAGCCGGCCGCGGGACGGCACGGTTGCTCGACGCCGCGAATGGCCTGTCGTCGCAATCGGACCGGCTGAAATCCGAAGTCGACAGCTTCCTCGGCTCGCTTCACGCGGCGTAGGATTCAATAATTTCGGTGTCATCGCCCGCGAAAGCGGGCGACCCAGTATTCCAGAGACGCCGATGATAGAACCGAGAAGCTGCGGCATACTGGATCCCCCGCTTTCGCGGGGGACGACAGCTGTGGGCGTGGCGTGTTTGAACGTCCCTCAAATCTTCTGATTATACTCGCCGACTTCGGGATGGGTGCGCAGCACCACATTCATCGCCTCGAACATGTCGTGCATCCGCTGCTCGGCAACGGGGCTCTCGACCACCACCACCAGCTCCGGCTTGTTGGAAGACGCCCGCACCAGGCCCCAGCTGCCATCTTCGACCGTGACACGCACGCCGTTGACGGTGACGAGATCGCGGATCTTTTGGCCCGCGACCTTCTCGCCCTTTTTTTGCAGCGTCTCGAAATGCTTCACCACGGCGTCGACGACGCCGTATTTGGTCTCGTCGGCGCAATGCGGCGACATCGTCGGCGACGACCAGGTTTTCGGCAGCGCGTCTTTTAAATCTGCCATCGACTTGCCGGTGGCGCGATCGAGCATCTCGCAGATCGCGATCGCCGAAACCAGGCCGTCGTCATAACCCCGGCCGAACGGCTTGTTGAAGAAGAAATGCCCGGACTTTTCGAATCCCGCCAGCGCGCCAAGCTCGTTGGTGCGGCGCTTCATGTAGGAATGGCCGGTCTTCCAATACTCGGTTTTGGCGCCCTGCTTCTGCAGCACGGGATCGGTGACGAAAAGTCCGGTCGACTTCACGTCGACCACGAACAACGCATCCTTGTGGATCGCCGACATGTCGCGCGCCAGCATCACGCCGACCTTGTCGGCAAAGATCTCCTCGCCGGTATTGTCGACCACGCCGCAACGGTCGCCGTCGCCGTCGAAGCCGAGGCCGACATCGGCCTTGTGCGCGAGCACGGCGTCGCGGATCGCGTGCAGCATCTCCATGTCTTCGGGGTTCGGATTGTACTTCGGAAAGGTGTGATCAAGCTCGGTATCGAGCGGGATCACCTCGCAGCCGATCGCTTCCATCACCTGCGGCGCGAACGCGCCCGCGGTGCCGTTGCCGCAGGCGACCACGACCTTCAGCTTGCGCTTCAGCTTCAGGCGCTGGGTCAGGTCGGCGATGTAGCGCGCCGGAAAATTCTCGTGGAATTGGTAGGAGCCGCCGGCCTTGTTCTTGAAATCGGCGTTGAGCACGATTTCCTTCAGCCGCGTCATCTCGTCGGGACCGAAGGTCAGCGGCCGGTTGGCGCCCATCTTGACGCCGGTCCAGCCATTGTCGTTATGCGACGCGGTGACCATCGCGACGCAGGGCACGTCGAGGTCGAACTGCGCGAAATAGGCCATCGGCGTCACCGCGAGCCCGATATCGTGCACTTTGCAGCCCGCCGCCATCAGGCCCGAAATCAGCGCGTATTTGATCGAGGCCGAATAGCCGCGAAAGTCGTGCCCGGTGACGATCTCCTGCTTGACGCCGCGTTCCGCGATCAGCGCGCCGAGCCCCATGCCCAGCGCCTGAATGCCCATCAGGTTGATTTCCTTGCCGAACAGCCAGCGCGCGTCATATTCGCGAAAACCCGTTGCCTTCACCATCGGCTCGGATTCATAGGCATAGGTATTCGGAACCAGCACGGATTTCGGCTTCGGAAACATGGGGGATGGCCTCTTGAGACATAGAAGGGCAGCGCCGCAGGCTTAGCGAAAGCGCAGGCGCAGCGGAAGGCGGGATTAGCGGCTTTTGGCGATTAATTGCGGCGGATTTGAAGGCAGAACTGCCTAGAGCTTCAGCTCTGATTGCATCAGAACTGAAGCTCTAAATTCCTGTTTTGACGCGTTTTCTTCACGCGAACCGGCATCCACCCTCGGATCAAGTCCGAGGGCATGCTTCGCTCGAAAACGCTTTATTGCTCCAGCACCAGTCGGCCATTGGCGTATTCGAAGCGCTTCAGCTTCGACAGGAACGACAGGCCAAGCAGATTTTCCGAAAGGGCTTCGTCGGGCAGCACCATGGCGTCGACGTCGCGCACCACGATTCCACCGAGGTCAATCATGGCAATCCGCGTGCGTGCGGCCTTGATGGTGCCGTTGGCGGTGGTGACGGTCGCGTTGTAGTCGCCGCGCGAGGGGCGCAGGCCGAACCGCGCCGCAGATTTTTCGTTCAGCGCCACCAGCGAGGCGCCGGTGTCGACCATGAAGTCGACGCGCTGGCCGTCGATCCGGCCGTCGGTCTGGAAATGGCCGCGGGCGTCTCTGGGAATGCTGAGGCTGCGGCCGCTGGCCTGCGCGACCGTTGTTGCGGCCTGCGCTTTTGGCGGGGCGGTATTGGCGAGCGCCGGCGCGAACTTATCCGCCATCTGGGCCATGAAGCTGCCGAGGGCAACCAGGACGGCGGCAAAAATCATCAGGTTACGCATGACGCCACACTCGATACATTTAGGGCCAGACCGCCGATCACACCACGGCGCCGGCCAAGCCGCGACTAACAACGCCGGCCGAGGCTGCCATTTTGGCGAAAAGGATGAGCGAAGCGTTAACGAAGGCGCGCAATTGCGCCCTTCACGTTCCGCGCGGCTTGACCCGTCGCGTGGGCAAGGCATTGGCCGGGTCTTCCGGCCAGGGATGGCGAGGATAGCGGCCGCGCAGGTCGGAACGCACGGCTGCGTAACTGCCACGCCAGAACCCCGGCAAATCGCGCGTCACCTGCACCGGCCGCTGCGCCGGCGACAGCAGTTCCAGCACCAGCGGCACCGCGCCCTTGGCGATCGAGGGATGGCTGTTGAGCCCGAACAATTCCTGCAGCCGAACCGCGATCGTCGGCCCCTGCTCGGCTTCATAATCGATCGCCAGCATGGTGCCGGTCGGCGCCTCGAAATGGGTCGGTGCCTCGCGCTCCAGCCGCGCCCGCAGATCCCACGACAATAAGGCCATCAGCGCGTCGGAGAGATCGCCGGGCGCCAAGTCTTTCAGTGAGGTCTTGTCGTAGAGAACGGGCTCCAGCCACGCCTCGCTTGTGGCCGCGAGTGCGTCGTCGGACAGATCAGGCCAGCTGTCGCCTTCGGCCTTGCGCAGGAACATGACGCGGTCGCGCCATTGCTTTGATGATTTCGACCACGGCAGCCTGTCTAGCCCGAGGGCGACCAGTCCGGCAGCGAAGATTTTTGCGGTCTCCGCCGAAGGTGACAGCGCCATCGGCGCCTCCGACAGCGTGATGGCGTGCAGGCTGCGCTTGCGCCGGGCACGGAGCGCCATCGCGCCACGATCGAACGTGATCTCCTCGGCGTTCTCGATCTGGTCGGCGAAGCGCAGTTCGATCTCTTCCTGCGCGATCGGCGCCGCCAGCAGAATGCGGCCCTGTGCGGCCGTGCCGGTCAGTTCAGCAACCGCGATATAGGGCGCGCGCGCCAGCGACGAGGTCTGCTCCACGGCCGCCCCCCTGCCGTTGGCGAGCACAAAACTGCCGTTGCCCCGGTTGCGGGCGACCCGGTCGGGGAAGGCAAATGCCAGCATGACGCCGGTGCTCAGATCGCCGTCCGCTTGCGCGGACGAAGCCGGCGCTTCGGCGGCCACCTGCGAGGCCCAGCGCTGCGCCAGACTGCGCGCGCTGGCGGCACGGGGCGAACGGTCGCGGCGGAATTGATCCAGCCTGTGATCGAGATCGACGCTGTCGCCGCCGAGGCCGCGCTCGGTCAGAACAGCGGCGATATCGGCGGCTTCCTCGCCCGCGCCGGCGCGATGCGAGTCCACGATCATGCGCGCCAGCCGCGGCGGCAACGCCAGCGCGCGCAGGCTCTTGCCCTCCGCGGTGATCCGGCCGTCGCCGTCGAGCGCGCCGAGTTCGGAAAGAAGACTGTTGGCCTCCTTCAACGCAGGTGCCGGCGGTGGATCGAGGAATGCCAGGGTCGCGGGATCGCGCACGCCCCATTGCGCGAGGTCGAGCACCAGCGAGGACAGGTCGGCCGACAGAATTTCGGGCTGCGTGTAGGCGGCGAGCGATGCCGTCTGCGGCTCGTCCCACAGCCGGTAACATACGCCAGGTTCGGTGCGGCCGGCGCGGCCGCGGCGCTGATCGACCGCGGCGCGCGAGGCACGCACGGTTTCCAGCCGGGTCAGGCCGATATCCGGCTCATAGCGCGGCACCCGCGCCATGCCGGAATCGACGACAATCCGAACGCCTTCAATGGTCAGCGAGGTCTCGGCAATCGATGTCGCCAGCACCACCTTGCGCTGCCCCTTGGGCGCGGGCGCAATCGCGCGGTCCTGCACGGCGGCGTCGAGCGCGCCGAACAGCGGCACGATCTCGACGCTGGCATCATGGACCCGCTCGCCGAGAAAATTCTGCGTGCGGCGAATTTCGGCGGCGCCCGGCAGGAACGCCAGCACCGAGCCGGGATCGGCGCGCAGCGCGGTTGCGATCGCGTCCGCCATCTGCCGCTCCAGCGGCGCGTCCGACTTGCGGCCGAGATAGCGCGTCTCCACCGGATAGGCGCGGCCTTCGCTGGCGACAACAGGCGCGTCGCCCAAAAGTTTGCCGACCCGCGCGCCGTCGAGCGTCGCCGACATCACGAGAATGCGCAAATCCTCGCGCAGGCCGGTTTGCGCATCGCGCGCCAGCGCCAGACCCAGATCGGCATCGAGCGAGCGCTCGTGGAATTCGTCGAACAGCACGGCGGCGACGCCGTTCAGTTCGGGATCATCGAGAATCTGGCGCGAGAAGATTCCCTCGGTGACGACCTCGATCCGGGTCGCGCGCGATATCTTGGAGCCGAAGCGGACGCGATAGCCGACGGTCTCGCCGGCGCGCTCGCCGAGCGTCCGCGCCATCCGTTCCGCGCTGGCGCGCGCCGCGATCCGCCGCGGCTCCAGCATGATGATCTTCTTGCCCTTGAGCCAGGACGCATCCAAGAGCGCCAGCGGCACCCGCGTCGTCTTGCCGGCGCCCGGCGGCGCCACCAGCACCGCGGAATTGTGGTCCGCCAGCGTGCGCGTCAGCTCAGGGAGTGCCGCGTCGATCGGAAGTGGCGTGTCGAAAGTCAGGGGCAATTCGGCTCGTATCGGTTCTTCCCCTCTCCCCTTGTGGGAGAGGGTGGCTGCGATGCGAAGCATCGCAGACGGGTGAGGGGTCTGTCTCCGCGGATGCAGACCCCTCATCCGGCGCTTCGCGCCACCTTCTCCCACAAGGGGAGAAGGGAAGAAAGCGCATCAAACTGCGGGGTCTGTCCCCCGCCCCACGCTGTCATAGGTGAAACCGTGGGCCGCCATGTCCTCGGGGCGATAGATGTTGCGCAGGTCGACCACGACCGGCTTGGCCATCTCGCGCTTCACGCGCTCCAGGTCGAGGGTGCGGTATTGCACCCATTCGGTCACGACAACCATCGCGTCAGCGCCGCGCAGGCAGTCATAGGGGTCGTCGCAATATTCGATATCGGGCAATTCCTTGCGCGCCTGCTCGATGCCGACCGGATCGTGGGCGCGGACCTTGGCGCCCATGTCGAGCAGTCCGGTGATGAGCGGAAGCGACGGCGCCTCGCGCATGTCGTCGGTGTCGGGCTTGAAGGTGAGGCCGAGCACCGCGACCGTCTTGCCGCGCAGGCTGCCACCGGCCGCGTTCGACACCTTGCGCGCCATCGCGCGTTTGCGGTTGTCGTTGACCCCGAGCACGGCCTCGACGATGCGCAGCTGCACGTCGTGATCGAGCGCGATCTTCACCAGCGCGCGGGTATCCTTCGGGAAGCACGAGCCGCCGAAGCCGGGGCCGGCATGCAAGAACTTCGCGCCGATGCGGTTGTCGAGCCCGATGCCGCGCGCGACTTCCTGCACATCGGCGCCTACCTTCTCCGAAAGATCCGCGATTTCGTTGATGAAGGTGATCTTGGTGGCGAGGAACGCATTGGCGGCGTATTTGATCAGTTCCGCGGTGCGCCGCGCCGTGAACATCAGCGGCGCCTGGTTGAGCGACAACGGCCGGTAGATATCGCCGAGCACCTTGCGCCCGCGCTCGTCCGAGGTGCCGACCACGATACGGTCGGGGAACTTGAAATCGCGGATCGCCGCTCCCTCGCGCAAGAATTCCGGATTGGAGGCAACCACCACATCGGCTGACGGATTGACCTCGCGGATCAGCCGCTCAACCTCGTCGCCGGTGCCGACCGGCACCGTCGATTTGGTGACCACGACCGTAAACCCCTTGAGCACTGCAGCGATCTCGCGCGCGGCGGCGTGCACGTAGCTCAAATCCGCGTGACCATCGCCGCGCCGCGACGGCGTGCCGACCGCGATGAACACCGCGTCGGCGTCCGCAACCGGCCCGGTCAGGTCGGTGGTGAAATCCAGCCTTTTGGCCTTCACATTGGAGGCCACCAGCGCGTCGAGCCCAGGCTCGAAAATCGGGATCTCACCGCGCCGAAGCGCGGCGATCTTGTCGCCGTCCTTGTCCACGCAGGTAACCTGGTGACCGAAATCGGCAAAACAGGCGCCGGATACCAGCCCCACATAGCCCGTGCCAATCATGGCAATGCGCATGAAAACAGCCCGCTTTGATGGTTAACGTCGGTTCAGATTCTGCCCGCCTCTTAAAGCATTTGGCGGCAAAGAGGAAACCGGAAAAGCGTCGGAGAGCGGCAATAAGGCCGGCAAAGAAATCGGCAAGAAAACCGGCATGTCATTTGTATGAATAAAGGAGAAAGCAACGGATCGGGCCGATGATGCGGCGCCAACGGGCCAAAACAGGACAACCATGACACCAAACGGCACATTACCTGTCGCCGAACGCGCCACGTCTTTCGTGGCCGGACGCATTGACTGGGTCGACTATGCCAAGGGCATCTGCATCGTCATGGTCGTGATGATGCATTCGGTGCTGGGGGTTGAAGCCGCGGCGGGCCAGACCGGTTTCATGCATTGGCTCGTCATGTTCGCCAAACCGTTCCGGATGCCGGATTTCTTCCTGATTTCAGGCCTGTTCCTGGCGGTCGTGATCGACCGCGACTGGCGCACCTATCTCGATCGCAAGGTGGTGCATTTCGTCTATTTCTACGTGCTGTGGGTGACGATCCAGTTCGGCTTCAAGGCGCCGTCGTTCGCCGCCGGGTCCGGTTGGGCACATGTCGGCTATCTGTATCTGGAATCCTTCATCGAGCCGTTCGGCACGCTGTGGTTCATCTATCTGCTGCCGATCTTCTTTGTCGTCACAAAACTGACACGCAGCGCCCCGCCGCTGGCGATCTTTGCCGCGGCCGCGTTGCTGGAAATGGCGCATGTCGCGACCGGCTGGACCGTGATCGACGAATTCTGCGCGCGCTTCGTCTATTTCTATGCGGGTTATTGGCTGGCTTCCTACGTCTTTGCCGTGTCGGACCGCGCGCGGGCGCGGCCCGCACTCGCGCTCGCGGGTCTGGCATTGTGGGCTTTGATCAATGGCGTTCTGGTCATTGCGGGCTACAGCGACTGGCCGCTGATCTCGCTCGCACTGGGATTTGCCGGCGCCGGCGCCATCATCGTGATGGGCACACTTTTGGCGCGCATGCGCTGGCTCAATTTCCTGCGTTTTTGCGGCGAGCATTCGATCGTGATCTATCTCGCCTTCTTCCTGCCGATGGCGGCGACAAGGGCGGTGCTGCTGCGCAGTGGACTCCTCGACGTCGGCACGATCTCTCTGATCGTCACCGTCGCAGGCGTCGTCGGCGCGCTGGCGATCTGGCGGCTGGCCCTGGCGCTGCATGCCAACTTCCTGTTCGATCGCCCCGGCGCGTTCTGGATCGCGCCGAAGAAGGTTGCCCCGGTGTTGCAGGCGGCGGAATAGGTTTCTCCTCTTGTCGTCCCGGCGAAGGCCGGGACCCATAACCACCGGCCTTCGTTTAGCGGAAGGCGTCAGCCAGATTTACTCGATCGATAGATCACGCGGTATGGGTCCCGGCCTTCGCCGGGACGACGAAAATTGGTTCTTGGGCCATTCCGGATTCCCGCCTGAATGGCAGCTGATGACAGCGTGGAAAATCGCCCGCCGAGGCTGTCAATCCGCGCAAAAATCCCTAAGTTTCGGCCATGCCGAAAACAGCCCCCAAAGCCGACAAACCCGCCCCCGCCAAAGCCGCAGCCAAGTCCGAGACCAAGTCTCAGACCAAGGCCGAAACAAAGGCTGAAGCCAAGGTGCCTGCCAAAGTTCCGGGCAAGGGCGACCATGTCTTTCTGGTCGACGGTTCCTCCTACATCTTCCGCGCCTATCACGCGCTACCACCGCTGAACCGCAAATCCGACGGGTTGCAGGTCAATGCCGTGCTCGGCTTCTGCAACATGCTGTGGAAGCTGCTGCGCGACATGCCCGAGGACAACCGGCCGACCCATCTGGCGATTATCTTCGACAAATCAGAGATCACGTTCCGCAACAAGCTTTACCCCGACTACAAGGCGCACCGGCCGCCGGCGCCGGACGATCTGATCCCGCAATTCGCGCTGATCCGCGAGGCGGTGCGCGCGTTCGACCTGCCCTGCCTGGAACAGGTGGGCTTCGAGGCCGACGATCTGATCGCGACCTATGTACGGCTGGCCTGCGAGCGCGGCGCCACCGCAACCATCGTATCGTCGGACAAGGATCTGATGCAGCTGGTGACCGACTGCGTCACCATGTACGACACCATGAAGGACCGCCGCATCGGCATCCCGGAGGTGATCGAGAAGTTCGGCGTGCCGCCGGAGAAGGTCGTCGAAGTCCAGGCGCTCGCAGGGGATTCGACCGACAACGTGCCTGGTGTGCCCGGTATCGGCGTCAAGACCGCCGCGCAACTAATCGTCGAATATGGCGATCTGGAAACACTGCTGCTGCGCGCCGGCGAGATCAAGCAGCCGAAACGGCGCGAGGCGCTGATCGAGAATGCCGAGAAGGCGCGGATCTCGCGGCAGCTGGTGCTGCTCGACGACAAGGTCGCGCTCGACGTGCCGCTCGATGATCTTGCGGTCCATGAGCCCGACGCGCGAAAACTGATCGCGTTCCTGAAGGCGATGGAGTTCTCCACCCTCACCCGCCGCGTTGCCGATTATTCGCAGATCGATCCGTCCGATGTGGAGGCGGATGCCGGCAACAAAAGCGGGGCAAGCGTTTTTGGGGTGCTGCCAATTGCCGAGAAAGTCGGGGAACGTGACGGCCCGAGTGGAGACCTGTTTGCGGAGAAAGGTGCCGGCGGGAAGACCAGCACACCGGCCAAGGGGTCGGGTGATCGGCAAGACAAGGCCTCAAGCCTGAAAGGCAGCCCGATCTCGCTCGCGAGCGCGCGCGAGGCGGCGATCCGCAAAATCCCGTTCGACCGCAAGAAGTATCAGACCATCGGCAGCCTCGATCAGCTCAAGGCCTGGCTGGCGCGGGTGCACGATGTCGGCCATTTCGTCATCGAGGCGATGTCAGACTCGATCGATCCGATGCAGGCGGAGATCTCAGGCATTGCGCTGGCGCTGGCGCCCGACGATGCCTGCTATGTCCCGCTCGGCCACAAGCAGTCCGGCGGCGGTGCCGGCCTGTTCGACGCCGGCCTCGCGCCGGACCAGATCAAGGCGGGCGATGCGCTTGCCGCATTGAAGCCGCTGCTGGAATCGGCGGGCATTCTCAAGATCGGCTTCAACATCAAGTTCAACGCCGTGATGCTGGCCCAGCACGGCATCACACTCCGCAACCATGACGATGCGCAGTTGATGTCCTATGCGCTGGATGCCGGCCGCAACGCCCATGGGCTCGAAGGGCTCGCCGAGCGCTGGCTCGGCCATGCCGTCGTCGATTATGCCGGGCTCACCGGCAGCGGCAAGAACAAGCTCACCTTCGACCAGGTCGCCATCGACAAGGCGACGGAATATGCGGCCGAAAGCGCCGATGTGATCTTGCGGTTATGGCGTGTGCTCAAGCCGCGGCTCGTCGCCGACCGCATGACCGCGGTCTATGAGACGCTGGAACGGCCGCTGATCTCGGTGCTGGCGCGGATGGAGCGGCGCGGCATTTCGATCGACCGCCAGGTGCTGTCGCGGTTATCAGGCGAGTTCGCCCAGACCGCCGCACGGGTCGAAGCCGAACTGCAGGAAATCGCGGGCGAGCCGATCAATGTCGGCAGCCCCAAGCAGATCGGCGATATCATCTTCGGCAAGATGGGCATCACCGGCGGCACCAAGACCAAGACCGGCGCATGGTCGACCTCGGCGCAGGTGCTCGATGAACTCGCCGAACAGGGCCACGAATTTCCGAAGAAGATTCTGGAATGGCGGCAGGTCTCGAAACTGAAATCGACCTATACCGACGCGCTGCCGATCTATGTGCATCCGCAGACCCACCGCGTTCATACCACCTACGCGCTGGCCGCGACCACAACCGGGCGGCTGTCGTCCAATGAGCCGAACCTGCAGAACATTCCGGTGCGTACCGAGGACGGCCGCAAGATCCGCCGCGCCTTCATCGCCACCCCCGGCCACAAGCTGGTGTCGGCTGACTATTCGCAGATCGAGCTGCGGCTGCTGGCCGAAATCGCCGACATTCCCGTGCTGAAGCAGGCCTTCCGCGACGGGCTCGACATTCACGCCATGACGGCTTCCGAAATGTTCGGCGTGCCGATCAAGGACATGCCGAGCGAGGTGCGCCGACGCGCGAAAGCGATCAATTTCGGCATCATCTACGGCATCTCGGCGTTTGGGCTCGCCAATCAGCTCGGCATCGCGCGCGAGGAGGCCTCGGCCTACATCAAGAAGTATTTTGAGCGCTTTCCTGGCATCCGCGCCTACATGGATGCGACGCGGGATTTCTGCCGAGCCCACGGCTATGTCGAGACGCTGTTCGGCCGCAAATGCCACTACCCCGATATCAAGGCGAGCAACGCCTCGGTCCGCTCCTTCAACGAGCGCGCCGCGATCAACGCCCGCCTGCAAGGCTCCGCCGCCGACATCATCCGCCGCGCCATGATCCGGATGGAAGATGCGCTGGCCGAGAAGAAGCTCTCGGCGCAGATGCTGCTGCAGGTTCACGACGAGCTGATCTTCGAGGTGCCCGAGAACGAAGTCGCGGCGACGCTGCCTGTCGTGCAGCACGTGATGCAGGACGCACCGTTCCCGGCCGTGCTGCTCTCGGTGCCGCTGCAGGTGGATGCGCGGGCGGCGAATAATTGGGACGAGGCGCATTAGTTCGATGGCGTTCCCCGGATGCTGCGCAGCACGCCGCCCTTGCGGCGTGGTGCGCTGCTGATCCGGGGTCCATCTTCTGTGAAAGATGGGTCCCGGCTCTGCGGTGCACCGTGAAGAACGCTGCACCGCGTCCGGGACACGTGACCGACTGCTAGAATTGCTCTCCGTACAATTTCCGAAATGACATCGCGGCATGTCGCGCGCTAGAACCTGCGCGCATTCCCTCGCGAGTCCGCTCATGCCCCACACGTCCGCCCTGCTCGGTTTTGCTCTCGTCTCGCTCGGCATGGTGCTGACGCCGGGGCCGAACATGATCTACCTGATCTCGCGCTCGATCACGCAAGGCGCGGCGGCGGGGATCGTGTCGCTTGGCGGCGTCGCGCTCGGGTTTGTGTTCTACATGCTGTGCGCGGCGTTTGGCATCACCGCGCTGTTGTTCGCCATTCCTTACGCATATGACGCGCTGCGCTTTGCGGGCGCGGCCTATTTGCTGTGGCTGGCGTGGCAGGCGCTGAAGCCGGGCGGCCGCTCGCCGTTTCAGGTGAAGAAGCTGCAGGTCGATGGCCCGCGAAAATTGTTCGCGATGGGCTTTGTCACCAATCTCTTGAATCCGAAGATCGCGATGCTCTATCTGGCGCTGCTGCCGCAATTCATCGACCCTACCGTCGGCAGCGTGCTGACGCAGTCGCTGGCGCTGGGCGCGATCCAGATCGTGATCAGCGTCAGCGTCAACGCGATGATCGCGCTGGCGGCCGGATCGATCGCGCTGTTTCTCGGCACGCGGCCGAGCTGGCTGCTGCTGCAGCGCTGGCTGATGGGCACCGTGCTGGCGGGGCTGGCGGTGAAAATGGCGTTCGAGGCGAGGAAGGCGTAGCCCATCTCGTCATGCGCGGGCTTGACCCGCGCATCCATCGCCTGCGCAAGCAGGCAGATCATTTTGGTCAAGAAAGATGGATTGCCGGGTCATAGGCGAGCGGAAGCGACGCCGTCCTTCAGACGGCTATGCCCGGCAATGACACCGAGACCCTCAATCCAGCTTCGCTTCCATGCCGCGCTTCGTCGCCGGGCGGGCCATCAGCGCGTTGTACCAGCGTTCGACATTCGGGAAATCCTTCAGCTCCACCTTGTGGCGCGGGTGGCGCCAGGCCCAGCCGAGGATGGCGAAATCGGCGACCGACAGCGCACCCGCGACGAAGTCGCGGCCGTCGAGCCGGCGGTCCAGCACGCCGTAGAGCCGGCGGGTCTCGTCCATGTAGCGCTTCAGGCCATAGGCGCGGTCGGTTTCGTTCTCGAGCGCGATGAAGTGGTGCACCTGGCCGGGCATCGGCCCAAAGCCGCCCATCTGCCACATCAGCCATTCATAAACCGGGATGCGGTCGTTGAGCGGCTTGGGCAGGAACTTGCCGGTCTTCTCGCCGAGATAAAGCAGGATCGCGCCGGACTCGAAAATGCTGACCGGCTTGCCGTCCGGGCCATCGGGATCGACGATTGCGGGAATCTTGTTGTTCGGGCTGAGCTTGAGGAAGGCGGGCGCCATCTGCTCGCCCTTGCTGATGTTTACCGGGATCACCTTGTAGGGCAGCCCCATTTCCTCCAGCGCGACCGAGATCTTGCGGCCGTTCGGCGTGTTCCAAGTGTGCAGTTCGATGGTCATTTACGGTTTCCCCCAATAAAGCTTGGACTTCCCGTAGCGCGGAAGCTTGCGGCCTTACAACCGCCGTTTCCGAGGGGGCTTCCCTGCGCTCGGCGGGGGCCCGGCAGATTGCCGCGCCCTGTTGATTTGGCCAGATCGGCTCTGGAATGAAAGGGAAAGCACCGATAGATTGCCGCCCGCCTCAAACCTTTGGGAATACGCCTTGTCCAAGTCAGCCTCCCGCGCCCGCCTCGCCGAGATCATCCGCAAGCGATCGTTCGGCCGCGGCGAGATCACGCTGGCCTCCGGCCGCAAGAGCGACTTCTACTTCAACCTCAAGCCGACCATGCTCGACCCCGAGGGTGCGGCGCTGCTGGCGGAATTGACCTACGAGGCGCTGAAGGACGACCAGCTCGACTACGTCGGCGGCCTGGAAATGGGCGCGGTGCCGCTGGCCGGCGCGATCGCGCAGCTCTCCTGGCTCAAGGGCCATCCGATCGCCGCGTTCTTCGTGCGCAAGAAGCCGAAGGAGCATGGCGCCCGCCTGGCGGTCGAGGGCCTCGCCAAGGGCGAGAGCCTGCAAGGCAAGCGCATCGTGATCGTGGAAGACGTCACGACGACCGGCGGTTCGGCGTTGAAAGCGGTTGAAGCCGTCCGCGATGCCGGCGGCGAGATCGTGCTCGTCTTCACCATGGTCGACCGCGACGAAGGCGCCACCGAAGCGTTTGCCGAGGCAGGCATTCCGTTCCGCTCGCTCTACAAGGCCGGTGAATTTTTGAAGGGCTGATTGCTCTTTCGTCTGGCGCGTGTCCCGGACGCGGTGCAGCACCCTTCGTGCTGCTCCGCAGAGCCGGGACCCACACTCGCCCGTCGACCACATCGGCCCCGGATCAGCAGCGCACCGCAAGCGCGCTGCGCAGCATCCGGGGCACGCCATCGACACTCGATTCTTTCCCGCTGCCGAGCGCTTGCTCATAGCTCGTTTACCATCCCGGATTATGGTGAATCCACCGGCGCCTGTTGCGCGTCGGTGGTTAAGTGTTGCGTTGGGTGGAGTTAGCGTTGCGTACAGAGTTGGTTTTTTCGCGCATGCGGCGCCGCGCGACTTCTATTGCCGCCGCCACGCTTGCAGCATCTTTCATGCTGGTGCCCGGCAGCGTATCGGCCGAAGGCCTGTTCGACATGTTCTTTGGCGGTGGCCAGAAACAGCAGGCGCGGCAAGCCCCGGCACAGGCGAATTTCTTTGCCGATCCGTTCGGCCTCAATCAGCCGCCAGCGCAGCCCGCGCCGGCGCCGCGCGTCGCCGGCTCCGGACCCGCCTTCTGCGTCCGTAGCTGCGACGGCAAGTATTTTCCGCTGACCACGCGCGGCAACGCCACGCCGGTTCAGATGTGCCAGGCGTTCTGCCCCGCCAGCCCCACCAAAGTGTTCTACGGCAGCAACATCGACAGCGCGTCGGCCAGCAATGGCGAGCGCTACGCGGACAGCGAAAACGCGTTCGCTTATCGCAAGGCGCTGCGCGCCGATTGCACCTGCAACGGCAGGAGCCCGTCCGGCCTTGCGCCGGTCGACCTCGCGCTCGACACCTCGCTGCGTTCGGGTGACGTCGTCGCCACCACCGACGGCCTCGTCGCCTATACCGGCGTTCGCCTCGGCGCCGAGCAGACCGCCGAATTCACGCCCGTCGCCTCCTATCCCGGCCTCACCGCCAGCGTCCGTGCCCGGCTCGGCGAAATGAAGGTCGCACCTGTCAGCGCTGAAATGGTCGGCGAGACCGTGATGCCCGAGACGCGAAACGAGATCGCGATGCCGGCGAGCGTGGTGCCGAAGAGCACGGCCCCCAAGGCGGCGAAGCGGGCGGAAGTGAACTGACGGCCGATCGCACGAGTCAACGATAGCAACAGTACATCTTAGGGCCGTCATTCCGGGGCGATGCAAAGCATCGAACCCGAATCTCGAGATTCCCCGATGCGCAATTGCGCATCTGAGGTCTGGTCCTTACGGACCATCCCGGAATGACAAACACAATCATCACCGCCCGACGATCACCCCGATGACGTTCGGCGCCGACAGATATTTTTCCTCGATCGCCGCACGCGCCGCGGCGCGGTTTTCCGGCGTCAGCAGGCCGCGCTTTTCGGCGAGGATCATCCAGCAATAGCCCCACCAGTCCGACAGCATGCCCTGGTCGTCGACGAGGTCGTAGCCCTGCTCGGCGGCAAAGATCCGCGCATGGGCCTCGTCGAGCGAATCGAGCCAGGCGTGGTCGGCGATCGAGAACAACTCGTCGCTGAAATCGTCGGTCGTGTAGCCCCACACCGACATGCAGACGGCATTGAACTCACGGTCGATGGTGTCGTCGTCGACCGGCTGGCGGCGCGAGGCCTGATGCAGCCGCGACAGCGAGCGCGCGAAATCGGCGATACGGGTGAGCGCGAATTGATCGAAGGCGATGGTGGACATGGACATGTAGTCCTCGATATTGGCGATAGACCATAGATATTGTGTCGGCGCTGTGCCGAATCACAATGATATATCAAGCACTTGCTAAAGTGTTCTTAATTTGTTCCAGTAGGATTAATTTGCGAGATCGAGACATGGACCGGATGCAGGCCACGGAAATTGCCAGGCACTTGCACGATGCCGCAGAGGCCATTGACCGGGCGAGTGCTGCATATCAGCGCTTGATCAGGCGGATCGGACAGCACTCGCCAATCCCCTTGGAGAGACCGTTTCCGCCCTGCATTTCGGCCTCTTGCGGGCTGTTTACGATCGCTATCCGGACTTGCGACCGCCATCGGACGAAGAGCCCTCCATCGATTCGACCCTGCAATGGGCGGTCGTGCTCCCTAAGTCCGTGTCCCAGGCCGATCTCGACGAGTTGATCTTTTCCACTCTGAAACCGAATTGGCAGAAGACCGCCCGGGTTATCGGCAACCTTGTCATTCGCTGCTAAGCGCTTGCATGGCCCATCGATGCGGAAATGCTGGCTGCGCGCATCCAGGCATTGGCCGAAGCCGGAAGTATCGAGAGCGCGGGCAACGTTCGCGCATGGCGGCACAGCGAGATACGCTTGACAGGCTGATGGGCGCTGCGCGTTTCCGATCCCGGGCGTTCAGTGCCGCTGGCTTGTCTTTACTGCGACGAAGCGCTGGAAAACAGATTGATGACAACAACCCCGGAGACGATCAGGCCCATGCCGCAGAGCGCCGCCGTGTCCAGCTTCTGGCTCTGGAACACCCAGGCGATCGTGGCGATGAGGACGACGCCGACGCCCGACCAGACGGCATAGACCACGCCTGTCGGCAGGCTTCGCAGGGTCAGCGACAGAAAATAGAACGCCACCGCGTAACCCGCGACCGTCACCAGCGATGGCAGCGGCTTGCTGAAACCGTCCGACAGTTTCAGGAAGGTTGTCGCCACGACTTCCGAGAGAATCGCGATGCCCAAATAGAGATAGGTCATGCCGCCTGCTAGCAGACGCATGTGATGTTTTGACGACTCGGGCGGCCCCATAGCCCGGATGAAGCGCAAGCGTAATCCGGGAACCGATTCATGTGTGGTTTGCCCAATCCCGGATCGCGCTTCGCTCCATCCGGGCTACGACTGCCAGCTCACATCGCCGACAGCATCTTGCCGCCGCAATAATTGGCGTAGAATTTTCCGCCGCATTGCCGCTTCATCGCCGCACACCGGGTGGCGGGCGCCGCATTCTTCGCGACGCTGAACGAGCATCCCAATCCATCGGCGGTTTTGCCCGCCTTGCCGGCGGCGAACGCGGCGCTGGTGACGCTGATGCAGACCATCAGAAGCGTCGCAGCGGCGATCTCGATGATCAATCTCATGGCCCACCCTCCTTCAGACTCAAGGCGATATCCAGGCTCTCGGCCGTTATTCTAGCACCGAAATCGGCGCACGGAGGCCACCAAATCGGCCCGGTCCTTGCATAAAAACATACCAGCGCGGTGCACAACAAACGTCTGGATAGTTTCGGTTGTGATGCAAGGCGCGTATCCTTTCGTTGAGTCTGAAACTGCAGGGATTGACGCGTTGCAAGAACAAGCATTCGCAGGGAGTTTTCCGGTGCCCGGCCAACCGATCGACGAACTGGCGCTTTCCGAGATCAAGGGCGCGATTCTCGCCAAGCTGCGGCTTGCCATCGGCAAGGACACCGGCATGGCGACCAAGCGCGACTGGTACAAGGCCGCAGCATTGGCGCTGCGCGACCGCATTGTGCACCGCTGGCTGACGGCCGAGAAGGATAATTACGACGCCGGCCGCAAGCGGGTCTATTACCTCTCGCTCGAATTCCTGATCGGGCGCCTGTTTACCGACGCGCTGAACAATATGGGCCTGCTGCCGCTGTTCGAGGCGGCGCTGGGCGATCTCGGCGTCGATTTGTCGGACCTGCGCAATTGCGAACCGGATGCGGCGCTCGGCAATGGCGGCCTCGGGCGGCTGGCGGCCTGCTTCATGGAAAGCATGGCCACCCTCGCCATTCCCGCCATCGGCTACGGCATCCGCTACGATTTCGGCCTGTTCCGCCAGATCATCGCGCAGGGCTGGCAGCAGGAATATCCCGACGAGTGGCTCGGCTTCGGCAACCCCTGGGAATTCCAGCGCTCCGAGGTGGTCTATCAGGTGCATTTCGGCGGCCACGTCACCCATGTCGCGGACCGCGGCCGCGAACGCGCCAGCTGGCATCCCGGCGAAACCGTGCAGGCCGTCGCCTACGATACCCCGATCGTCGGCTGGCGCGGCCAGCATGTGAACGCGCTGCGGCTGTGGTCGGCGCGCTCGCCCGATCCGCTGCGGTTAGATGCCTTCAACACCGGCGACTATCTCGGCGCAATGGCCGAGGAAGCGCGCGCCGAATCGATCTGCAAATTCCTCTATCCGAACGACGAGAGCGCCGCGGGCCGCGAATTGCGGCTGCGCCAGGAATATTTCTTCGTCTCCGCCTCACTGCAGGATCTGGTCAAGCGGCACCTCGCCGCCGACGGACAATTGCGCAGCCTGGCGCAAAAGGCCGCGGTACAGCTCAACGACACCCATCCGAGCCTTGCCGTCACCGAGCTGATGCGGCTGCTGGTCGACCTGCACAATTTCCGCTGGGACGAAGCCTGGAAGATCACGGTCGCGACGCTGTCCTACACCAACCACACGCTGCTGCCGGAAGCGCTCGAGACCTGGCCGGTCGAACTGTTCGAACGGCTGCTGCCGCGGCATCTGGAAATCATCTACCGCATCAACGCCGCGCATCTGGCACTCGCCGAGCAACGCGCGCCCGGCGATATCGACTTCCGCGCCTCGGTCTCGCTGATCGACGAGCGCTCCGGCCGCCGGGTGCGGATGGGACAACTGGCTTTTGTCGGCTCACACCGCATCAACGGCGTCTCGGCAATGCATTCCGACCTGATGAAGGAGACCGTGTTCCACGATCTCAACCATCTCTATCCCCAGCGCATCACCAACAAGACCAACGGCATCACCTTCCGGCGCTGGCTGATGCTGGCCAATCCGAAACTGACCGGCCTGTTGCGCGAGACCTGCGGCGAAGCTGTGCTCGACGATTTCTCGCAGCTGCAGCGCCTCGAAGACCATTGCGGCGACAATTCGTTCCAGCAGCAGTTCCGCGACGTCAAGCTCCAGAACAAGCTGGCGCTGGCGCGGACGATCGGCGAGCGCCTCAGCATCAAGGTCGATCCGTCGGCGCTGTTCGACGTCCAGATCAAGCGCATCCACGAATACAAGCGGCAGCTGCTCAACATTCTCGAAGCGGTCGCGCTGTATCAGGCGATCAAGGATGAACCCCAGCGCGACTGGGTGCCGCGGGTGAAAATCTTCGCCGGCAAGGCGGCGGCGAGCTATCGCACCGCCAAGCTGATCATCAAGCTGATCAACGACGTCGCCGAGATCGTCAACAACGATCCCGTGGTCGCCGGACGGCTGAAGATCGTGTTCCTCGCCAACTACAATGTCAGCCTGGCCGAAGTGATCATCCCGGCGGCGGACCTGTCCGAACAGATCTCGACCGCCGGCATGGAAGCCTCCGGCACCGGCAACATGAAGCTCGCGCTCAACGGCGCCTTGACCATCGGCACGCTCGATGGCGCCAACATCGAAATCCGCGACCATGTCGGCGCGGAAAACATCGCGATCTTCGGCATGGAGGCCGGCGACGTCATGGTCCGGCGCCGGCAGGGGCTGGATGCCTCCGACGTGATCCGCCGCTCGCCGCGGCTGTCGCGGGCGATCAGCGCGATCGAGAGCGGCGACTTTTCGCCCGGCGACCCCGCCCGGTTCGAGGCGATCGGCCACACGCTGCGCCAGTTCGACCACTACATGTGCGCCGCCGATTTCGATTCCTATTACGAGGCCCAGCGCGGCATCGATGCGCGCTGGCAGGTGATGCCGGCGTGGACGCGGGCCTCGATCCTCAACGTGGCGCGGATGCCGTGGTTCTCCTCCGACCGCACCATCCGCGAATACGCCGCGGATATCTGGCACGTGCCGGTGCTGCCGACCGGGCCCGTGCAGGAGCAGGATGCCCAGCGCGGCGTGTCGGGCTGAATTCCGGCGATCTCTCTCGATTCGTCATGCCCGGGCTTGACCCGGGCATCCACGTCTTCAGGCGCCACTGACAAGGAAGACGTGGGTGGCCGGGCATGGGCAAGCGGACGCCGGCCATGACGGAGAAAGCCATTACCTGTCACGTCATTGAATTCATGCCAGTTGCGGTGATACTGCACGGCAGTACCCCGGGGAATTCCATGCTTACCAAGACACCGCATCTGTTCGACGACGCCACGCAGGTCACCGCCGGCGACAGCCGCTGGCAGGGCAAGACCAGCGAGGATTACTGGGCCTTTGTCGGCCCGTTCGGCGGCTGCACTGCGGCCACAATCCTGCGCGCTCTCATGGACCACCCGCAACGATCGGGCGATCCATTGTCGCTCACCGTCAATTTCTGCGCGCCGGTCGCGCAAGGCGCCTTCGATCTCGACGTGCGGCTGGTCAAGGCCAACCGTTCGACGCAGCATTGGTGCGTGGAGATGACGCAAGGCGGCGGCGACGTGGCGACGCTGGCCACCGCGGTGTTCGCCGAACGCCGGCCGTCATGGTCGCACCCGCAGGCGCCGTTCCCGTCGTCAAAACCCTACGAGCAGACGCTGCCTTACGGAAAGGTCGCCGCTCCCTGGGTCAAGCAGTATGATTTCCGTTTCGTCGAGGGCGAGCCGGGTTGGGGCTCGACGTCGTCGGCCGAGCCGAACTCGTTCTCGAAACTGTGGATCGGCGACCGGGTGCCGCGGAAGATCGACGCGCTGTCGCTGATGTCGATGTCGGACGCGTTTTTTGGCCGTATCTTCCACGCCAGGCGCGAACTGGTACCGTTTGGCACGGTGTCGATCACGACCTATTTCCACGCCGACGCCGCCGATCTCGCCGCCGAAGACATCACGCGCGTGCTGGCGGTGGCCGACGCCAAGATTTTCCACAAGTCTTATGGCGACCAGAACGGCGAATTGTGGTCGCCGAACGGACGGCTGCTCGCAACGACGACGCAAATCGCGTATTTCAAGGCGTAAGGGAACATACGGGCCTCATCTTCCGTTCCCTAGGCCCTGGAAGGCGGCTCATGTCCCAACCCGACGCCAAGAAGCCCGATATCGCCCTGCTCGGCATCCCCATCGAAATCGGTGCTTCGCAGGCCGGCACGCTGATGGGCCCCGCGGCGCTAAGAACCGCGGGCATTGCACGCGTGCTCGACCAGTTGGGATTTGCCGTCGAGGATCACGGCGACCTTTCGATATCGAAAGTCATTTCGGACGGACCGCCGCCTGCCAACGCCAAATTCTACGACGAGGTGAAAACCTGGATTCGGCTGCTCAGCGAGCGCGCCTACCACTTGGCGCGTTCCGGCGCGGTGCCGATCTTCATGGGCGGCGATCATTCGCTCTCGATGGGATCGGTCAATGGCGTTGCGCGCTATTGGAAAGAACAGGGCCGGCCGCTGTTCGTCCTGTGGCTCGATGCGCATGCCGACTACAACACGCCCGACACTACCATCACCGGCAACATGCACGGCATGTCCTCGGCGTTCCTGTGCGGCGAAGGCGGGCTGGACGATCTGCTCGGCGATCAGCCGCGCGCCTCGATCACGCCGGATCAGCTCGATCTGTTCGGCATCCGGTCGATCGATCCCCTGGAAAAGAAGCTGGTTCAGGACCGCCGCGTCGCGATCGCCGACATGCGCGCGCTCGACGAATTCGGCGTCGGCGTGCTGATCCGCCGCGTCATCGAGCGCGTGAAGGCGAAAAATGGCGTGCTGCATCTCAGCTTCGACGTCGATTTTCTCGATCCGGCGGTCGCACCGGGTGTCGGCACCACCGTGCCCGGCGGCGCCACCTATCGCGAGGCGCATCTGGTCATGGAACTGCTGCATGATTCGGAACTGGTGCGCTCGGTCGACATCGTCGAACTCAACCCGTTCCTCGACGAGCGCGGCCGCACCGCGCGCGTCGCAGTGGAGCTGATCGGCAGCCTGTTCGGCCTGCAGATCACCGATCGCCGAACGCCGACAAACGCGATGCTGCAAGGACGATAGCCAGAGCAGCCGCATCAAGAACAAGCGTTCTGTGAAAAAAGGGCGACCTTGCGGTCGCCCTTTTCATTTCCGAGAAATGACGTTCGGATCACTCCGCCGCGAGCTTGACCTCGGGCGCGGCGGCGCGGACGTCGGCGTCGACCTGGGCTTCGAATTTCGCAAAATTCTTCTGGAACATGCCGACCAACGCGCGCGCGGTCTTGTCGAACTCGGCCTTGTCCTTCCAGGTGTTGACGGGATTGAGGATGTCGCCGGGGACACCCGG
>NZ_JAFCMD010000040.1:0-35201 GCF_018130105.1 Bradyrhizobium sp. AUGA SZCCT0160
CTCCGCCTTGGTTCGGCGAAGCTTGAAGAACAGTTTCTTCTGAGCCGTACCGGTCCCCATCTTCACAAGCGACCAGGCGCGCAGGATGTATTCCTGAATGGAGGCCCTGATCCACCACATCGCATACAACAAGGCGAAAGCCGCGCTCCGGATCGAAGCGCTTCACCGCCTGCATCAGGCCTACGTTTCCTTCCGAAATGATATCCGCTATTGGAAGTCCGTAGCCTCGGTATCGCATGGCGATTTTAGCAACGAGGCGCAAATGGCTGGTGACGAGATGGTAGGCGGCCTCGCGGTCCCCTTGCTGACGCCACCGATTGGCATAGTTGAGTTCCTGCTCCGGCTGCAGGATCGGAAACTTGCGAATCTCCGAAAGATAATGGGAAAGTCCGCGGTCAACGGATGGCAACGAAATTGCTGAAGTCCTTTCCATTTTTACACCTCCGCCTTGGAACAAGTCCTCGATGGCCATGGCGCACATCAAAATGCGAAAACCCGTCTTAGGTTTCAGCTCAATGCAAAAATTTGCCGTCTCGCCAAAAGTTTTCGTGGTAGTGGTCGGTTCGGGCGGAGATCCCGAGGGTCCGGGCGGGTCGACACAGTCCGCCTATCACAAGCATGAGCGCAGTTAGCGCTATGCCAGCATGGCTAGGTCATCATCGGGAGGGTGCAAGTTGGATTCGTGCGAGTCGCACGAAATGTAGCCATCGCCTTTGGCTATCCGCGCGAGCGCTCTTGAAGGAATAACAGCGGGTCCGGAGACCTTTGGCTATCCGCGACAGGCGCCGTTTTGAACGGCGGGCGATGGCTTCGCGCACTCAACCGCACCCAATTCTTTTTGTTCCAGTGGAGTGCCCGATGCGAAGGCGTCCAGGTGGAAATCTCGCCCTCGGTCTGAAAATCTTCCCAAAACGGCGGGAACGAGCGGTTGAAAAAGTGCACTCACCGGAAACGGGTGAGTTGTCAGCGCGTACCGACGCGGGCAGAAACCGGAAAAATGCTCCGCGTCCAACATCCCCGTTTGCGTCCGATTGTCGCTCGGCGGTAGTGGTCTAACGCTGCTCCATGCCGCTGGTTGCAACTCATCGCCTAAAGATGCGGTGCAAGGGCGCATTAGAAAGCGGCCTGAGCTGAAGACCACACTTGGAGGGGCCAGCCTTAAAGACGCGTACAGGAACGTTCGACGTCGTCGAGTATTTAGACACCTTAACGGAGGATTTGCAGATGGGGATTTTGCCTCGCGTAGCGATCGTCGGTCGACCCCCGACAACGCCCCAAAGATTTGGATCGGTGATGTTAAGCAATCCTTCGAACTAACTTCGATGCAACGCATAGGCGACCTGACCGGGCTGATTCCTAAGTTCGATTTTTCGGTCATGGGACGAAGGTCTTCATCCAGGCAAGCGGCAATTCGAGGACAACTTGGACAGATTACTCTTAATCGAATGGGCGGAACTGATAATTCCGACGCATTCCATTGCGGAGATGATATTGCGGGGCACAGTAATGTACCTGTCGCTTTTCATTATCTTACGCTTTGTGATGGTGCGTCAGACCTCAACCATTGGAATTGCCGACATACTTGTTATCGTCGTGATAGCCGACGCCGCACAGAACGGATTTGCCAGAGAATATAAGTCCATTACTGAGGGTATAGTTCTGGTCCTCACTATCGTATTCTGGAACCTGTTTCTCAATTGGATCAGCTACCGCTTTAAAGTGTTTGAGCGGCTTTTATCTCCTCCGCCGCTTCCGCTTATAAAAGGTGGCAAGATGAATCGTCGTAATATGCGCCAGGAGTTTATTACCGAGGAAGAGCTAAGGGGTCAGTTGCGACAACAAGGAGTCTCCCAACTCGCCGAGGTTCGAGAGGCCTGTTTGGAGGCAAACGGAGAATTGAGTGTGATCAAATCGGATTCAAAGGAAAGCTCGAAACCGAAATCACGAGCTAAACCCGGTTGAGATAACGCGAGCGAATATGCGCCGGGAGAGCAGGGCCTATCGATCCTCTCTCCAGCGACGCTCTCTAGGGGGCGATTTGCTTGAGACGTCGCTCTCGGTCCTGCCGCGCCCAGTAATGCAAGTCTAGTGGTACATGCTGGGAATCGGGGCCAAAACAGGCCAGTAGCGTCGCTCAGGCGGGGTTTCACTGAATGCTTCTCACAAGGATCTTTTCGGTTGGCCAATCGGAGGCTGGCGGCGAATAAGCCGTACCGTCTCAACTGCCCGGCAAATGCCGCACCGGTAATGAATGAGGTCGTTGCCTTCGTCGTCCGGGTCGGCCTTCTCGATCTTCATCGTCTGCATGCAAACAATGCACGTCATCAAATCCAGCAGTGGGCTACGATCGTCGTTCAGGGGAGGACGATGATCACTCATTTGCGTGCTGTCACAGCTTGCACTTGTTCGCTTCCTCGAACTCGCGTTCCACGCACGAAAGGCGGCCGGCGCGCTTGCAACGGTGCACCGGCCGGTAGCCCTTATTCGACTTCGATACGCTCGACTGCCGCCGGCATCTGGGCAACCGACATCAGGCTGCGTGCCACCTGATTGAGCAGTTGATCGGAGTTTTCCTCCTCCGCCAGAGATTTTGACAGCAATTCCACCACGGCGCTGTGGCGCAGTTGCTGGGCAAGGTTCTTAGCGGTCGTGTACGCGGAAATCTCGTAGTGCTCGACCCGCTGCGCCGCCCCGATTAGGGCGAGATCGGCAAGCGCGTCCTCCTTGTCCGCGCCTTGCTCCATGACTTCCTGGCCTTCCTCCACCAGACCCATCATGCCCTTGCACGGCTTGGCGCGGGCGGTCTCGCCGAGCAGCGAGAAACATTCGTTGAGCCGCTCGATCTGCTCCTCGGTTTCGATCAGGTGCTGTTCGAAAAGCTCTCGCAGGCGATCGAACCGCGCCGCCTTGGCCATTTTGGGCAGCGCCTTGGTCAGTTGCTTCTCTGCGTGCAGGATGTCCCGCAATTCGTCGACCAGAAGCTCGGCCATGCCCTCTGGCGCGAGGGGAGGCGAACTTTCGGTCTTGATCGGATGCGCGCCGCCATTGATGCCGGCCTCAGACTGCGAGAAGGCGGGCGCTTCCACGAATTCCCAGTCGCCGCCCTGGTTCCAGGGACCACGCGTGTCGATCTCGCCTTCGTCGCCGGCTCCGGTGGAATCGTTGAAGAACTGATTTACCAGCCCCGGCGTCGGGGCGAGCTTGCCGATGCTGAACGCCGGCTTTTTCATGCTTTCCAGGGCTGCGGCAAAAGCCTTCATGTGGGTGATTTCCCGGGTCATGAGGAACTGAAGCGCATCCTTGGTGCCGGCGTCGTCGCAGAAATTGATGAGCCGCTCGTAGACGATCTTTGCCCGAGCTTCCGCCGCGATGTTGCTGCGCAGGTCGACGTCGAGTTCGCCGGTGATCTTAAGGTAGTCCGCGGTCCACGGATTGCCTTGCGAGTTGAACAGATTGACGCCGCCGCCGCCGGCGATCGCAATCAGCGGGTCGGTTTCGGCTGCCTGGCGGTCGAACTTCGAGGGTTTGAGGTGCATGCGCGCCAGACATCCGACGATTTCGAGATGGCTGAGCTCTTCGGTCCCGATATCCATCAGGAGGTCCTTGCGGTCAGGGTCTTCGCAATTCAATCCCTGGATCGAGTACTGCATCGCTGCAGCCAGTTCGCCGTTGGCGCCGCCGAACTGCTCCAGCAGCATGTTGCCAAATCGAACGTCCGGCTCGTCGACGCGCACGGTGAACATCAGTTTCTTGACGTGATGATACATGATTATGCCGCCTTCTGTTCGATCGCGAGATACTGTTGAGTCACCTTTGCAACGTTGGCATCAATCCAGGCTGCCATGCGCTCCTCTTCCTTGAGGTTCTGCTCCAGCAGGGAGCGAGAGCCGCCTTGACCGGCGCTGTCGCATAGCGTCAGGAGCGATTTATATGCGGCGATCTCGAAATGCTCAAAAGCGTTATTGGCAAAGGTGTTCTTGAGAATTTCGTCTCCAGCCATGGCATGGGTCATTGCCATCATGTTGGCCATCACGGATTGCGCAGTGTCCTTGAGGGTGGAGTTGCTTTCTCCGCACGCTTGCAGGCATTGCTCAAGACGACTGAGCTGGTTGTTGGTTTCTGCCAGATGTTCCTTCACCCGCGCCCTTACCTCAGGATAGTCGGTCAGTCGTTCCGATTGACGCTCCATCAGTTCTCTCGCCTGTACTTCCATCGCGTGCGCATTGCGCAGGCCGACGACGTATACGTCCTTTGCTGTGGTGGTCATTGCCGTCTCCATTGTTCGTAGGAGACCGTCCAACGAGACGCGCCGCTCATCGTTCCTATTGTATCCGCGCGCTTCTTTAGGACGAAGATGATCCTTGTATCCGCCCATCCCACACGCGGTACATGCCGCCGCGGCATTAGATAAGCCGCGTCGCATTAGCTGCCACTTGCTTGCGATAGAAGTCGATGACCTCGCCCGTGGTCTTGCCGCCCATCAAGCATCGCGCTAGCTTCCACTGCGGCATCGATCTTTTCGGAAACCATCAGTTGCGTCTCTTTCGCAGCATGAACGCCGCCGGTAGCGATCTTCCATAGGCGCATGTCGATGACGTTCTGAGCTTCGACCGCTAACATGAGGGCCGGATAGAAGGGGTAAAATAGCATCTCGCTGTCTCCTCACAGCGGGAGCGCTGCAACTGCTCAACAGTCTGGCAACTCAATGGTTGCTAAGTGCGGGTCGGAGGCCGACTAGCGCCGTTGGTGGTCCATTGGCGGGCTATGTACACTTTTGTACTGACTTGCCTTACTCGCGCCAGCAATGCGCGCTGCTCTTTGGGTTCGAAGGTCGCAATCCGACGCGCCTCTTGCCATCAACCAATAGCTCAGTTCGCAGTTGGGCTTCCTCATCATTGTCGCATGGAATCTCGATGCGGTTGCGGATATGGCCGGCGTCGCCCACGACTTAGGCGCAATACCTCCGAGTCATGGCAACTAGGTGGGTCGCTGTAGTCCGGGCGACTTTAGCCAATCACTCATGTGAGAAGCCGCTTCAGCCTGCCGAGCCCGCTTGAGAAGAAGTTCCCGGGCCAAACCCGGCGGGGCGTTCTCCGCGGCCTCCCTGAAGCGCTGAGCTTCCTCGGCTAGTCGTTCTTCAAAAGTCTGAGTGTGCTTAAAACGGCGGCGTTGCTGCGGCATCGCGCTGGTCTTCTTCCGTTGGAGTAAGGCGGGAGCGCAGTTGGCGTCCTCACCACCGAAAGATGCTTAAGCCCTTACGGCGGTGATGAGCTTAGGCTCTATGGTTCGAAACTCTATAACAACGGTTAACTTTCGGGAGATTGTTGCCATAGGAACAACGCGTCCCCGCGTCTGTTCGGATTGGATGACGCGCTATTCCTTTCAGATTACGAACGGCCAGAACTTTCTACACTCGGAAGAACTCGCGAGCGACGCGGCGGCATGGCATGAAGCCATTCTCACTGTCAGGGACATTGAATCGACGCTCTCGTCAGAAGGCGGAGACTGGTCGCTTGAGGTCAAGCGGGAAGAAAAACCGATTTTCAGAATCGACGTTACCGCCCGAAGGATTGAACCTTAGTTCCCCGGATACAGATGCAAATAAGATGGATCGAATTCAGCCAACTTTTCCAGTTCCGGAGGGTCGACCAGGCGGAAATTCGTTCTTTGAACCTCAATCAGACCCTCTCTTCGAAGCTGCTGCAGTACTCTGTTGACATGCACAGTCGAAAGACCCAGGCAGTCGCCTAGATCGGCTTGGGTAACGGGCAACTCGAATTCCAACTCCCGCGCACGACCAATAGCGTTAAGCCTTCGATGGAGTTCGAGCAGCAGGTGCGCCATTCGAGCATCCGCAGATCTACGACCCAGACTCAGGAGCCATTCTCTGAATATCGCAGCATCGATCAGTGTTTCTCTCCAGAGGGCGGCAGCAACGTTAGGGCGCTCCCTGTTCAGCCCCATCACCGCGGCATGGGGTATAAATCCCAGCGTGCAGGGGGTTAGTGTCGTAAGATCGTGATCCATGACCTTCAGATGAAGGCTTTGGAGATCCGGAACCTCGCCGGGAATGTGAATGGAAAGAACCTGGCGCTGGCCTTCGACGGTCGTTTTCGAGCGAAAGGCAAAACCTTCCCCGATCAAACAACACTCGTGGGGACGCTGACCATCGGACACGATGGCTTCCCTCGCCTTGAACTCGCGTTGGTGTATGGGCAGCCGTCGGAGCGCCTCGATGTCTTCCTCATCGAGAAAGTTGGAGACGGTGAGTTTTGTTATCAACGCAGCCGCTAGATGTGCCGTCATCGACCGTCCTTGCTCGGGACCCGAACCGGAGTCCTAGGACGTCCAATGTCGGTAGATGATAACAGCGGCGAGCGAGCTGGGTTCCGGAACCCCCGGCCAGGCAGAGCGGCGACCGTGGTGCTGACGATGTCAGCCGAACAGGCCCGCGTCGGCCGACGCGAACGGCGACAATGCGCGCAACGGCGCGATAAGAAGCGCACCCAGCTAAGACGAAGCTCGGCAGCGCCACCGCCAAGCGCAACAAGGCGCAATCCGCAGTCCTTTAAAGATCGGGTGTCGCACCTTGCGCTCGGCGGACTTCAGGGCATTGCCACTTGTTCCCGATCACGGACGGCTCATGAAAACGCACCCTTGGCCTGTAGCATCGCGGGAGCCACGGGTTTTTCGTCCAAATGGGTGAGCGGCCGGAGCGGTAAGGCGCTACGCATCGGTCTTCAGCGAGCTTGGGGTGGATCTCGCCCGGGCCCGGACAATACACAGACGACCTCTAATCGCAGAGGCCGAGCGTCTCATGGCCGCAAAGTCTTTACGCACCAAACAACAATCGGAACAGAGAAAAGCGAGCAGAGAAATCGAAGTCAGTTTGATTTCTCATTCGCCAACCGCCCGCGATCCAGGGCGACTCGTGCTGCGGTATGAGCTTCAAACAAAAATCGTCCGGCCTCTGTTGTGGCCGATGGGTTTCGGTCGATATGAGACCCGTTCAGCGTGACTGTGCCGTTTGATAGAATTGGAAATTTGAAGACGTGGCCGTGCCTCACATGAACAACCACGACCTCTTTTTCGGAAACTGATGTGGTAAATTCAGGATCGGGCATGATCCGCTGGCCCTGCGAGCTCGGCCGAGAACAGCGGCGTCGCGAACCTGGGCTGCCTTCTTGAGAGCGTCAAGTTGCTGAGGACCGGAAGGCAAGCACCGGGCGTCCATTAGGGCCTTGATTGCCTTTGCGCTCAATTCCTTGTCGGGAAACGTCCTCTTGGCCATAGTCCTTCTCCTCAAAGACAATTCACGCTGGACGCGCCGAAAATGGCGCCAAGACTCCCCGATCGAAGATACTGATTCTTGGAGCCACCGGCGGTACCGGCCGTCTCATCGTCGACCAGACGCTGGAGCGCGGGCAGGAGGTCACCGCGCTGGTGCGGTCACCGGAGAGGGCGAGCTGGTTGAAAGGTGCCAGACTTATAGTCGGTGACGTCCGCGATGAAAAAGTGCTGCGGGAAGCCCTCAAAGGTCAGGACGCGGTCGTCAGCGCGCTGGGTACACCGGCGAGCCTCTTCCGTGAAGTAACGCTTCTCTCGACCGCCACGCGAGCGCTTGTCAGAGCGATGAAGGCCGAGCACGTCTCTCGCCTGGTGTGCATCACGGGGATTGGCGCCGGGGATAGTGCCGGACACGGTGGCTTCCTATTCGACAACGTGATCTTTCCGCTTCTGCTGAAGAAGGTCTACGCAGACAAGAATCGGCAGGAAACGATCGTCAGAGACAGCGGACTTGACTGTATCCTCGTTCGTCCCTCCGTCCTGAACGATAAGCCCGGGCACGGGTCGGTCCGGGTCCTGGCGGATCTTTCAGGCTTCCATGGCGGAAGCATATCGCGAGCAGACGTTGCGACGTTCGTCTTGGATCAACTGCATGCCGATGCTTGGCTGCATCGTTCCCCGTTGATCACATGGTGACAACGGTTGTCGCATCTAGGGGTGGTTCGAAATGGATCCTGCGTACCAGTTCGAAAAGCAGTCTCCATCACAGCTTGGTCGATGGTGCCGATTGATCGATCGATTGCCTTGCCGAGGTAGTCCGCGCTCGCTGCGGCAGGGACCGACACCGTCGCCGCTCGGAACGCAGCGTAAATTTAATTGCCACTCCTATATCAGAGCACTCGTGACCGACCGCTGTTGGCGCAAAGCAGCCGCTGAGATGTGTGAAGCTTGATCTAGCTAACTCTCGATGGCTGGCCCCAACTCAAACTCCCCCATGAATGGATTGGATAGATTGTTCAATCTCTTCAATCAGTTGGAAGGCGGCGTGAGCACGACGTGTGCACCGACCGATCAAGGAAAATCTGCCGGCGACGAGGTGCGATGCCGGCGCAGGTTGCGCTCGCTTGGCTGTTGAAGAAGTCCCCGGCAATCGTTCTTATTCCAGGCACATCGTCGCTCCAACATCTAGAGCAAAATATAGCCGCCTGTGATATCGAGCTGTCCGAGCGGAATATGCAAGTGCTCGACGGCCTGGGTGTGACAGCAGGTAGATGAAACAGAGATCTGCATCAGCAAAAGAGTGCTAGACCTGTTTGTCGTGATCGATTTCGATGTGCGTTGGGTTGCTCGAAATCTTCTCGTTGCGCGGCCTGCCGATCTTCTCGACGACGAAGTCGATGAATGCGCGGACCTTCGCGGCTGGATGTGGGCCTCCCGGGTACAATGCGAAAAGTGAAAATGATTGTCCTGGCCAGTCGGGCAGGACGTCGATCAAGCGGCCGCTGGCAAGCAAGTCTTGCAGACCGACGGCCTTAACCCGTGCAATGCCAGCTCCGGCAAGGCAAGCTCCAATTACTGGCCCAAATTCGGTGACGACAATGCGGCCCGTTGTCCGAACAGAAACGACCTTGCGTCCTTGCCGATATTCCCAGTCCTGGAGGGGGTCGCCGCTTAAGGCATTCCTCACCTGAATGCAATTGTGCGTGGTCAGTTCCGAGGGATGCTTGGGCTGTCCAAACCTTTGGATGTAGGATGGGGAAGCAACCGTCACGGTACGAGTTTCGAGGAGTTTGCGGGAAACGAGCGAGGAGGAAGGCGGATTTCCGAAATGAATGGCGATGTCGAACCCTTCAGCGACAAGATCTCCAAGCTGATCACGCGCGATAAGTTCCAGCGAAAGCTCCGGATATCGCTCCAGAAACTCGCCAGCATGCGGAGCGAACATCGTGGTCGCAAAAAAAGCGCTGACGTTAAGCCGAAGGCGGCCCCGAACCGCGGCCGAGCAACTCGCAGTCTGAGTGAAAGCATCTTCGATGCCAGAAAGCAGCGGCCCAATCTCACCGTAAAGGCGCCGGCCCTCATCGGTTAAGGACACCGAGCGCGTTGTTCGATCGAGCAGCCGAACTCCCACGCTTGCTTCGAGGCGCGCAACGGCTCGGCTCACGCCAGACCTCGTCAAGCCCAATGCGTCGGCCGCCCGCGCGAAGCTGCCTCCCTGCACGATCGCTGCCAGGACACCTACGTTCGCTACCAAGCGGCCATCGAACTTCATGCCCGCCTCCCACCGTTCGATTAATGAACTAATGTTTCAGAAATGTTGCGAGCCTGTCAACAATTGGCTTCGACTACGATAACCAACCGCAATTACGCTCTCGACGGCGGGCTGGCAGCTCACGCCGGACATCCGATAGGTGCCGAAGCCAAGTCTTGGGATTGAGACGCCTTGGTGACGAAGCTATGCTTTGAGGATCTCATCACGTCTGTCCGTCGAAAGAAGACCGGCGATGACTGCGTCCGCGTCAATGCGTCCCTTGATCGCCTCCGCGCCCCGTTCTTTGAACTCGATCCAGCCCTCGTTGAAGCCGTCAAGCATGCTGATGCGTGGCTGGGGGTTCTTCATTCCTTGCGAGCGGAAGAGCGTTTCCCAAGTGTCGCGAGGCACGGATTGGACGCGTACGACCTTTGCCAAGGCGCGTCCGAATGACATTGCGAGATCATTCGGCGAAATGCGGCGTGGACCTTCAAGCTCGACGATCCGCTTTCCGCTCCAGCCTTCCTGAATCAGTTCAGCCGCTACACGTCCGACATCCCTGGTGGCAACCATCGGAAACGGCCTGTCCGCCGGTTGCAGAAAGCTCTGAATGATGCCGGCGTCGCGTGCAGACGTGACGTCCAACAGTGCGTTCTCGATGAACCAGCCTGGCCGCAAGATGGTCAGCGGCAAGCCGACTTTCGTAATCGCGTCCTCCATCATGGTCCGTTGCGACAGGAGGTTATCCTTGATCGCGTCGGCGCCAATTGTCGACAGGCAGACGACTCTACCGGGCTCGGCAGACTTGAGCGCGCTTACAACGTTGCTAATCACACGTTGAGCCTCGGGGTATCCAGGTTCGGGATCAAATTCCGAGGGGGGAAGAATAAAAGCAGCTGTTGCTCCGGTGAAGGCGCGGGTCAAAGCGGCCGCGCTTTCCATTTCGGCAATTGCAACCTGACACCCCAGTTCGGCCCAGGCGTCGCCCTTGCTCTCGTCTCGCACGACGGCCCGAACCGGTTGGCCCTGGGCTAGAAGTGTGCGGGCGAGTTCTCCTCCGACTTTCCCCGTGATACCCGTTATGGCGTACATCATAGTTCTCCATTCGCGTGCTTATCTTTGTTGGAGTGATCTGGGGGAGGGGCTTAGGCGCGGCTGAGCTCGCGATACAACGCTCGCTCGAAGTCGCCATAGAGCGCCACGACCCGATCATCGAAAAACGGCAGCATCTGCGTGAACAAGGCACCTGCTACCTTCTTGTGCGAATCGAGCCAGAAATAACAGTTGAGCAGACCTGCCCAGGAAATGCTGCCTGCGCTTCGTCCGCTGACTACCGCCTGCTGATTGATGTCGAACGAAAGGCCCCACTTGTGAGCTTGGCCCGGGAATTGATTGAAGCTGTTCGAGAAGCTTGGTTGAACCGACTTCATCTCGATGACGTCGAGCGGACCAATCTGGTTCTGCATCATAGATGCAACGGTCTCAGGGCGGAGAATCTGTGCGCCGTTCAAGGTGCCGCCATTCAGCAACATGCGAAGAAATGTCATGTAATCCTTGGGCGTACTGAAGGCGCCGCCTCCACCCATGAAGAACTCCGGGCGCTGAGGCATCTCGAATGCAGCCGGAACCAGCGTGCCGTCAGACTGTCGATTGTGAAGTGTGGCCACTCGCCGCTTTTGCGCGCTGCCGATCAGAAAGCCGGAATCCCTCATTCCGAGAGGAGAAAAGATGTTCTCCCGAAAATAGACTTCCAGCGATTGGTCGCTCACGGCCTCAATCAACTTGCCGATCCAGTCCATGCCGATGCCGTATTGCCAACGTTCGCCGGGGTCAAACTCCAGTGGAGCGGCGAAGGCGGCATTCTGGCACGTCGCGATGTCCGGCATGCCCGTGACCTTCTCATACAGGGTCAGTTGCTCGCTCCAGATCGAGTAAGTGTAACCGGACGTATGCGTAAGGAGATGCCTGACGGTGATCGGCCGCTTGGCGGGGCGAAACCGTGGTTGGCCGTTGCCGTCAAAGCCTTCGAGCACTTTGGGTTCTGCGAGCTGAGGCAGTATCGTCGAAGCTTCCTGATCGAGGTGAACACGACCCTGCTGCACGAGTTGCATGCAGGCGGCCGCCGTGAACGCCTTTGTCAACGATAACAGCCAGAATACGGTGTCCATGGACATCGGCGTGCCATCCGCCGTGTTAGCCTTCCCAAAACCACCTTGATAGGCGATCCCGTTCGCCGATGCGCCAACCGCAACCACGCCGGCAACTGTGCCGCTGTCGACGGCTTTTTGCATCAAGGCATCCAACGCCACGGAATTTGATGGCTGTCGCGTCGCCCCTTCGCCGGCGGCGATAGCCCGCCAGGAACCAGCGGAGGCCATCGAGGCCGCGGCGATAAGACTCGCGGACTGCAGAACGTTTCGACGATCGATCAGCATTTCGATCCCTTCAAACAACCTGAGTGCCGGCTCTGCGGCGATCGTCTGGTATTAGCTGCGTGCAAAGCCGGCCGTGAGTGCGATTATGTCATTTGATTGGTGACACCAAAGCAACAAAGGTGAGGGCGCGGCGATCGGCGGGAATTCGGTGGGAAAGCGGTCGTTTGCACATTGTGCTACCGGTTTTTCGAACCCGCATGAATGAACACGACATGCGAGTCGTCATTCAGATGATGAAGGATGAGGGGCGGGAAAATAGAGCCTTCGCTCTGTTCGGAAGAGACTGTACAGGCCGCGAGAGGCCATTTACGGCGTTACACGAATTGCTGCCTTATTCCCGGTTCGCAGCAGGTGAATGCCATCGTTCTTGTACCGTAAGCGCTTGTCGCCAATAGCGCGAAGTGGCGCGGCGTTTTCAGCCGCGCCACAGAAGCCAGCAAGAGAAAGGTAATTCTCAACTAGCGTAGCGCTTTGCCAGCGTTCCGTTCATCATTCCGTTGACAAGATCGCCGCGGGCCTTCTGGAAACTATCCCAGGTCGTGGTGTCGGCGAGCGCCGGCATGACCCATTCGTCACGATTGTCCAGCCCGGCCAGTGCCGCTTGAGCAACATCTGTAGCCTTCATCACCGCGCCGGGTGGCAGATTGCTGTGAGAAAAGCCGGCCTTCTCCCAGAACGACGTCGCGGTCGCTGACGGCGAAACCACCTGAACCAGAACGCCTTTTTCTTTTAGCTCACCTTGCAGCGCTTGCGAGAATGCAACGACGAAGGATTTCGCCGCATTGTAAACGTTGAGTTCTGGCCAGGGATGAAACGCCAGAACGGACGCGAAGTTGATGATCGCGCCAGCCCCTTTCTGGGCGAAGCGTGGCGCAACCGCGCGACTCAGCCGGGTCAAAGCGGTCACGTTGACGGCGATGGTCTGATCGATGTCGGCTTTCTTGATCTCGCTGAATATGCTGAACGTGGCGGCTCCAGCAATGTTGGCCAGCAGTGTTACGTCTTGATCAGTTTCGAGCAGTGTCTCGAGCTTGGCCAAATCGTTCAAGTCAGCCAGATCGTGTGAAGCGACAGAGACCTTGCGGCCGGTCGCGCTGCCAATCTTGCGGCCAGCTTCCTCGGCATGTTGCTTGTCCCGCGCGACGAGAATGAGATCGTAGCCCCGCTTCGCGAGACCCTCCGCGTAGGGCTTGCCGATGCCTCCAAGCGCGCCGGTGATGACTGCTGTTCCCTTGGTCATATTCGTTCCTTTGGTGGGTAAATCGGATTCATGCTCCCTGTTAGCCTTGAAAGGGCATGGCTAAAATGCCATATATGCAACGTTTTAGGACGCGGGGCCCATGCTGAACATTGGAATGGTCGTTTACCCGGGCTTTCAGCCACTCGGTCTCTCGGTCGGAACAGTCTTTGAGTACGCCAACAGCCTGAATGCGCCGATCTACGATTTCTGCCTCGTATCGGAAAACGGCGGTCCAGTGCGATCATCGCAGGGCTTCAGCGTCACAACGTCGCCTATTTTCGAGCAGCAGTTCGACACGTTGATCGTTCTGGGCGACAACGAATGCGCCCCGCAGTCCGACCGATTGCTTTCCTATCTACGCGAGGCGCCAAAGCTTTCCAGACGTGTGGCAGCGACGTGTACGGGCAGCTTTCTGCTCGCCAACGCCGGATTGCTCGATGGGCGTCGAGCGACAACCCATTGGTACTTCGCCAAGTCTCTCAAGGAAACGCATCCATCAATCGTCGTAGAAGAGGACCGCATATTCGTCGTCGACGGTCAGATTTGGACCTCCGCCGGGATGAGCGCTGGCCTCGATCTGGCTCTTGCCCTGGTCGAGAAAGACCTTGGCTCCGCCGCCGCCAAAGCGATAGCCCGCAAGCTCGTCATCTATCATCGTAGAGGCGGCGGGCAATCGCAGTTTTCGGTGCTCTTGGATTTTGATGCGAAATCGGACCGTGTCCAAACCGCACTTGATTTCGCCAAAAGCAATCTTAGGCAAGAGCTGTCGGTCGAATCGCTCGCGGATGCGGCGCGACTAAGTCCGCGGCAGTTCAGCAGGGTGTTCAGAGAAGAAACCGGCGAGTCGCCTGCCAAAGCCGTCGAGCGTCTGCGCGTGGAAGCCGCGCGTTTAATGATCGAAACGACGAGTCATCCGATCGATGTTGTCGCACGAGAGACCGGCTTCGGCGACAGAGAGCGCATGCGACAATCCTTTCTTCGCACGTTTGGCCAGCCGCCCCAGGCGATAAGGCGGGCGTCCGCCAGAGCGGAGCTGCTGTAGGCTGCTCCGCCGCCAGTTATCGCGTGCGGATCTAGACTTGCCTCAGTAGATTGCCTGGCCGCAGGCGCTGCGAGGCCGGAAATCGCGTCGGACGGCCGGTAAGCCTTCTCTCCGTTGTCGTCGCGATGTCCACCAACGTCCGAGGCTGCTCGAGGGGCATGGCCTCCTCGCATTGTCTGTCCTTTTTCGCAGACATCGTCGAGCGCGCGAACGTACCGAAGGGTTCGTTCTTACTTCGACAGCAAAGAGGCATTCTAGGCGGAGGTGCTGGGTGTTTACTCGAAGCGACGGATTGAGAAGCTTCTGAGTTTCCTGTGTGGCACCGATTTAACGCCAAAGGAGCCCCTGGATGCTTATTTTTGACGACCACATCTCGGCCTTTCGAGAGTCAATTTTACATGCGGCTGCGTCCTTGGCGGCACAGCGCGGAAACTGCTGACCACATCACCATGATCCGAGAGCATCTGGCACAGAGCTTCAACTTGTGAAGCGCTTAACTCGAGAAATGGATCGACCATCAAGGCGCGGTGAAGTATCGGCCAACTATCCCGTAACTCTGCTTGCTCATTTTCCTGCTCAAAAGCCGGGAGGCGCTCTTGCGCATGCGGCCGGACAAGAGCAACGCCGCTCTGATCGAACGGAAAAGGTCTGTGCTTGAGAATTGGTCCAGCAGAAGCCGCGTAAACAGGCCGGATGACCGGTGCTCGGTAAAGGATCTTTCGGCGGCAGAGAAACAGACCACAAAGTATCTATAAGTACTTGCCGTCTCGTATGTCCTAAATCACTGCGGATATGACATTTGAGGGTGCCTGGGTCAGGGCTACCCTTCGTCCGATACAACTTGGCCGGCTGGAATCGACGTCGCCGAGCAATCGCTGCTCTGTTTTACGACGTTGGCTACGGCTGTCTACGGCTTCGAGCGAAGATGCTCATCCTCCAGCCTTGCAAGTAAGGGATCGACCTAATGGATACCAACAAGAGAGAGTTCATGACAGGCGTCGCCTCTGGCGTATTCGCAGCGATGGCTGGTGCATCCACAATGCCGGCAAATGCCTCCGCGGCGCAATTTGCCGACGCATCCGGCTTGAACAAGTCCACCAACCGAGCGAACCAGGACAGCAAGGTGAGGGGAAATGATAAAAAGATACTGATCACAGGAGCCGGTAGTGGCTTTGGCAGGAACGTCGCCTTGCGTCTTGCCTCGCGGGGACACGACGTCATCGCCAGCGTGGAACTTCCGTCGCAGGTAACCAGTCTGCGTGATGCGGCGAAACAGCAGGGCGTGGTGCTTCGCGTTGAAAAAATCAACATTCTCCACGAGCGCGATCGAGAATTCGCGTCATCGCTCGATGTTGACATTTTGCTGAACAATGCAGGGACAGGCGAGGGCGGATCGGTTGCCGAAATGCCAATCGATGTTATTCGTTCACAGTTTGAGACAAATGTGTTCTCGTCCCTCGACCTAACTCAAAAGGTCGTACGTCGCCTGATCGACAATAGGCGTTCAGGCAAGATCATTTTTATGTCTTCGGTCGTCGGACTGTTCACTCCACCATTTACCGGCGCCTACAGTGCTTCAAAGCACGCTCTCGAAGCAATCGCAGAGTCACTGCATAGCGAGCTTAAGCCGTACGGTATCAAGGTTGCGACAATCAACCCAGGGCCATACCTCACTGGCTTCAATGATCGCATGATGGAGGCCTACAAGGTCTGGTACAGACCACAGCAGAATTTCATCGATCATTCGAAGCTCGCGTTCCCCAGTGATCAATTCGATCCGAACACCGCCACGGATGGAATTGTGCAAGTCGTCGAGAGCGATTCTGGAAAGTTCAGAACCGTATTACCGGCCAATTTCGTCGAAATAACAAAGAAGTTTCAAGCCTCCGCTTG
The DNA here is from genome assembly GCF_018130105.1 of Bradyrhizobium sp. AUGA SZCCT0160. Lineage (NCBI taxonomy): Bacteria > Pseudomonadati > Pseudomonadota > Alphaproteobacteria > Hyphomicrobiales > Nitrobacteraceae > Bradyrhizobium > Bradyrhizobium sp. AUGA SZCCT0160. The sequence goes on from NZ_JAFCMD010000040.1 coordinate 16,149, forward strand.
GGATCGCGACCTTTGAAGCTATGAAGCACGATGCCGCGCTGCCTTGAGGTATCGGCATCTTGACCATCAAGGCGGCCAGCACTAACGGCGAGCCAAAGGACTCTGGCGAGAGTGCTAAACGCAAAACTAAAATGAAGGCTCCAGAGGCCACCTTCCGGGAGTTCGTTGACGCCATCCAGACGGCGAGCGACGTGAGCGCGTTCGAACGGGTTGCTGGGAGATTGACGCAAAGCCTTGGATTCCAGCGGTTTGCCTACCTGAGCCTGGCCGGAGACAGTTCCATGCTCATCTCGTCCTACCCGAAATCCTGGACCAATCGCTACTTTGACCTTCGATATCAGCAGCTTGACCCAGTGATCATTCGTGCCAGGGTCGAGCGTGACCTCTTCAGCTGGGGTGGGCCGGCTCGTTCGCCAGCCGCTAATCGAGAGCAGCGGCAATTTTTTGATGAAGCAACTACATTCGGTATTCGATCCGGGATCACAGTGCCTATTAGAGGCGGCTTCGGGCGAATGGCCGCCTTCACTTTGGCAACGAACGATCGCGACATCGATCCTGACCGCCTTACCGGTGAATGGAGGGATCTCGTCTACCAGGTGGGGCTATACTTCCATGTTCACGTCGCCGCGAAAATCGACGGTGCTTTCGTCGCGCAGCCGGACCCTGAAAGTGGGCTGACCCAACGGGAGTGTCAATGCTTGGCCTGGACGGCGCAAGGAAAGACGGTGGCCGACGTCGCAGTTCTGGTGGCCATAGCGCCACGTACCGTCGTATTTCATCTTGAGAACGCGCGCCGCAAACTTGGCGCAGCGTCGATCGCCCAGTGTGTTGCGATCGCTTTGCGCCGCGGCCTGTTGAGTTGACGGCCTCGGACCGATCTCCAGTAAAGCTAGTTCAGGGCGCGCCCGCGCGGCCGACAAGACGAATTCCAGGCAACGTGGTCTAGCGTGGTCCGGTTGATTTAGCGCCACCTGCAAAATCCGACAGGCGATCACGTGGTCGTTTTCTGCTGTCAAAGCCCTCCCGATAATTCGAGGAGGCCGGCATGCATGCCATCGCGCTTCACACGTGTCAGTTTGGTCGCCATCTGGACTTTTTAACGCGTATGTATCGGCTTCGTCGCCGTGTCTTCAAAGACCGGCTGGACTGGAGCGTGTCGCTGTCCGGTGACCTGGAAATCGACATCTACGATGCTCTGAGCCCAACCTATCTTCTTGTCCTCTCAAACGAGAACGAGGTTCTGGGCTGCGTCAGACTCCTGCCAACCACCGGCCCAACCATGCTCGCCGACACCTTCGCCAATCTGCTGGGCGCCCAAGCCGCGCCGAGAGATGAGCGCATTCTCGAGAGTTCGCGATTTTGCGTCGACACCGAGCGCAGCGTCGAGTCTGGTCGACATGGTTTCAATCGCGCCACCTTCGTGCTCTTTGCCGCGATGATCGAGGCGATGCGGTCAAGCGGAGCGCGATCCATCGTGACCGTCACAGATGCCCGGATGGAGCGCATACTGAGGCGAGCCGGCTGGCCCTTGGAACGGCTTTCGGATCCGCAGCCGCTTGGGCGGACGATGGCACTCGCAGGATTTCTTCACGATTCGGATCAAGCGCTTGAGGCCATGTACCGGCAAGCTCGTGTTGATGGGCCAGTTCTGGTCGGAGCCGGCTCGCATCGCATGGCCGCCTGATCGCTCCCCCGTGGGCTCCGCTGACGGGCGGGACTACGCACGCGGTCTGGTAGCCGAAACCGAGCTTCCAGGCCGCTTCGACGCAAGATAAGGGCAATCAATCCGGACCCCGAACGCTTCTGGCCAAGCGCATGGATGCCGTCCGACAACCCGCATAGCAGGGGACGAGGGATGGGCACGGCGGGTAATCGGTGGTTGCTGAACCCCAGTGTGCAGTTCGGGAGGGTGATGCCGATCCAGGAACCAGAATGCTTCGAACGGCAGCCATCGTCAGCATGGTCTCACCGAGACCTTGACCTGCAGATCGCTGATCACCTCTCGGCGTTCAGTGAATATCACGTGAGAGTACAGTACCGGCAACAGAACGGCTTCACCCGGAGCGAGCCATCCTTCGCAGCGGTGCCCCGGCACTTCGGGCAGTGCGGGTTGCGTCAGGAGTTGTACGAGAACGGGTATGAATGCACTTCTCGCAGCGCGAAACTAGCCAACGAACGCTGGTGGCTAACGCAGCGAAGGCAGCTCATGCGCCTTCGTCGAGGGCGACGAATTCGCGCTTCTTGCGGAGCGATGGCAGCAAAGGCCCGATCAGCAAGGCCAAGGCCAGCACCAGGCACACTGCGGAAATCGGCCGTTGGACGAATATCAGCAGATCACCCTGCGACAGAATCAGAGACTTGCGCAGGTTGTTCTCGAGCATCGGTCCTAACACGAAAGCCAGGACCAGTGGCGCAGGCTCATACCTGAGTTTGCGCATGAGATAGCCGATCACGCCGAATCCGACCATGACGTAAACATCGAACACGTTATTGCCGGTGCAATAGACACCGATAATCGTGAACAAAAGGATCAGCGGGAACAGGATATTGTACGGCAGTTTCAGCAATTGCACCCAAATCCCGATCAATGGCAGGTTGAGAACGAGCAACATCACGTTGCCTATATACATGCTGGCGATGATCCCCCAGAACAGACCGGGATTTTGCGTTATCATGAGTGGCCCCGGCTGCAGGCCGTGAACGATGAACGCTCCGAGCAGCAGGGCCATCACCACGTTCGGCGGAATGCCAAGCGTCATCAAAGGTATGAAAGCCCCGCCTGCCGCCGCATTGTTCGCTGATTCCGGACCTGCTACGCCCTCGATCGCCCCGTTGCCGAAGCGCTCGGTTGTTGTCGATATCCGTTTTTCCAGCGCATAGGATGCGAAAGACGCAACCACGGCGCCACCCCCAGGTAGAATGCCGAGAAAGAATCCAAGCAGCGTGCCGCGTCCGATCGGTCCTGCGCTGGCTTTCCAGTCCACCTTTGTGGGCATGAGCCGCCTGATCTTCGTGTCGAGGATCTCTCGCTTGATCGCCTGTTCGGTGTTTGTGAGGACTTCAGCCACGCCGAAAAGGCCCATGACCACGGGCACGAGGCCAATGCCATCGAGCAATTCAAGGCGGCCGAAGGTCAGCCGCGGCTGCGCCGTAATACTGTCGAGACCAATCAACCCAAGCACAACGCCCACGCAAGCCATCAACAATGCCTTGGCCATCGACCCTTGCGTCAGGAACGTCAGCACGACAAGGCCGAGCACCATCAGGCCAAAATATTCGGCCGGGCCAAAGGCGATGGCAACGCTAGCCAGCGATGGCGCAACGAGCATCAGTCCGAACAGCGAGAAAGTTCCCGCGGCGAACGAACCGAGCGCCGCAATCCCGAGCGCCGGCCCCGCGCGGCCCTGCTTCGCCATTTGATGGCCATCGATACAAGTTACTACCGAAGCCGCTTCACCGGGAATGTTGACGAGTATCGACGTTGTCGACCCGCCATACATCGAGCCATAATAAATCCCTGCCATCATAATGATGCCGGATTCCGGCGTACCCGATAGGGTAATCGGCAATAGCAGCGACATTGCTGAAATCGGACCGATCCCGGGCAGGACTCCGACCAGTGTCCCGATGAATACTCCAATGAAGCAATACAGCAGATTAATCGGTTGAAGCGCTACACCAAAGCCGTGCGCGACGTTGGAAAATACATCCATGAGCATTTCCGTTTAGCCGATCCCAAAAATGCCGGCGGGCAACTGGATCAGAAGCGCGTGTTTCAGCACCCACCAGGCACCGAGTGGAATGGTTACGGCGAGCGGTATCGCCAGCATCCAGCTCACGGGATCGATGACGCGCAGCAGCAGCAGGAGCAGCGGGATCGAGGCAAGAAGAAAGCCCAACGGTTCAAACAGAACACAAAAGGCCACCAAACACGCGATGACGATCAACGGTTTGGTCCAGCGCGTATCTGCCCACAGCGAGCTGAATGTCGGACCGCCTTCGCGAAGAGCTGCGATCACGATCGAGAAAGCGAACAAGGACAACAGCATGCCCGTATAAAACAGCACGAAGCCTGCCTTCGGATCGTTCATGCTGCCAATCCCGAGATTGGCCCCCGCCCAGATCACAAAGACACCGAGCGCCATGCTGGCCGCGCCGCTCCATAGCTCCGAATTATCCCATGTGAACTGAGGTTTCGGCTGCGCGTTCATGTAAACGTCTCCGGTCGCGGCGGCTGTGAATTCTAGGGGCTCGAAGGCGGCTTCGCGGCCTACCTGCCTGCTAGCTGTGATCGCCTAGTTGGACTTCTTCGCGAGCCCAAGTGCACCGATCGCCTTACGCTCCGACTGGATGGTGTCGGTCACGAATTTTCGATACTCCTCGGTACCTTTGTAATTCACGATCATGTCGTACCTGCCAAGTGTATCGATCACGGCGGGATCTTCGATCGCCTGCTTGAAGGCATCGTGCAGTTTCGCCACCACTTCGGGATCCATTCCCTTGGGGCCTGCGATACCCCATGGTGAGTCGATGACCAGGGGATAGCCCAGTTCCTTCAAGGTCGGCACATCCGGAAAATTGTCTGAACGATTCTCGGTCCAAACCATCAAGAGCCGGAGCTTGCCTGCCTCGACCAGCGGCTTCCAACCGGAAGCGTCCACTTGCAGCATGGTGTGACTGCCAAGAACTGCAGCGTTGCTTTCTGCTGTGCCCTTGAAGGGAACTTGCGTCAGCTTGATTCCAGCGAGGGATGCAAGCTGCTCCATGCCGATATGTAGGGAGGTTCCGGTGCCGGGCGTCGCATACGTCACCTTGCCGGGGTTCGCTTTCGCAAAATCCACCACGTCTTTCCATGTTTTGAACGGAGAACCGGCATTAGTCGTGATGCCGAACGTGTAACCAGTCAGGTTAAGTATGTAGGTAAAATCCTTGCCCGGGTCCCACGATACGTCATGCATGAGTGGAAGACGGAAGACTGGTACGGGTATTTGAGAAATTGTGTAACCGTCCGGCTTCGCGGATGCGGCCATGATGGCGGGGCCGACGGTGCCACCGCCGCCGGCTTTGTTGTCAACGACAATCGGTTGGCCAAGACGCTTGGACGCGACGTCGGCGATCGCCCTCAACGCGACGTCTGTCGAGCCCCCGGCAGGCCAAGGCACGATCAGCGTAATCGGTCGGCTCGGATAGTCTAGCGCCTTGGCGCCGCCGAACATGGTGGCAAGCATGACCGCTGCAAGAATAATCGTCAAACCTGTTCGATGAAACATTTGAGGTGCTCCCTTCGGCTCACGATGCCGAGAACCAAATTCATTTTTTGGAGTGAATGGTCTGCGCCATCTTTCGGCGGGAAGAAAAAGCAACTCGCTCCGCTGCCTTCACCGTAAGCGACTTTCGACTTGTCGACGGGCGTAAGGCTTGCCTTCCCCGCGCGAGCCGCCACTCAAACCACGACGTCTTCACGGCCAACGGGATTGCCCCGGTCGTGGTAAGCCTTTGACAACTGCTTATTGCCGCCTCAATTTGTTCTCAAAAGGAGGCTGCTATTCGACCGAGATCCCGCGATGCGCGCCGCGCAGATCATGCCGCGAGCTTGAGGATCGTCACGACATCGTCCGGCTCCCGGATTGGCTGCGGGTTGGATCGTGTGAAGATCGACAACATCGCATTTTTTGCGATCAGACCGAATTTGTCTTCAGTAACGCCTACCTCGGCAAGACGGCGCGGAAGTCCAAGGCGGTCGACGAAGTTGGCGAAGGTGTCGCTCGCGTCCGCGTTCGGAGTCCGCAACGCTTCGGCGAGCAACGTTTGGGCCCCACCGGTGGCTGGTTTGTTATAGCGCAGGACACTCGGCATCATGACCGCCGTGCAGAAGTAATGGGGAACGTCGCAGGTGCCGCCGAGAACGTGCCCGATCGCGTGACTCGCACCCATAGGCACGCGAGCCTGAAGTCCGAAGGCCGACAGCCAGGAACCGTATTGGCACATGGCGCGAGCCCCCGCGTCGTCGGGATAGTCTTTGGAGCGCAGCAGCCCGTCATGCAGGAATCTAATTCCCCGTAGGCAGACGCTTTCCACCAAGGGGTTGCCGCGCGGAGAGCAGATGGCTTCTATTCCGTGATCCATAGCGCGGGTGCCAGAACCTAGCCATAATTTCTCAGGCGTGTGTTTCGTGATTGCGGGATCGAGGATTATGGTTCGCGGCATCATCAACGGATGATTGAAGATTTGCTTGAGCTTGCGCTGCGTGTCCGTCACCAGACTGCCGGAATTATACTCGCCGCCGGACAGCGTGCTTGGTACCGCAATCATGCGGACCTTCGGCGGCCGGAAATCTCCGAAGCGCCTGTCGGGCGTTGTCTCAAAACCGTCGAGGCCACTTGGATCGACGATCTTGTGCTCCATGCACATCAGGACGATCTTGGCCGCGTCGACAACTGATCCTCCGCCGACAGCGACCAGGAGGTCCGCTTTGGCGTCGAGTGCCGAGGCAGCAGCCTTTACGACAACCTCGCGCGTCGTGTGTTGAGGCACGCCATCGAAGGTTCCGGCATATCGATCACCGAGTTCGGTTCGGATTTTCTCAATCTCGTCCGTCTTGGTATTCAATGTATGGCTGGCAATGAGAAAAACGCGAACAGCTCCAAGACGCTCGGCCTCTTCGCGGACGCTGGTCGCGCAAGGTTTTCCGTAGATCACGAATTCCATTGGCGGGTATTGGTGACTGCCGGCTTCGTGCATCGAAGCGCTCCCTTAAGATAATCTGTGCTGCTTTTCTCGTACAATCTCATTCACATTTAGCTCGCCTGATTGACTAGAACGAACGATTTATTTTGACCAATGATATGAAAATAACTAACATCGTTCCGATGATAACTTCTCTACCCTCGCTTGACGCCCTCCGGGTCTTTCAGGTCGCCGCGCGGCACGGCAGCTTTTCTCGCGCGGCGGAAGAACTGCACGTGACGCACGGTGCCGTAAGCCACCGGATCAGATCGCTGGAAGATCAATTGAGCGTCCGACTGTTTGAACGGCGCGGCAACAGCATGTTGTTGACAGGGGAGGGACACCAACTGTTGGCGAGCGTGAGTATCGCCATCGATGAGATCGGCCGCGGGGTCGAACGGCTTCGCGGGAAAAACTCAACCGATCTGACCGTAAGCTTGCTGCCTGTCATGGCCGCGCGATGGCTGATCCCTCGTCTGTCCCGATTTCATGATCGCTTTCCCGATATCGACATCAACATCAGAACCAGCCTCGCGTTGGCGAACTTCAAGTCCGACGGTGTCGATCTCGCAGTACGTTACGGTGCGGGGAAGTGGCCAGGGCTAGTAGCCGTCAAGCTTGCTGATGAAGAATTATTCCCCGTGTGCAGCCCCCACTTCAATGGTGGGAGTCTGCCAACAGACCCTTCGCAGTTGCTAGAATTTCCCTTGCTACGAGATTTGAACCTCCCCTGGTCAAGATGGTTCAAGCATGTCGGAATACTTCTGCAGGGGGATGTTCGCGGAACATCTTTCACTGATGCCAATCTGCTTCTTCAGGCGGCAATATCCGGCCAGGGGATAGCTTTAGCGCGAAGGTCGATCGCGGCCGAAGAAATTGCGTCGGGAACCCTCGTCAAATTATTCAACCACAGTCTTCGGACCAATTACTCGCACTTCATAGTTTACCCCGAAGGATCTGAAAAAATCCCGAAGGTAGCCGTTTTTCGTGATTGGCTCCTTGAAGAACGAGAAGAATCCGATGCATCTGAATAGATCCTGCCTACGCGCGGCAGCCACAACGAACGCTACATAGTCGAATGCAGAAGACAGCCGCACCCGCTGCTGACTGCAAAGTTTGCGCGAATAGCTATCCGAATTGTTCACTAGGTATTTCTCCGTCGCCTTGTGCCCGTACTCCGGCCGCGGGCAGGAAGCGGTTGGGGCTCGCCGGGTGCTCGCGGATAGAGAAGCCGTAGTTGCCGAGGTGCGCGCAGGGTTGTGCTCCATCTTGAAAACGCCAGACGCAGGTTGGGCGCAACTTCGATTGCACAGTGCGTGGCGGACGCACTGCGTCGCGGGTTATTGCCGTGAGCAAGCTGACAACCTGCATTCTTCGAGCGCGAGCCAAGCTGCTTGCCCGGAAAGCGGGAGTGATTTTCGACGCATAAAAGGCCAGTTACTTTGCTGGAACTTTTTCTCTTTACCCAATAGCGAGATCTACCCTGTAAAAAAGTACAGGCGCGGCTCGCTCTCGTTTTCTGGTGTTGTGACGACCTCGTTCTTCAACTGGAGGTCACCATGTACGTCGTCGCACTCGACAATCGTCAATTTGGCCAACATCTCAACATGACCACAGGGATGTATCGGCCTCGTCGCGTCTTCAAGGATCGTCTTGACTGTGCCGTCTCGGTCTCCGGTGATCAGGAGCTGGATGTATATGACGTACTGAATCCCGCCAATCTCCTTGTCATGTCGGTGAGGGTAATCTCGTCGGCGGCGCGCGTCTCCCGCCGACCACGGGACCGTCTATGCTGGCTGACACGTTCCCGCTTTACTTGGCGGGAAGGTCGCGCCGTACACCGAAAAATGCTCGGGAGCTCGCGGTTTTGCGTGCATACCAGTTTCGCATCTGAACTTGCGGAGAGCGGGTATCAATCGCGCAAGCTTCGTTCTCCGCTGGCTACTTCATGCCTCCGACGAGGCGCTTCGCGGCGATGTATCGCAACGCCGATGTCGAGCGTCCGGTCCTGCTCGCACCCAATTCGATCCGCGCGCTGGCCTAGTGGTGACGATGTGCTCTCCGCAATTAGGGGCACTGACAGGTAGTATCAAGAGTCCAAAAATGCTGGCAGATCCGAGGCGTAGCCGAGTGGTTCTGATCAATCTGACGCGTGGCGAAGAGGCCAATATGCCGGCCGAGTTCGTTGCGCGTCGCCGTGCAAGTCTGGCGTTGCTTCCGGTGTGTCAAGACTTCTTCCGTGTCACTCAGCTTGCTATCGGCGAATATGAACCAAGTCGAATCCCCGATGGGAGCGCCCATTCGCTCGTGCCGATGGGCATCGACGGCCTTTCCTTGTGGCATGACCAAGAGTTCACAGCGTCGCTCGCGGCATCGAATGTTGGCGCCATATTTCTAGGCGGGGCCTGGCTCGAGGAAGAGGTTTTCATTGCGGCCCTGGAAGGTGTCAGGCTTGGGTACGATGTGCGCGTACTTGCCGACCTGTCGGTCGCTCGCGCCGAGATTGATCGATCGCTTGTTCTGGACCGCCTCGGACTTCACGGCGGGCTGACCACAACGCTCCGACAGACTTTGCTGGAATGGGCGGTGTGCCTGGATGATCCGATCCTGAAAGAGAGGGTTCGGCAGCTCCTGGCGTAGCAGGGCGCCACCACAACGCGCTTCGCGTGCGGGTCGGGCTCTCGTGAACCGAGCCCGCTGACGCGGTCTCGGCCTTCGGCTTCGATCCCTGGCGCAAAGACATAGCAAGGCATAGCGGGAAGGTTCGTTTGCGACTTGGTGTTTTGCGCCCGCATCGCCGCACCACCAGGCAGGCGCAGTAGCTGGCGCAGGCAGATCTGCGGAGCCGGCCTGAACGGCCGGCCGGTTTTTTTGTGGCCCCCAGAAGACGGGGTGGGCGGTGCTCCCGTATAGCCCCGAACCGGCGAGCCGCAACCGCGAGCCGTCAAATTTCGAAATGACATTAGCGCCCGGCTCGCGGTCCTCCGCTGACGCTCCGGCCTTACAGGTGCAGCCCGCCTCTGCGTTCGGGGCTGTCCGGTCGCTCTTCGCCGCCCACCCCGCCTTCCGGGGGCAGGACGCGGAAGAAAGAAGAGAGGAGCGGAGAGTGCCATGTCGAACCATTCACTACGGGAACGCGCGGAGAGGCCCAAGGCAACGCCTAAGGCAAGCCTTTACGAGGAGATCACGGGGCGGATCATCGCCGATCTGGAAAGCGGCACCTTTCCTTGGGCGCAGCCCTGGGGCGCTGGTCCGGCAAACGCCGCGCTCGGAATGCCGCGCAATGCGGCAACGGGCAAATCCTATTCCGGGATCAACGTGTTGATCCTCTGGGACCGGCTGTTCGATCAGGGTTTCGCTTCGCAAAACTGGCTTACCTTTCGTCAAGCCCTCGGCCTTGGCGGCTCGGTGCGCAAGGGCGAACACGGCATCAGCGTCTGTTACGCCGATAAGTTCATTCCCAAGAGCAATCGAGGCAAGGAGACCGGCGGTGAGGTGGCCGCCTCAAACCAGAGCGAACAGGGCGGCGAGGGCGAGGCGGTACCGTTCCTGCGGCGCTACACCGTCTTTAACGTCGCGCAATGCGATAATCTGCCGGACCATTGCCTTGGTTGTGCGCCCGCACTGCCGGAACGCCAGATCGTACCGCAGGCCGAGGCGCTCGCGCGAGCGACACTCGCCGATATCCGCACCGGCGGCGCGCATGCCTTTTATCGGCCGTCGGAAGACGCGGTCCACATTCCACCGCAGCCGGCGTTCTTCGATCAGATCAACTACTACCGGACCCTGTTTCATGAGCTCGGGCATTGGACCGGACATGCCAAAAGGCTGAACCGCGATCTCACAGGCAGCTTCGGATCGAAGCTCTATGCCAGCGAGGAGCTTGTCGCCGAAATCACGGCTGCCTTTGTTTGCGCGGCGCTGTCGATCCAGCCGACCGTCCGGCATGCCGATTATCTCGGTAACTGGCTGAGCGTCCTGCGTTCAGATAATCGCGCCATCTTTCGTGCCGCGAGCAAGGCCTCGAAAGCCGCCGATTTCCTGCTCGCCTTTCATAAGCCCGAGCCGGACTTGGCGCGAGACAGCGAGGCGGTGCGGTGATCCGCGCCGCCGGATCGATAGCGCCGAAGCCCGCCAGGAGCCGGAAACCGCAAACGGTGCACGTACCTTTCGCGACGCGGCCTTGGTCGCGCCAGCCGCTTGCCATCGAACAACGCAACAGCTCAGCGGCGAAACAGCGTGCACCTGCACCGCCCCCCAAACTCACTCGAAATCGGGTCCGGAACAGCGCTCCGGCCCGCCAAGCGGGATCGAGGCCGCCCGCAATCAACCGAGCCTGTTCTGAAAGCAGAAGGAGAACCACCCATGGACTTGCAACATATCGCATTGAGCGATCTCAAAGTCGCAGCCGTCAATGTACGACACAACCGCAAACCGCCCGACCTGTCCGATATCCTGCCATCGATCCGTGCGCGCGGCGTGTTGCAGCCGCTACTCGTGCGTCCCAACGGCAAGGGTTACGAGATCGTCGCCGGACGGCGGCGTTACTTCGCAGCCTCCAGGGTAGCAGAGGAACAGGGCGTAGCCGCCGACGAGGTTCTGCTCCCGTGTGCAATTACGGTCAAGGGCGACGATGCAGACGCCTTGGAAGCCTCTCTGATCGAGAATATCGCGCGTGCGCCGATGGACGAACTGGAGGAATATGAGGCCTTCGCCAGATTGCTCAAACAGGGGCGGGGTGCCGCCGATATCGCAAGGACGTTCGGCGTCACCGAACTCTACGTCAAACAGCGCCTCGCCCTCGCGGGCCTTCACGCAAAAATCAAGCAGGCCTACCGCGAAGGCCGCATCGAACCGGAAGACCTGCAGTTACTGACCGCAGCCACTAGAAACCAGCAGAAGGAATGGGTTGTCGCGTTTGAGCGGCAATCGAGCACTGACGATCAGGAAGAAGTGGAAGGCGCGCCGCGCGGCTTCCGGCTGAAGCAATAGCTGTTCGGCACCGGCCAGATCGCAACCACCGCCGCCCGGTTTGCGCTTGATGACTACAAGGGCGAAATCGTCAGCGACCTGTTCGGTGAGGTCAGCTATTTCGCGGACCGCGATGCCTTCTGGACGCTGCAGAATGCGGCAATCGCGCGGCTCCGGGATGAATTGGCCGAAAAAGGCTGGAGCGTGTCGGTGCTGGAGAAGGGCGAGCGGTTTTCCGTGTGGCAGCATGTCGAGGCTTTGTTGGAAGACGGCGGCAGGGCCTTTATCGAAATTCGGGAGACCGGCGAAGTCGAGGTCCATGAAGGCTATCTCGCCTGCGACGAGCGGCGCCCGCGCCGCAGCGACGGAGGTGGGGAAGCCGGTTCGGGCGAAGGCAAAGAGCCAGCCCCCAGAGCGGAACTCACCAAGGCCGCCGAGAACTATCTGGCGCTGCACCGGCACGCCATCGTGCGGGCCGAGTTGCTGGCCTAACCCGGCATCGCCCTGCGGCTTGCGGTCGCCCACATGATCGCAGGCTCCACGCTCTGGAGCGTGAAGGCCGATCCGCAGCGCGCCGACAAAGAAGCGATTGCCGCAACGGTCAAAACCTGCAAGGCGCAGGCCGCCTTCGCAGCCGAGCAACACGCCGTCCTGCAACTCCTCGACATCGAGGCGAGCTATCGCAGCACCGTCACGCGCGGCAATGGCGACCCCTACTGGGGCGCTTTGCTGTTCGCAAAGCTGCTGGCCATGCCGGACGACGCCGTGCTGCGGGTGCTGAGCCTCGTCATGGCCGAGACGCTGGCGGCAGGCTCCACGCTGGTGGAGGCTGCAGGCGTTGCCCTCAAGCCGGACGTGGCCGGGTGGTGGTCGGCTGACGATACCTTGCTCGACCTCGTCCGTGACCGCGCTGCCGTCAATGCCCTGGTGGGCGAGGTGGCGGGGCAGGCAGTCGCCGACGCCAATGTCTCGGAGACTGCCAAGGTGCAGAAGAAGATCCTGCACGACTGTTTGACGGGGGAGGGTCGTCCGCGAACGGAGGGCTGGGTGCCGCGCTACATGGCGTTTCCGCCTGGCCATTATGACCCGAACAAGACGCTCCAGATCGCAACGGATTGGGAGATCGTTAAGCCTTTGTTTACCGGGGGTTGACGCTAACGATTCGGGCGCGGAGGCCTGCTCCGCGCCCGAATTCGGGGTTAGCCGAATCGCAAAAGAGTCAATCGGCGGACGCGAAATGTGATCGGCACGGATCGAGGCGACTCACCCTATAGCTCGATGACGAACCGCGCCCCAAGGGCACACACCAGCGAGCCAGCCGATGCCGAACGCATACGATCCCGAGGCCAACAGTGAAGCGACCTTGAAGTCCTGGTGCCTGACCCACTGCGTGGTTGGGCTGTCGACATTGGGCTCGATGGCGGTGCTGCTGGTGCAGGTGGTGCCGCCGCTGATGTACGGCTTTCCTTAAGTCTTGATGTGCCGGCCGGTCAGTCGCTGATCTGACGCCGCGCGGCCATCGGGTGTCGCCGCCGATCATCTTTACAAAAAAAACCGGACCTTGATGCAGCGATCGGCTGCACCAAGGTCCGGCTTTTAGTGAATGCCACTGATCGTCGTCGACGAAACCACTATCGACCCGCTTGCGCTGGGCCGTCAGGCGGTAGCGACGATGTCAGGAAGCTAAAGAGACTCGGCTGAAGATACTTCTTCTTCTTCTTGGCGGTCTTTTTCTTCGCAGCCTTCTTTGCCTTCTTCGCTTTCTTGGCCATGTTGCCCTCCATGAATCCGAAACGATGGCGTGATCGCCATACGCAAGCCGGGAATCGGCATGCATAAAATAATTCTACACGACAATCGTAAAATAGATATGGCGCCATGCATCGTCGCGTCTTGCCACGCCTCTGCATCGAAGCGCGATTCCCTTCGATGCGGTATCGCCGAAACAAAACCGAGCGAGAGAACGGCCCCCGCGCTGATGGCGCGAGCGCCGGACTTGTCTTTGACGGATGCCGGATCACGGTGAAGAGGTTGTCTTCGTCCTGGCCCACGGCGCGAACAAAGGATTGGCAGTGCCTGCGCGGTCCGATCTCGGGAGCTGCGAGCGTCAGGCTCACAACGTCCTTGCCGCAGCTCTCGCTACGCCGATAGAGCCTGCTCCCGATCTCGATGCCTTGTGTCACGACCCTGAAGCCGGGATGGCCCGGCGCTGTTGCCGCGTTCAGGACGATATCGATGTCGGCCCGGATCGAGACGGTCTTGAACTGGCTGCAGCGTCGTGTCGTTGTGGCGGCCGATGCGCAAGGCCCGTCCCCCTGATGTCGGTGGCTCCGATCTCCTGCTCCTTGGCGTGACGACCTATGGGAATCGCCCCCCTGATGAAACCATCGCGGCCGCCTTTTTTCCCCGCCGGACCAAACGGCTCCGGCTCCTCGCGCACGCTTCGCTCCAAAAAAGGCGGCCACTCAGGTGCTCCGCTAAAGCTGCGCCCAAAGCCGGTTCATCGGTGTTGCGCTCCCCATAACGGTCTCGCCATCGCAGGGGATCGGCCCCTCGCGAACAACAGGAGGACAGACCATGACCGCAATCGGATACGTCACCAAGAACGACAACGGCAGCTACAAGGGCCAGCTCAAGATTGGACTGACCGGCATTGCCGCGTGTTCCACCGCCTGATGACGCGGCGCGCGCGGCTCTACACGGAGATGCTGACGACCGGCGCCATCATCCATGGCGACCGAATGCGGCTGCTCGGCTTTGATCAGAGCGAGCATCCGGTCGCGTTGCAGCTTGGCGGGTCCGATCCGCGCGATCTGGCAATGGCTGCGAAGATCGGCGAGGATTTCGGCTATGACGAGATCAACCTCAATGTCGGCTGCCCGTCCGACCGGGTAAAGGACGGCCGCTTCGGCGCCTGCCTGATGGCGGAGCCGGCGCTGGTTGCGGACGGCGTCGCGGCGATGAAGCGCGCGGTGAATATTCCCGTCACGGTGAAATGCCGAATCGGCATCGACGACCAGGATCCGGAAGTGGCGCTGGACGTGCTGGCGCGCGGCGTCGTTGCTGCGGGGGCCGATGCGCTGGTCGTGCACGCCCGCAAGGCCTGGCTCAACGGCTTGTCGCCGAAGGAGAACCGCGACATTCCGCCGCTCGATTACGACAGGGTCTATCGGCTGAAGGCGGCATTGCCGGACGTGCCCGTCATCATCAATGGCGGGATCGGCAGCCTCGCCGAGACGAAGGCGCATCTTGCCCATGTCGATGGCGTGATGCTGGGGCGGGCGGCCTATCAGGAGCCGTGGCGATTGCTCAATGTCGATCCGGAATTGTTCAGCGAGGCGGCGCCGCATGCGACCATGAAGGATGTGTTCGACGCGATGATGCCCTACATCGAAAACCAGCTCGGGCAGGGCACGCGGCTGCATTCGATGACGCGGCACTTCGTCGGCGCCTTTCACGGCGTGCCGGGGGCGCGTGCCTTCCGCCGCCATCTCGCCGAAAACGGCGTCAGGCAAGGCGCCGGCGCCAACGTATTGTGCGATGCGATTGCGCTGGTTGATATCAGCGCGGCGTCCTCGATCGCGGCGTGACGCCACACCATCTTCCACCGGCTCAGTTGCCGGTCCGACAGATATCGCCTTGACAGCGCAATCATCCCGTCCGTAACCTCAGCTCACAAAATCAAAAAAACATCAACCAAGGAGAAATTGCTGCCAAAAGGGAGGAGAGAATGCTCAGGTACACGTCTATCGTCGTGGCTGCTGCCCTCGGACTCGCCGCCACCTTTACGGAGCCAGCCCAGGCTCAGACCCCGGCTCCCAAGCCCCTGGTATTGAAGGGCCAATCGACCCATCCTGCATCTGCGAACTTCCACCTCATCTTCAAATTGTGGGCCGAGACAGTCGAAAAGATGTCGGGCGGTCGCCTCAAGATTGAAACGCTTCCCGCCGGCGCCATCGTTCCCCCGTTCGAAGTCTTCGACGCAACGTCGAAGAACGTTCTCGACGTCGGAATGGCGCCGTTCGGCTACATTCTCGGCCGCAACACCGCAACCATCCCGATGTCGCACGGTCCGCTGTTCGGCATGGACGGAAGCGACTACTGGGCCTGGTACTACGACGGCGGCGGCATGGCCCTGCTGGAAGAATTCTACCGCGACGTCCTCAAGCTCAACGTCGTGGGCTTCCCGATTCCGACCGACTATCCGCAAGGTATGGGTTGGTTCAAGAAAGAGATCAACAGCCTCGCCGACCTCAAGGGGATGAAGTATCGCATCTACGGCATCGGCGCGGAGACCTACGGCCGGCTTGGCGTGTCGGTCGTCACCATACCGGGCGGCGAGATCGTCCCGGCGATGGAGCGCGGCGTGATCGAAGGCGCCGAGTGGATCAACTGCGAGGAAGACAAGAAGCTCGGTCTGCACCAGGTTGCGAAGCACTACTACACCCCTGGCATGCACGAGCCCGTCACCGGCGGCCAGTTGATGATCAACGGCGATGTCTGGAAGAAGCTG
This sequence comes from Bradyrhizobium sp. AUGA SZCCT0160, assembly GCF_018130105.1. Lineage (NCBI taxonomy): Bacteria > Pseudomonadati > Pseudomonadota > Alphaproteobacteria > Hyphomicrobiales > Nitrobacteraceae > Bradyrhizobium > Bradyrhizobium sp. AUGA SZCCT0160. The sequence goes on from NZ_JAFCMD010000040.1 coordinate 32,359, forward strand.
ACGCCGGATCTGCAGGAGATCATCAAGGTTGCCAGCGTCTACGCCACGACGCAGCGCAATTTCTCCTTCAACCGCGAGACCGCGCAGGCCTGCCAGGACCTCCTCAAGATGGGCGTCCAGTTGCATCGCACGCCGGATGATGTCTTGAAGAACTTCCTCGACGAGTGGGAGAAGATCCAGTCCGAGTACGCCGCCAAGAACCCGTTCTACAAGAAGGCGATGGACAGTCAGAAGGCCTACGCCGAGAAAATCGTCCCGTTCAAGCTTTCCTGGTTCCCGCCTTATAATTTCGCCGGCGAGTACTACTGGAAGGACAAGGTCTATCTGCAGAAGAAGTGATCCGCTTTCGCGCGCGCAACTGGCGTCATTGACAGGCGCCAGTTGCTTTCCAAGGGGATCATGATGTCGACTGACGGCGGAGCCTCGTATCCTGCTGGCGTGGGAAGTGAGTTTCCACACGCCTTCTACACGATCATTCGAGCCATTGACCGGTTCTCGGACGTCACCGGCAAACTCATCTCCCTGACGATGCTGTTCCTCGTGGTGACGATCACCTACGAGGTCGTGATGCGTTACGGGTTCAATGCCCCGACCGCCTGGGTTTACGAGTCGAGCTTCATGGCCAACGGCTCAGCCTTCATGCTCGCCTGCGGATACGCGCTCTACAAAGGCGCGCACGTTCGAACCGATATCTACTGGGAGAACTTTTCGGAACGCACCAAGGGGATCATCGACATGATCTCCTACATCCTGCTGTTCTACCCGGTCATGATCACCTTCATGGTGGTCAGCTACGACGCCGCATTGCATTCCTGGGACACCGGCGAGCGATCGCAGGAAAGCGTGTGGCGCGTGATCATGTGGCCGTTCCGGGCCACCATCCCGCTGGCGGCGGTCCTTCTCATGCTTCAGGGCGTCTCCGAAGTACTGAAGTGCTGGTATCAGATCCAGTTCGGGCGCGAGTTCGAGCACAAGGAAAAGATCGAGATATGACCGGACTCGAGCTGCTTGGCCTATTCATGCTGCTGGTGATGCTGGGGGCGATCTTCATCGGTCTGCCGATCAGCTTCACGCTTTTGTTTCTCGCGGGCGTGTTCGGCTACATCGGCATGGGGCCGCGGGTGCTCAGTCTCGCCTACCTGCAGACCATCGGCATCATGAAGCAGGACGAGCTGGTCGCGGTGCCCATGTTCATCCTGATGGGCTTCATCTGCGATCAGGCCGGGCTGATGGAACGACTGTTCAGGGCGTTCCGCGATCTGTTTGCGCCGTTGAAGGGCGCGCTTTACGTGGTCGTCATCGTTACCGCGACGCTGTTCGGCATCGCTGCCGGAACCGTGGGCGCGACGGTGGCGCTGCTCGGCATCATGGCCGGGCCGATGATGATCCGCTCTGGCTACGACGTGCGCATGTCGGCGGGCGCGATCGCGGCCGGCGGCACGCTGGGCATCCTGATTCCGCCGTCGGTGATGCTGGTCGTGATGGCACCAGTGCTCGACATTTCGATCATCGATTTGTACGCGGCCGCGTTCGGCCCGGGCTTCCTGCTGTCCGGCATGTTCATCGCCTACACGCTGATCCGCTGTCACTTCAATCCGAAGCTCGGTCCGCCGGTGCCGCTCGACGAGCGGCCGGAATCGATCAAGATCGTGCTGTGGGAGTGCCTGGTCGGCCTCGTTCCGGTGACGGTGCTGACCATCGTCACGCTGGGTGCGATCCTGGCCGGCATCACGACGGCCGCGGAGGCCGCGGCACTCGGCGCGCTCGGCGCCATCCTTCTGGTCATCCTCTACGGCAAATTCACGTGGAGCGGTTTGCTGCAGGCCTGCTACAGCACGATGGCGACCACCAGCATGGTGCTGCTGCTCGCCGTCGCTTCCAACGTGTTCGGTGCGGTGTTCGCATGGCTCGGCACCGCCAGCTGGATGACCAATGCCCTGCTGGCCTCGCCGCTGCCGGCTTGGGGCACCATGACGCTGCTGCTGACGCTGATATTCCTGCTCGGCTGGCCGTTCGAATGGCCGGCGATCGTGTTTATTTTTCTCCCCATGCTCGCGCCCGTGGCCAAGGGCCTCGGCTACGACATGGTGTGGTTCGGCTGCATCGTCGCGGTCGTGCTGCAGACGGCGTTCCTGTCTCCACCTGTCGCGATGTCGGCCTATTATCTCAAGCAGGTCGTGAGGGAATGGAATCTGCGGTTGATCTACCGCGGCATGGCGGACTTCATGGTCATCCAGGTTCTCTGCGTGGTCCTGGTGTTGATATTCCCCGCGATCGCGATGTGGTTTCCAGGCTGGCTGCAGGCACGCCGGGATGCCGAACGCAAGAAGGTGCAGATCGAATATGTGGTGCCCGCTAAAGTCGCGGCTTCCGTGCTCGGGCCGAATTGACCCGCGCCGAGTGACTTACTGCGAGCCGCCGCCTTACCACTGATAGCGGACGATGCCCTTGCCGGCGTAGCTGTCGGTGACGTCCGAGAACTCGCCCTCGAAGCTTGCCGCCACCGAGAAGCCGTTCAGCCATTTCGCTTCGGCGGACGCGCCCACGAGTGCACTGTTCCTGGCCTGCGCGGCGCCGTTGACGACGAAGGCAGAGGCGGGCAGCGTCTGGAAGATCGCGCTGACGCTGCGGTCGGTGTTGAAGTTGTGGGCCCAGGCGGCGCGGCCGCGCAGCGTGACCACGGCATCGGTGGCCGCGAAGGAGGTGTCCGCGCGAAGTCCGAGCTCGGTGCGCGGGGCGGTAACGTTCCGCTCGGCGTAGGACAAGGCGAACGTGTTGACGCCGGCGACAACCTGTTCGGTATAGTTGGGCAACCACAGCGTGGTGAACTGGCCCGCGGCGTA